>NZ_RJUK01000003.1 GCF_003762925.1 Marinimicrobium koreense
CTTTCATTTTCTTACCCTCCACTGTGGCTTAGTCACTTAAGACTAGCCGACTAGAGAGGGGCGTCCATCTCATTATTTGTATATCGCGCATGCGCAATATCCCTCCGAGCATTCACTCGAAGAGCTTTTCGCAACTATCTGATATTCGGGTATTTTCATGCTGAACATCCAAGTTGTCAGGGTGAAAAAGCGTGCATGCGCGTTTTTCTGACGGGCAGTGCGCGTTAATTTACTGCCCGGTTTGGTAATGCATTGAATTTATTGTCTTTTTTATAAGCCACGGTGTGTAAACGAGCGTGCTCGGTTTACAAAGTGTGCCCGATTTTGGCTCGGCTGCCAATATACTGTATGGATTGATCAGAATTTAACCTTCCCTGGCTTTAAGTTCAGGCTGCCTCGTGCGCACGCTCCCTGGCAATAATCTGCTCCAGCTCCGGCAGGCAGGAGCCGCAGCCGGTGCCGGCGGTGGTTTCGGCGCTGAGGGCGTCGACGGTGTCGATGCCTTTTTCGCGGATGGCGTTGCACAGGGTGTTGTAGCCCACCTGTTTGCAGGCGCACACCAGTTTGCCCTGGCTGTGTTGCTGGTCCGGCTTGCCGCTTAACAGGGCGCGCATGGCGGTAGCGGCGAAGTCGCCTTCGAGCAGGTCGCCGAGCCAACTGAAATCCCGGGTGCCGAACTGTTTGGCGACGGAGAAGGCAATGTACAGTTGGCCCTCGCGCACAAAGGCGCGCCGGAATTCGCCGCGCTCGGGGTGGCCGAAGGCGAGCTGTTGGTCCCCTTGCTGGCACAGGCTCTGGAGTTGTTTATCCAGGTCGGCGGGGTGCTGTTCGCTGGCGATACGATAGAGGTAGCCGCCGTTGACCCGACGCATGGCCCAGTAGTCGGCGTCCAGTTCGGGCAGTGGGGTTCGGCTGACCAGCAGGGCTTCGGCCTGTTCGTACCAGGGGTGGACCTGAACCGGGGTGTATTTGTTTTCCGGCTGGCCGGATGTGGGGTCGACGTATTCACCTACCAGGGCGGCCACCCGCGCGCGGCTGGCGTGCACGTCATTCCAGTGCATGGGCATGAAGACTTCACCCAGGTTGACCTGGTCGGTGAGCTGCACGCGCACCCGCGCCTGGCCCTGTCGGCTGGTGACGTCCGCGAGAGCACCATCTTTCAATTGGTAGCGCCCGGCATCCTTGGGGTGAATGCTGATAAACGGCTCCGGCAGGTGGCCGCACAGGCGCGAGGCCAGGCCGGTGCGGGTCATGCTGTGCCATTGGTCGCGGATGCGGCCGGTGTTCAGGGTCAGCGGGTAGTGGCTATCCACCTGGGTGGCCGGTGCGCGATAGCGTACCGACACGAACCGCCCCCGGCCGGAGGGGGTAAAGAACACACCATCGCCAAACAGGCGCTGGTCGCCATCGGGCAACGGGGCTTTCGTCGGCAGCGGCCATTGCCGCGGCGGCAGGCTGTCGTAGTCGTTCAGGGTCAAGTGACTATAGTGACCCAGATCGAGATCCCGGGTGCCATTATTGTCGGTGGCCGTCAGGCGGGCGTATTCGCTGAACACTTCGGCTTCGCTGGCGTAGTCGAAGGCGCGCCCGTAGCCCATCTGTTTGGCCACGGCGGCGATGATCCACCAGTCCGGCCTTGCTTCCCCCAAGGGCGGCAGCAAGGCCCGTTGGCGTGAGATGCGCCGTTCGGAGTTGGTGACGGTGCCGGATTTTTCGGCCCAGCCGGCGGCGGGCAATAGCACGTCGGCCAGGCGCGTGGTGTCGGTGTCTTCAATACAGTCGGACACCACTACCAACGGACAGTCCTTCAAGGCCTGCTTGACTTTGTCGGCGTTAGGCAGACTCATGACCGGGTTGGTGGCCATGATCCAGATGGCTTTGATTTTACCGGAGGCGACGGCGTCGAACATGTCCACGGCTTTCAGGCCGGGACGGGTGGCTAGGTTGTCCGCTTTCCAGAAGTCCCGCACCAGTTGCCAATGCTCCGGATGGTCGAACTCCATATGGGCCGCCAGGGTGTTCGCCAGCCCGCCGACTTCACGCCCACCCATGGCATTGGGCTGGCCGGTGACGGAGAACGGCCCCATGCCCGGTCGACCGATACGGCCGGTGGCCAAATGGCAATTGATGATGGCATTGACCTTGTCGGTGCCGGCGGTGGATTGGTTTACCCCCTGGGAGTAAACGGTGACGGTTTTCTCGGTCTGGGCGTACCACTGAAAAAAGGTTTCCAACTGATAGTCGGCCACGCCGAGTTGTTCGGCCAGCACCGGGCGCTGACCAGCGTCTTCCATGGCGGCCACCAGGGCTTCGGTAAAATGCTCGGTATGGGCCTGGACAAAGTCTTCGTCAATAGCGTTGTGTTGGGCCAGATAACTGAGCAGACCATTGAACAACGCCACATCAGTACCCGGGTGAATGGGCAGATGCAGGTCGGCGATATCGCAGGTGTCGGTTCGGCGCGGGTCGATCACCACCACCTTCATATGAGGGCGCTGCTGTTTGGCGGCCTTGATGCGCTGGAACAATACCGGGTGGCACCAAGCGAGATTGGAGCCGGTGAGCACGATCATGTCCGCCTGTTCCAGATCGGTGTAGCAGCCCGGCACCGTATCGCTGCCAAAGGCGCGCTTGTGCCCGGCCACGCTGGAGGACATGCACAAGCGGGAATTGGTGTCGATATTGCCGCTGCCGATAAAGCCCTTCATCAACTTGTTGGCCAGATAGTAGTCTTCGGTCAACAGTTGCCCGGACACATAGAAGGCCACCGAGTCCGGGCCGTGCTCGACAATGGTATCCACAAAACCCTGAGCCACGGTCTGCAGCGCGTGATTCCAACTCGTCTGTTCGCCGTGCACTTTCGGGTGGAGCAGTCGACCGGTGTCCACCAGGGTCTCCCCCAGCGCCAGGCCTTTGGAGCAGAGCCGCCCCAGGTTGGCCGGATGGGTCTCGTCTCCCTCGATCAACACCTTCCGTTCCTCGGTATTCACCGTGGCCTTTATGCCACAGCCAACACCACAGTAGGCACAGGTGGTCTGTACCGTGGACTCGGCTTGGGCGGTGGGAATGGGTTCGTACCGATGAACTGTCATGGATCAACCTGCAATATAGAAAGTGTTTGTTGTCATCACGCCTTCAAGCACTGCAATCGCCACGCCAATTTCATTTCCTGCCATTAAATGTCGGTCGTTCGGCCGAATTCACCTCAGTTCACGCACTCATTCCAACGAAAAATCTGCAAGAGCACCGGGATAGCGCACTACGCACCACCACTTGCACACTTTCAACGCAAATTGTTCATCGCCCGCCTGCACCGTTTTGCATTATTTCAGCGCACCTTTGCACGGCCGTGGTGCTCGTTTCGCGTGAACTTGTAACGTATAAAAATCCCGCGCTGCAGAATGTGTGCCCGCTAAGCGCATGAAAAATAAGGGGTTATAAACTTTTTCATGGGGTTTGTCAGTGAATGGCACTGTCTTTGCTCTAGCCCAACCATGCATTCGTAAAATGATTTTTCAGGGCAACCGTTATGAACTCCATGAACATTGAACCATTGATTCCCTCGTCCAAGCCGACCCGCTCGACTCCCGCATCAACCGGGAAAGTATGGCTTGTGGGTGCCGGTCCCGGCGATGCCGAGTTGCTGACCCTGAAAGCGCTGCGCGCAATTGAAAGCGCGGACATCATTTTTTACGACCAGTTGGTGAGTGCGGATATTCGCGCGCTGTTTCCGAGCGGCACCCCCGCACTTTATGTCGGCAAGTCGAAAAATCATCACAGCATTGCGCAGGACGATCTGAATCAGCGCCTGGTGGACCAGGCACTGATGGGCAAAACCGTATGCCGCATTAAGGGCGGCGACCCCTTCGTGTTTGGTCGCGGTGGTGAGGAACTGATGACCCTGCGCCAGGCAGGTGTGAACGCCGAGGTGGTACCGGGTATTACCGCCGCCTCCGGTTGCAGCAGCAGCGCCCATATGCCCTTGACCCATCGCGGTGTATCCCAGGGCTGCACCCTGGTGACCGGCCACGGCGAAACCGAAGTGACCGCCAATTGGCAGGCGCTGGCGCAGTTGAATCACACCCTGGTGTTTTATATGGGCGTGAGCCGATCGGAAGAGATTGCCGGGCAATTGATGACCCACGGTTTGAGTGGCGATACGCCCGCCGCGTTTATTGAAAACGGATGCCGGGCGAATCAGCGGGTGTTGACCACCACGTTGCACGAGTTGGCCGAGACCGCCGAGCGCGACGCGGTGCAATCCCCGGCGTTGATTGTGGTGGGGGATGTGGTGCGGTTGGCGGACCAGTTGGCGCCGGAGCAGTTTTTGAGTGAGGCGCAGCAGCGGTCGATTGCGTAGGCCGAAGGCCGTCATCCACCAATACCGGTAAAACCGGAATCAGAATTTTGAGTTTAGTCAGGAGTGGTTTTATGAAACAGCGCATTATTGTGGTCGGCAACGGCATGGTCGGGCATAAGTTTATCGACACTTTATTGAGTGTGGAGAACGCCGGTGATTACGAGATCATCACCTTTTCCGAAGAGCCGCGCCTGGCCTATGACCGGGTCAAGCTGAGCAGCTACTTTGACGGCTCCACAGTCGAGGATCTGGCGCTGACCACCGAGGACGATTACCGCGAGCGCGGCGTGGTGTACACCCTGAACGATAAGGTGGTGAGCATCCAGCCGGACGAGCAGACGGTGACCACAGCGAGCGGCCGTACCGAGGCCTATGACAAACTGGTGTTGGCCACGGGCTCCTATCCGTTTGTGCCGCCCATTCCCGGCGGGGATCAGGATCACTGCCTGGTGTACCGCACCATTGAAGACCTGGAAGCCATTACCGCCTCGGCCCAGAACAGTCAGGTGGGCGCGGTCATCGGCGGCGGTCTGCTCGGCCTGGAAGCGGCCAATGCGCTCAAGAACCTGGGACTGAAAACCCACGTGCTGGAATTTTCCAATGGTCTGATGGCCCGTCAGTTGGATGAAGGCGGCGGCCAACTGCTGTGCCGGAAAATCGAAAAACTGGGTGTAAGTGTGCACACCGGCAAGAACACCAAGGAAATTATCGAAGGTGATGAGTGCCGCTTCCGGATGAACTTCGCCGATGGCTCACACCTGGAAACCGATATGGTGATTTTCTCCGCCGGTATTCGCCCGCGGGATGAACTCGCCAAGCAGGCGGGCCTGGCAATGGGTGAACGCGGCGGCATCGCCATCAATAACCACTGCCAGACCTCGGCGGACAACGTCTACGCCATTGGCGAATGTGCCCTGTGGAACAACCAGATTTTCGGCCTGGTGGCCCCGGGTTACCAGATGGCCAAAATTGCCGTTGAGCATATTCAGGGCCGCGCCGAGCAATCCTTCACCGGCGCCGACATGAGCACCAAGCTTAAACTGCTCGGCGTGGACGTGGGCAGTGTCGGCGATGCCCTGGCAATGACACCCGGCGCCCAGAGCTATACCTACAGCGACGGTGTGGCCGAAGTGTACAAACGCCTGATCGTCTCCGAAGACGGCAAGAAACTGCTGGGGGCGGTATTGGTGGGCGACACCGACGCCTACGGCACGCTGCAACAGATCTGCGTAAACGGGATGGACCTGCCCGCTTCACCGGAGCAGTTGATTCTGCCCGCCACCGACGGCGAGGCACCGGTGGGCATGGGCGTGGATGCCCTGCCCGACACGGCCCAGATCTGCTCCTGCCACGACGTTACCAAAGGCTCGATTCGCGATGCGGTGCAGAATGGCTGTACCGATATGGGGGGCATCAAGTCCTGCACCGGCGCCGCCACCGGCTGTGGTGGTTGCGCGGCATTGACCAAGCAGGTGATGGACGCCGAGCTGAGCGCCCTGGGTGTGGAGGTGAACAACCACCTGTGCGAGCACTTCGAATACAGCCGCCAGGAGCTGGCCGATATTGTACGCGTCAAACAGATCAAAACCTTTGATGAGCTGTTGGCGAGTCACGGTAAGGGCCTGGGCTGCGAAGTCTGTAAGCCCACGGTCGGGTCGATTCTCGCCTCCTTCTGGAACGATTACGTTCTGAAGGAAGAGCACCTGGGCCTGCAGGACACCAACGACATTTATCTGGGCAATATGCAGAAGGACGGCACCTACTCCGTGGTGCCCCGAGTGGCCGGGGGCGAAATCACCCCGGAAAAACTGATCGTGCTCGGTGAGGTCGCGAAGGAGTTCAACCTGTACACCAAAATTACCGGTGGTCAGCGGGTGGACCTGTTCGGTGCGCAATTGCACCAGTTGCCGATCATCTGGAAAAAACTGATCGACGCCGGTTTTGAAACCGGCCACGCCTACGGGAAATCCGTGCGTACGGTGAAATCCTGTGTGGGCAGCACCTGGTGCCGATACGGGGTGCAGGACAGCGTGGATATGGCCATCGCCATCGAGAACCGCTACAAGGGCCTGCGCGCACCGCACAAAATCAAGTTTGCCGTATCCGGCTGCACCCGCGAATGCGCCGAAGCCCAATCGAAAGACATCGGCGTAATTGCCACGGAAAAAGGTTGGAACCTGTACGTCTGCGGCAACGGCGGCATGCGTCCGCGCCACGCGGACCTGTTCGCCACCGACCTGGACGACGATACGCTGATTCAGTACATCGACCGGATTCTGATGTTCTACATCCGCACCGCCGATCGCTTGCAGCGCACCTCGGTGTGGATGGAGAACCTGGAAGGCGGGCTGGATTACCTGAAAGAAGTGGTGATTGAAGACAAGCTGAATATCGGCCGGGAACTGGAAGATGACATGACCCGCAACCTGGCCAACTACCAGTGCGAGTGGAAGACCACCCTGGAAGATCCGGAAAAGCTCAAGCGCTTCCGCCACTTTATCAACAGTGACGAGATCGATGACAACCTCGCCTATGTGGCCGAGCGCGGTCAGCGTCGCCCTGCCACCGATGAGGAGCGCAAGAACCGCATCCCGTTGGTGGAAATCCGTTCCTGAAGTTTGTGCTCAATGACCGATTGCCTTTAAGGAGAACATCAATATGAATACCGCCGTCGCCAAGAAAGTGGAACAGACCTGGGTTGAGGTGTGCAGCAAATCCGACCTGCAACCCAACAGCGGCCTGTGTGCCCTGATCCATCAGAAACAGGTCGCGATTTTCTACAGCAAGACCCTCGATGAAGTCTTTGCCATCGGCAACTACGATCCGATTGGCCAAGCCAACGTGCTGAGCCGGGGCATTATCGGTTCTCTGGGCGAGCGCACCGTGGTGGCCTCTCCGCTGTACAAGGAGCACTACGATCTACGCACCGGCGAGTGCCTGGAGTCCGACGCGCACTCGGTACCGGTGTACCCGGTTCGCGTGGAAAACGGCGTAGTGCACATTCAGATTTGACCCCCGTCTCTGCAAGAGCCGACTTCTTCATTGCTTCATGAAGTCGATCCTTTGGGGTGGCCCCGACCACCCCCTTTTTTTGACCCATTGCCCCCACCTTGTCGTATAGTGTTTCCACAAGCCATTGTGGAGCGACTATGACTTCTTCCCTGTACTTTGACCGCCCAAGCATCGACCAGATGGAAAAGCGCTACCGCGCGCAATTCATCAACTCCCTGGCGGGCTTCAAGAGCGCCAATCTGGTCGGCACTGTGGACCAGGACGGCCACCCAAATTTGGCAATCGTCAACTCGGTCATCCATTTGGGGGCCAATCCACCGCTGATGGGCATGGTGACGCGCCCGCGCACGGTAGAGCGGCACAGCGTGGAAAATATTCTGGACACCGGTTACTACACTCTGAATCAGGTGCATGGCGGCATGATCCGCCCGGCCCATCAGACCTCCGCTCGCTACCTGCGCGGGCAATCGGAATTCGATGCCACCGGGTTAAAACCAAGCTATCTTGAAGATCACCCGGCCCCCTATGTCGACGAGAGCCGCCTGAAGATCGGTTTGAAGCTGCTGGAGTGCAAACACCTGGAGTTCAACAACACCGATTTTATCGTCGGTGAAATCGTCGCAGTGCATGTGGAGCCGAATGTGATTCAACCGGACGGCTACGTGGATATCGAAGCGTTGGACGCGGTGACCATTTCCGGGCTGGACAGCTACCATCGCACCGAGCGCCTGGAGCGGCTGGCCTACGCCAAGCCCGATCAACCTCCGCGCCCACTGGACGACTGAGCACAAAAAAACCGCCGGTCAACTACCCCGGCGGTTTTTTGTTTCCTTACTGAAACGTCTCCGTTACTCGGTACAACCCCCCTGGTCGATCCAGACCGCCCATTCAGAGCTGTTGTCCGCCGGTACTTGTCCCTGAGTCCACCACTTGGCTTCATACCGGTTGTCGTTGTAGCGCACCTGATCGTTTGCCAGATAGACGGCTTCCGAATCCCAGTTGGGAATACCGACGCAGGTATTGCCGCTGTCGGAAGAGCTGGAACTGCTGGACGAGGAGCTCGAAGAACTGGAGCTGCTTGAACTGCCGCCACTGAACTCCACATCCACACAGGCGTAGAAGGCTTCCGGGCTGTCGGAGCGCTGCCAGATGGCGTACACCACATGCTTGCCGGTGCGACTGGGCAGGCTGACGGTGTGGCTCGGGTAGGTCTCACCCGGCTTGGGGTCGGTTTCCATCAGGTATTCCAGGTCACTCCAGGCCAGCGGCTGGGTGGGGTCGTATCCCTCTTTGGTGATGTAGTAGCGATAGTACAGGGACTTGTGCGGGGCCGAGTTATACCAGGTAAAGGTCTGGGAGCCGGACACGGGCGTGGCCTCCCAGTCGGCACGCGCCAGATCCATGCCACCGAAGGTGCCGGGGTCACCGCCGCTGCACAGTTGCCCATCGGGTACGACTGACTGATGGTCGCCATCGGCCGCGCCCTGGCGAATGCCGTTCCAGTCGTAAATCTGCTGGGTGCCGCTTTCGGCAATGGCAGCCGCGCAGGCCGCGGAGCTCGGGTTCTGGCCCTGCTCCTTACAGTTCCAGATCCGGCTTTCCGGAGAGGTGATGGTCCCGTGGGCACTGGCCCACTGCGGAGCGGCCGCCGCCGCGAGAGTCAGGCACCCGACGCTGAATGCTTTGGTGAGATGGTTAAACCACTGAGTCTTCATTGTTATTTACCCCTTTCGTGGTGTGAATTTGAGTAGACGCAGGCCTTTCGCATCGCAACCGGTCGGTTTTGATTCGGAAGGCAGGAGGGATAAAACCACATTAGATAGTTTCTTACAAATATATAAATATTATTTGTTACTTACTACCAGACGACCGGATTGACGCCAAACCCATCCAAATGGCGATGATTGCGGGAACCATCACACTTTGAGCGCTGTTTTAACAATGAAATGAAATATAGGAAAGGCGGGTTTATTTGAAGATCGTATAAATTGAGCGGCCTGTTTTCAGGCCGCTACTGGCTCCGGCGGGCGACTGGGGTCGTCACTCTGCGCGGATTGACGCTCCAGATAGCCCAGAATCGCCTCGCGCAGACGCTGGCCACCGCCCGGAATGCCCTGGTTGCCGAACAGGCGGTTGAATTCCAGCAGGTAGGGATGATCGCCCACCAGAGCAATATCAAATCCGGCGTGATCCACCCCCAGCTTACGGGCGACCGACAGCGCCAGGTCTGTCACCACCGCCGGCACGGGGCTGTAATCCACGCTCCCGCCGCGCGCCACATTATTGTGGAAGCTGAACCCGGATTGCAGTCGCCAGTAGGCCGCAAGCACCTGATCTCCGACGATCACCACCCGCACGTCCCGATCGATGGGCAGCCACTCCTGCACATAGAGGGTGTTGGTCCGGCCGAGATACTCGCGCCACTGATCCCGCTCTTCGATCAACCACACGCCCTCCCCCATACTGCTTTTGGCGAGCTTGGCGACAAACGGGTGGGTTATTTCCTGCCAGAGTTCCTCGGCGTTGTCCGGGGTATTCGCGCGAATGTGGGTCACCGGTACGTGGGCCGGCGCGACGGCCTGAAACGCCCGGGTCATTTCAATTTTGTTGTGTCCCAGCAGATAACTGGCCTGGCTGGGAAATACCCGGCAGCCCATACCGTAGATCAACGCATTGATCTGCCAGTATTCGGGAAACAATATCCACTCAGCCGCACTCAGTTCGGACTGATGGCGGAACAGGTGATCGGGTTTGAAATGGCGGGTATCGGGAAACCCCAGGGTGCGAAACACATCGAAACTGGCGAAACGCATGACAAAGACTCAAAGAAACGGCGAGCCGCGGGAGGCGCGAATTTTGCCCTCAACGTGTCGGTTTTGACAAGCGATTTTATTGCCGCTCAAGGCTTTTGTTGTCAGGCGTTTTCGAGAATCCAGTCGGTCCATAATGCCGACGCGCCGGGTCCCAGCAGGGGCGAGTAATGCCCCTCTCCCGGCAAAATAACGGCGCGACTGTGAGGACAGCTCTGGTGAAGTGCTTCCAGGTGGCGCACGGTGAGCAACTGATCGCTATCGCCATGGATAAAGTTGACCGATGCCGGTAGCGTCTCCAGTTCATAGCGCCAGGGTGACACCATCAACTGCAGTTCACTGGCGAAGGCTGCCGCCGACGTGATCGCACCCTGGCAGGTAGCCTGAGCCATGGTCTGCGCAAACCGATGCCTTATGCCAGGCTGATCAATGATCGCGATATCTTCCGGTGAAAGGCTGTCACGCATGGCTTCCTGTAAAGTCGCCCCGTCTCGGGTCAGTGCGGTAAGAGCCTCGGCAAGCTGCTCCGGATTATCCCGGGCGCCCTGCCAGGCGCCGGCGGTCAGTGCTGCCGCTTCCCGATCGGGATCATCCAACCAGTGCAGCGCCGGAGCGCCCACTGATACCACCCGGGACACCCGCTCGCCGAGCAGTCGGGCCGCGGCAAGGGCAAACAGACCGCCGGCCGAAAAACCCAGTAAGCGGATCGTCGGCACCGAATACGCATCAGCAATCGCGCCAATATCCTCTGCGAGCATGGCCAGGGTGTACTCGGAGCATGTCGTGGACCCGCCATAACCGGGCCGATCAAAAGATAGCAGATGCACCCGGTCCGCCACAGCCCCAGGCAACCAGGCCTCATCCGCCGACCCCGGAAGCCCGTGCAGATAAAGCCATGCCGGCGCGTCGGATTCGCCCTGCTCCAGCACACGCAGGCGGCGCCCATCCGGTCGGTCGATAAAACCTTCAATCGTCAATGTGCATCTCCATCCGATGGCAGCGCCGCACACACCATCAACAGCTTGCGAATCAGTTGCGCCTGGCGGGTAACGCCCACCTTGCGCATGACCGATTTCAACTGGGCGCGAACGGTATGAATGGACAGGTTCAGGCAGGCGCTGATCTCGGACAGTTCATAGCCGCGCAACAACTCCCCCAGCAGACGAATTTCCGCCTGGGTCAGGCCATAGAGGGTGTGAAGCCGCTGGGCGTTGGGTTTGACCGGTCGCTCCGGGTCCAACAGAAACACCAGTAATGCCTCCTGCTCGGGCCCCATGAGGGCACGGGCAGACGGCCGGCGATACTGCATGGCCACCAGCGTGGCGCCAGAGTGGCCGAGGGGCATCACATCGGCGCTGATCTCACCACGGCTCACCCGGTCACAGACAGATCGCCACCGGGACTCTTCCATGGCATCCCGCAACTGCAACCGTTCGCCGCTGAGCCCAAGGCCATAAACATGCGTCTGCATCGCCTCCTCAGCCACAGCGTTGGACCACTGACATCGCCTTTGCCGGTCCACCAGCCAGACACCGTAGGGCAGGCAATCCAGCGCGGCTCTCGCCTGCCCCAACGCGACTTCAAACTCCCCCATTAACTGCATCATGCGGGCGGCGCGTTTCAGGTGGGGATAAAAGATATCCAGTTCGCGCTGTTCCGAGCGGGAGAAAGGCCCGGCACGGCGGGGGCGGTGAACGCCGATATGCGCGGCCCGGGAGGCCTGGCGCTCGAACTGGGCGCCCATGGCATAGAAGTTCCCGTTGGGACGAAACACCATCTGATAGTGCGCGCTGCGCTCAAACTCCCGGTCGGACACAATCTCGTGACTGGCCAGTGTGGTGCCCAAGGGCGCCGCCGACAGCGCGTCACGAAACAGGTCAACCGCCACGGATTCTTCCATGTAGCGCCGATTGGCTTCGGCATCAAACCCCTGAGTGAAAGAGGTGTAAACCCGTGGTTTTTCGATATCGGTAATGCGCAGAGAAGCGGTTCCACCGTCGAAGCGGGTGGCCAATTGGCCGAGAAACCGGGGCCAGCGCTCCGGGTTCATCGCGCCGTCATAGAGGCTTTCGAGTAAGTCCGGGGCTGTGGGTTTGGCAAGGGGCACCGCCGACTCCTGAGGGTCAAAGAACTGTGTGCTTCACCTCATTAAAGCACAGGCGGTCGCGGGTTTCATCCCGTGGGCGCCGAGCCCTCCTGCTCCAGAGCCTTCTCTTTTGCACCGGAGAACTCCTGCTGACTGAACACCTCCGACAGAATGGATTGTTCAATAGAGCTACGCCGGTCGGTCAGCACGGGGATGCGCACCACCAGGTGAACTTCTTCGGCGCTCGGCATCTGAAGAGTAATGCGTGGCTCCACCGAGGGGGCGTCCAGGCCGCGATACTCGTTCAGTCTTTTAAGGTAGCGCTTGGCCTCGGCCAGATAAGACGCACAGTGTTCATTGGCCGAGGCCAACAGCGCCTGTTGCGCAGCCTGCCAGTTGGCAGTGCGCTTGAAGGGGATGGTGAACACATGCAGCACATAGTCGTGGGTGTAGCTTTCGTTGATCACCGGCTCGGCCACAAACAGGGCGTTGGGGATGACGATCATCCGCCCGGTGCGCTGGTGGGTCAGCTTGCCCGGGCCCACTTCCAGAATGGTGGTCGCGAGCAGACTCTGGTCGATCACATCGCCGCGAAAGTCTTTCACCTGAATGCGGTCCCCGATATTGAAGGACCCGGCCCCGGCTTTGAGGATGGAGCCGGTCACACACAGAATCAGCTCCTTGGTGGCCACCACAAACGCCACGGCGATGGCCACCACTGACAGTGCCAGGGTGCGCAGCTCTTCCCCCCAGATGATGATCAACCCCAGCAGCATGAACAGCAGCAGGCCGTTACGCGAGTGCACCAGCCAGCGGCGGCGCAACTCCATGGAGGCGACGTTGCGGCGGATGTAGCGGGCGGACAGCGCCCGGACCACCACCACCACGGTAATCAGCAACGCCGTGCTGATCAGTAGCTTCAGCAGCGTTTCCGAGGCGGCCAGTTCGGCGGGGTTGATACCAATGGTTTCCAGCATGGTGGTGTCCTGATCTTACGCCCGACGCGGGCATCGGTAATGGGCGCAGTGTAGCAAATCCGGCGGCAAAGCCATGAACACCGGGCATAAAAAAACGGCGCCCCGAGGAGCGCCGTTTTTCATTGCCTGCCTTGAGGAGCAGGCGACCTAACGAAGCGACAATCGCTTACATAGGCTGGATGTTTTCCGCCTGAGGACCTTTCTGGCCCTGAGTCACGGTGAAGCTTACTTTCTGGCCTTCGGCCAGGGTTTTGAAGCCAGTGCCCTGAATGGCGCTGAAGTGAGCGAAAACGTCCGGACCGGACTCCTGCTCAATGAAACCAAAACCTTTTGCTTCGTTGAACCACTTAACGGTACCAGTAACTGTAGACATAGTCTTACCTTAATCAATCAAAAAATGTAGATGACCCGAGGGTCGGTTGTGCTGGAAATGGTGCTATTACTTATGACGGACAGGACGACTTGCTACAGGCAGGAATCGAAATGGTTGTGCATAAATATAAAACAAGCTTTCTAGCAGGACCCATAGTATCTGTTCTGTGGCACACGTCAAGAACTTTTTGAGGGCTAAAGCGCTCTTTTTAAGCCCGATAACTTCTCGAACGAGCCCCTGAGCCGCCCGAACTATCCCCTAACAGGTCATCCGAGCCCAACCGACCGCCAGAGCTGGCCCCGACAACACGCAGGACCCGGTACAACCGGACCGCGATGACGAGACCTGAGCCAGCGTAGGCTTCACAGGCGTGTTCCCGAAGCTGGGCAACTTCAACACGGTGGCTCTTGGGTTTATGCGTGGAGTGCCCTGGCACCTTCGGCCACTCGCCATACGGTGGCCTGTCACCCAAGGCTACCAATAGTAACCGACTGAGAGACCAAAGAAGTGGACGTCTCGGTTTTCAAAGAATAATCGCAAGTCGGTGTTAGTTGTCAAAGATACCCGAGCATCCAACCGGGCCTGCCGTTGCCTGTCAGAGTGATAGAAGTGCTGTTCCCCCCAGTACGCCTGGAGGTTCACTTTCCCGCTTAAGCGCCAATTAAGCTGCAAGGACGGCTCAACGAAAAATCCCTCGCTGGTATCAGTAGTAGCAAAATAGCCACCTCCGATAAATCCAGAGAGCACCATACGGTCAGAACCAAATGACGAAGAATAACCGGCTGCCGCCATCCCTTTGGCGGCCAGGCAGTCCGCACAGCTGAACGATTTCTGTTCTGCGCCGACCGAAAGTCGCCAGGAGTGCCCCCTATCGCCAGGTAAACCCGTTTTATTTTGCTGAATACTCTCCACTTCAACGATCGTCAACTTTTCCAGCTGGCTCCCCTCTTCCCCAAAAGACACGGTGATATCTCCCATCGCCAGAGTCGAGAATGCGACGCTTCGGCCTTGCGCATCCAATGAGTCATAGTAGGCTGGCCTGACTCGGACCGTGTACCGTGGAGCAGCGCCTGGCCCGTCCTGCAGGCCCACCGAAAAGTAGCTTGGTGGCCGCCCTTCGTGAGGGGCATCTTCCCCCTGTAAATCCAATGCTCCACCGCCTGGCTCAAGTTCAAAACGCCTCATCAGTACAGCACGGTGCTCTCTCTCAATATCTGGCACCTCATCGACATCTGCTTTCACCTGCCGAAATTGATAATAATCGAGCAGTGTATCCAGGACGCGTTTTTGGCTTTCTTCGGCGCCAACAATGGTTTCCTCCAGGGCCGGTGAACCTCGATGGGCGGCTTGCTCTACCCGTTTTCGCTCTTTGGCACCGAGCTCTTCATAGCGGGCATAGAGTCTCGATTGCCTTGAAGGTATATAATCAATCGACTCTACCAGGCCGGTACCTCGATAGGCCGAACCATTAACCGCCTGCACTATCTGCTGGGGAAGCACCCAAGGTCGGTTTGCGTTAGTGTAGTTCTCACCTGTTACTACCGTGAATAGCTGGGCGATTTGATAAGCGCAATTTCTGTTAAAAAAGTAGTAGGTGTACTCTTTGGCCAATAACTCCCACAGGTGTGCGACAAGCAGCGTTCTGTCAGAGTCGCTTAGCGCTAACCGATACTCCCATAAGTCCCTCAGCTCATTTTCACCGTAATTGTGTGTATGGTAAAAATATTCCCGGTGTGTGTAGCCCGCGTCATAGCCGCCGAAGATTCCCTTCCCAATGTAAACCAGCATATTTTCATTGTCTGGAATGATGGCGCCGAAGTTGATGGCCGTATCATCCAGACTTTCCCGGACATTCTCGCCATGGCGGTTCAATCTAACCAGAAGATGTCCGTAGTATGAAGCCGGATTGCCAAGGTACCCGGTTGCGTAAATGAGGCTAATCGACTCGACATCGCCATTCAGAGAAAAATCGGTATACCCTGGGCACTCGTCCGGTGTGACGGGAATCTCCTGAAAGTCAAAATGCTGAGACAGCCACAGAAAGCGTGCCGGAAAACGACACACAGCATGGTCATTCAGGTCTTGAGGCGAAGAGGAATAAAAGGCGCTAAGGGTAGCGTTCATTTCTCTCAGTGGGTCTCGACGGCCGTCTCTGGACAAGAAAAAGGCAGTCGCTTTTACGTCGCTGACCCTGGATTGGGGTGAAGAGAACCCCAGCAGCCGGCGCCACTGCATCTCTTTACTGAGTGTCAAGATTTTACGGTCGTCGTATCTGTTTAATGATGATGGCAACGGACCGTCTGCCAAGGCGCACGATATCGCGAGCAAGCTCGCGACCCACACCAGCCAACGATAACGCATTCGGATAATCACATTGAGGTAAAACGAAAGCTGGGGCCAAAAGATAGCCCCAGCCTGCGGAGGGGAGGCTCTTAACCAGTCTGAGAAACGGCTTTCATAAGACCATTGTAGAAAGCTTCAGCTTTCTGTTGAGAAGACAACGTCAGGTACTCCTCCGAGCCCACAACGTCCGCGGCCTCTTGACGCAGACTCAGGGTAACCGCTTCACGCTGCTCCTCAGAGACATCCATGATGCTCATCAAGGTAGCAAGGTTCTCGCCATTGCCTTGGGCAGATTCCTCGATGAGGTTATCATAGCTTTCCATAATGAAAGCTGCCGCCTGCACATTCTTGCCGCTGCAAGTCTCGGGGCTTGCGGTTGCCGAGGTTACGGCGGTGGTGCCCACGTCCCAGATCACGTTAGAGAGCGCCGCAGCAACACCGTTAGTCGGGAATACGGCAGCACCGATGCCGCAGTCTGAGAATGGATTTGGACCTGTTCCAACCTCGCCGTTTTGAGCCAAAGCTCCTGCGCTAGCCAAAGACAAGGCGGCCGTAAGACCACTGATTAAAACCATTTTTGTTTTCATATTAAAGCTCCATAGTGTCGTTATTTGCCATCCCAATGTTTGGACGGAAGACATTTCTATCATTATGTGTATTTTCATGTCAAATATACGCACCAAAAAGGGGCGGACGGCAGAACATGCGCCTGGTCAAGCGTCGGAAAGGGCCTGTAACACTTGTCACGGTCTTCTGGAGCCACATTAGAAGCCAACTGGATTGAAGGGGAAAGGGCTCGGAGGGGGAGGCGGAATGCTCGCCCCATCCATGGGGCTCAGCCTTCGGGCGTCCAAACTGGTGCGCCAGCCCGGTTGTTCCAGACAATTTTGTCGAACCAGGCGGTGGTTCTCATCCAGCCACCTGGCACCATAAAAAAAACCCCACCTTTGCAGGCGAGGGTTTT
Organism: Marinimicrobium koreense; assembly: GCF_003762925.1. Classification (NCBI taxonomy): domain Bacteria; kingdom Pseudomonadati; phylum Pseudomonadota; class Gammaproteobacteria; order Cellvibrionales; family Cellvibrionaceae; genus Marinimicrobium; species Marinimicrobium koreense. The sequence continues at coordinate 16,926 of NZ_RJUK01000003.1, forward strand.
TGTATGGTGCCCGGAGGCGGAAAGCGCGGCAGGACAGCCGCGATTGACAGCGCAGCTGCCCGAAGGGCGAGGGCCAGGAAGGCCCGAGTCAATCGAACCACCATAAGGAGCGTTCGATTTCGCCACTCCTCAGGCAATAAAAAACCCCGCAGCCATGGGGGCTAACGGGGTCTTTTCAAAGTATGGTGCCCGGAGGCGGAATCGAACCACCGACACGAGGATTTTCAATCCACTGCTCTACCGACTGAGCTATCCGGGCTTTTCTTGTCTTGGTCTGCCAGCCCCGGGGGCTCGGCGACAAGAGGCGCGTATTAAACCGTTTCAGACTCAATGAGTCAAGAGGGGTTGGCAAATTCCTGAGGACTGATGCCTAACCGCCGTGTTTTTTCAGGCACTGCTCCAGTTGGGCACGGCTTTCGTCCAAGTGGGCACTCACTTTTTCCCGCCAGTGGGGATAAGGCGCCTCGGGGTTCAGGGCGTCGCAGTCGGTCAGTACCTGATGCAGGTGTTCTTCCGCCTCCAGGCACTGGCTAATCAGGCTGACGGTCTGGTCCGCCGAGAACAGGGCCCGGATGCGGTGGATCAGATGTTCACCGGCTTCTTTTTCGCTGTTCGGGGCCGCCGGCAGGTCGCCGGCGGTGCGGATGGCGTCGGCCAGGCCGTCGGACAGACTGTCGCGGGCATCGGCCAGGCTTGAAAACAGGGCCGCCACGTCATCATCGTCAATGAACTCCGCCAGGTCGCGCAGGTTGTCCGCGCTTTCCTGTACCCCAACGTGCAGGTTTTGCAGGGCGGTTTGCAGATCGGTTCTGAGCAGATTCATAGCATTGGCCTGTCGGTTTCAAAAGCATTGTTCTCCCGCGCCACCACTTCCAGCGCACCAGGGATGCAGTGGAACTGTGCCGGCGTGGCGGTTACCGGCTCGCCGTCCGCGTGTATCGACATACCGGTCGGACGGGTCTCTATCTCGATCCGCTGACCCCGCGCGGTCACGACCCGGTGGTCCAGGTCATACTGGCCTTCGCGCAGCAGCGGTGCCAGCGTCAGAAGCTCCCAGACGCCCAAAGGACGCACGCTGTATAGCGATAACAGGCCATCATCGATACTGGCGCAATCCCGGACCACGTTACCGCCACCGTAGTAACGGCCGTTGCCCACCGCCAGTTGGATGGAGCGCAGTTTCTGGCGCTGGCCATCGACGGTCAGTCGGACGCGGAACTGACGGCGGCGCAGCAGCGCGGCAAAGAACGCTTTGAGATAGCTGAACACGCCCCACTGTTTCTTGACCTCGTCGGTCAGCTCTTCTGTGACCTGCACCCCCAGGCCAAGGTTCGCCACATTGAAAAAATACTGGTCGTTGACCACGCCCAGGTCGATCCGGCGGCGCGGGTTGGCGGCAATGACGTCAAAGGCGGCGTTCAACTCCTGAGGGACCCCCAAGGTTCGGGCGAGGTCGTTGGCGGTACCGAGCGGCAGAATCGCCAGCGACAGTTGGCATTCATACAGGGTCTGGGCCATGGAGCTGATGGTGCCATCGCCTCCGGCCATGATGACCAGCTCCAGTTGCTCGCGACGCTCGCGCACCGCCCGGCGGCTTTGCTCCGGCCCCTCGGACAGATAGACCTCGACCTCAAACCCGGCGCTGCGCAGGCGCTCTACGCCTTCATCGAGCGTCGCCTCGGAACCCCGACGGCTACCGGGGTTGATGATCAGCAGGGTGCGAATGGCGCTGGCCATCGGGGGCGGCCGTCAGGATGCGCCGTCGGTGTCACTGGGTGGGACGTAGCCTTCGGCCTTGTCGTAGTCGTCCCCGGAGAGAAACTTGTCCATTTGCTCACTGAGGTAAGTACGCGAACCCATGTCCATCAGATTCAGATGCTTTTCATTGATCAGCATGGTCTGATGCGCCAGCCACTCCTGCCAAGCCTGGCGGGAGATGTTGTCATAGATGTCCTGCCCCTTGGGGCCGGGCAGTGGAGGACGCTCCAGGCCCTCCAGCTCACGTTGGTACTTGCGACAGAATACGGTGCGGGACATACGGCGTGCCTCCTAAGCCTTCAATGTGGCCGGGATACTACTCACTCTGTTCGGCCTTTTCCACAGTGACCCGCTCCAGAGCGCGCTGGCGATAGTATTCGCGGAGCACGCCAAAGGCCTCCTTGCGGACACCGGTTTCGGACAGCAGGCCCTTGCGGTTGAAGTCGTCCTGAACTCCCGGCAGCGTACGACGCGGCGAGCGGAAATCCGCCAGAATCCAGGGTGAGGTACCGACAAAACCATCGATCTTGTCGAGCATGGCCAGGGTTTTGCGGTACAACTCGGCCTGATAGGCCTCGGTCCAGAGAGTGTTGGAGTCGCCCTGCAGGCCCTGCTTGGCACCGGCTCCGAACTCGCTGATAAACACCGGCTTGTCGTACGGTATGTGCCAAGTGACCCGCTCGGCTTTTTCGTGTAATCCATCGTACCAGCCGATGTATTGATTGAAGCTGACAATGTCCATCAACTCCGCCAGGGGATCCTCCACGATGGCACGCTCAGGATTCTCGGGGTCGTAGTGCTTTTCCATGGCGGCGCTGATCAAGCGGCTACTGTCCAGGGAACGGGCCCGGTCGGCCAGACGGGTCAGGAACCGATTGCGCGCCTCACTCACGGGCGTTTCATTGGCCAGTGACCAGATAATGATCGAGGCGCGGTTTTTGTCCCGTCCGATCATTTCTTCCAGTTGCGCCTGGGCATTCTGGTAGGTTTCTTCACTGTCCCAGTTGATGGTCCAGTACACCGGAATTTCCGACCAGAGCATGACGCCCAGTTGGTCGGCCAGACGGACAATGTGTTCGTTGTGCGGGTAGTGTGCCAGGCGCACAAAGTTGGCATTCAGGTCGCGCGCCCACTGCAGCTGCTTGCGGGCTTCTTCCACGGAGGTGACGCGACCACCGCCGTCCACGGCGTATTCCTCGTGCAGGGAAATCCCCCGCAGGAAGATCGGCTTGCCGTTCAGCAGTAACTGTTTGCCCTCAGCTTCAATGGTGCGCAGCCCCACTTCGTCATCCAGCCGGTCGTTGCCCGTGCGCACGATGACCTGATACATACGCGGGCTGTCCGGCGACCAAAGTTGAGCCCCCACGGCTCGAGCGCTAAAGGTCGCAACGCCCTCAGCGTTGGTGGTGGCCCGAACATCGATATTGAGTTGCGGTAACGTCAGTCGCACTTCCCGACCGGCGCCGGCACCATCGACCACCGCATAGCCGGACAGCTCCCCGGTTTTGTGGTCATTGAGCTGAATTTTGTAATCCCGCACGAACACTTCGGGAGTCACCAGCAGGCGCACACTGCGGGTGATGCCGCCATAGTTCCACCAGTCGGTGTTAAGAGTGGGCACGCCGTCACGTTGGCGTTTGTTATCCACCTTTACGACGAGGGAATTACCCTGGGGTTTCAGCTTGCCGGTGGTTTCAAAATAGAACGGGGTAAAACCGCCGACGTGGTGCCCGAGCTTTTCGCCATTGAGGTACACATCGGCGCGATAGTTGGCCGCACCAAAATGCAGAAACGTGCGCTGCTTACCTTCGGTCGCGGGCGCATTGAACAGTTTGCGATACCAGATGGAGCCTTCGTAGTAATACAGTTTTTCTTTCTGGGTATTCCAGTCCCCCGGCACAGTCAGGCTCTCGGAGGCGTCAAAGTCATATTCGATCAGTTCGCCGGAGTGGCGCGGTTTGGCATCGCGAAAATAGGCACTGCGCGGCGGATTGTCCATCTGGTCAAACGGCTCGTAGCGATAGTTGTAATAGCCGTTCTCATAGGGGTCGACGATGATTTTCCACTCCCCGTTCAACGGCAGGGCCGGGCGAGTGTAGGTCTGAAAGGGCTGAAATTCCGTTGCCGATGCCGCCAGCGATGTCAGCCCAAGCAGGGTGCTCAAGGCGGTCATTATTATCGTTTTCATCTGAATCTCCTGTGGTATTTATTCCGCCGCAGTCAGGGCGCGCGGGTCCAGCTCCGCCAATTGCTGTAACAGCTTTTTGACCGGCGCGGCCAACCCCAGTGCTTCGGGCCGATCGAGCCGATACCAGGTCTGAGCCCGCTCGCCCACCCTGTCCGGCTCCCGCGCCAGCTGCAACAGCACGGGGGTGATATCCAGGTGATAATGGCTGAAGGTGTGCCGATAGCTGTCCCAGATTTCCCGATCGACGACTTCGCCATAGTGGTCCTGCACATGAACCTGGGCGTCTTCCTCCCGCGCCAGCTCCGGGAACCCCCAGAGGCCACCCCAGATTCCCTGCGGTGGGCGCTGCTGCAACAGTATATCTCCCGCAGGGTTGCGCAACATCAGGAACTGCACGGCTTTGACCGGTTTGTCTTTTTTCGGTTTCTTGCCCGGATAATCGGTGGGATTACCCTGGGCCCGGGCGATGCAGCTGTCATTCACCGGGCACTGGTCGCACTGCGGTCGGGTGCGGGTGCACAGGGTCGCCCCCAGATCCATCATGGCCTGGGTGTAATCCCCCACCCGACGTTTTGGCGTATTGACCTCGGCGTACTCCCAGAGGGCATTCTGCACAGCGGTCTGGCCCGGCCAGCCGGGTACCGCATAGTGACGGGCCAGCACCCGTTTGACGTTGCCATCGAGAATCGCCGCGTGTTCACCATAAGCAATGCTGGCAATGGCGCCGGCGGTGGACCGGCCAATACCCGGCAGATCGCTCAGCGCCTCGACACTGCGGGGGAAGGCCCCGCCATGCTCGCTCACCACCTGCTGGGCGCAGCGGTGCAGGTTGCGTGCCCGGGCGTAATAGCCCAGTCCGGTCCACAGGTGCAGCACTTCATCTACGGGGGCCTCAGCCAGTGCCTCGACCGTGGGGAAGCGCTCCATGAATCGTTCGAAATAGGGAATGACCGTGGTCACCTGGGTCTGCTGGAGCATGATCTCCGACAACCAGACCCGGTAGGCATTGATGTTCTGCTGCCACGGCAGATGCTTGCGCCCGTGACGATCAAACCAACGCAGCACGGCACGGGCAAAGGGGGTATCACTCATTTACGGCTCGTTTCACTTCAGTCGGGTACCACACACACCGTCGCGACCATCAGCGGCGGAACAGATCTTTCAGCCGCTCTTCCGCACTCGGTTCGGACTCGCCGGACTCATCGGTCGCCTCTTCATCGTCGCCACCCAGCAGGCGCTCGCGTACCCGGTCTTCAAGCTCGCGTTTTTCCTCATCGAGCTTCTCCCGGGCGCGGGCTTTCTCCTCGTCCACTTTTTGCTGGGCGCGGGCCTTTTCCGCTTCAATGCGCTCGCCGTGCTGCTCTTTGAGTTTGTAGGCGGCGAAGTCCTTGATCAGGGACTGCACTCCGTCGCTGTCGAGCCCACAGTCGCCAAGTGGGTTGAGGTCATCCAGTGAACCCCGGCAGCGCAGCAGCGACAGGCTCCGGTCCAGCCAGTAATTGCTGGTGACCTGACAGCCCCCTTCACTGGTGCCCTCACTGCCCAGGCGCATGGGCAGGGTAAAGTCGTACAGCGCCTGTTTCATGTCCAGTTTACCCTGGGCCCCAAGGGTCAGGCGCTCCACTCCGGCCTGCAGGGATTCCAGACGAATCACCTGATCCTGGATGGTAACCTTGCCGGACAGGGCTTTCATTTCGGTGTAATCCGCCCAGGCTTTCTGCGGATCGGCTTGCGCCTGCGTCACCCGGTTGACGATTTCGCAGAACTTCTGCTCGACGTTCAGCGGCGCGAGCCGCACTTGAGCGCCGGAGAAGGCGGCCTGCGCATCCAACGCCGAGGTGAGTTCATTCAGGGTCAGGCCCCGGGTATCCGCGGCCACATCGGCGTTCAATGCGCCGGTCAGTTGCAGCTTTTCATCAAACTCCAGGGCGGTCAGAAGAGGGCCGAGTTCCAGCCCGCTCAGGTCCGCCACCAGATCCACCACTGCTGTTTCACCGGTACCGTCCAGGCGGGCATTGGCATCGAGCCGGCCCTGGTAGGCGTTGAGCGTGGCCCGTTCCAGATTGACCACGCCGTCGCGAGCCAGCAGGCGCACGCTCAGGTCCTGCATTTCCAGGTCCTTGACCGTCAGGGCGCCGAAATCCAGACCAAAGGCGACATCCAGTGAGCGGATCAGCTCAAGTGGGATCAGGGGCTCGTCTCCGGTGCTCCCGGTTTCTTCCTCCACCGCTTCCTCGGACGGAGGCGGCAGGTAATGGTCGATATTGATCCGGTCGCCCGTCAGTGCGACGTTCAGAGCCATTTGCGACAGATCGGTGATCGCCGCCCGCCCTTCAATGGTGGTTTCATCCAATTCCAGGCGCAGCGGATCGACCGATACCTGCTCGGTGGTGCCTTCGACCCGGGCGCTCACCGCAACCCGGGACAGAGCCTCCGGGTCCGCCAGTTCTGGCGCTGGTAAGGACAGTACCGCCATCAGCGCCTTCGGGCTGAACGGCTCCAGGGTCAGGTCGCTCTGATAACGCGGACTGGTCAGCAGCTCATCCACGCGGGCGTTGATGGTCAGGCGAATATCGTCGGAGGCGCCGGCCCGAGCCAACTCGACCCGCAAACGGCCGTTGCTCAGCTCCAAATGAGAAAAGTCCTGCGCCAGAGTGATCCGCCCATCCAGTTCTCCCGCCACCGCCAGTGGTTCATTGCCGAGCGTGGCCGGGTCTTCAATGGACGCTTCCCAGCCCAGGGCGAGATTGAACGGCTGGCCCTGCAGGTTGAAGCCGGTAATGCCCACGTTCAGCGGCGAGAGGGTGAGGTCCTGCCCGGTCCCGAGGTCGCGATAGTGCAGTGAGGCATTGCTCAGGGTGATCTGCTCCACAGCCAGTTGCAGCGCCTTGCCGGACTCGGCTTCACTGGCGGTTGCGGGTTCCGGCGCGGGCTGCTCCGGAGTACTCTCCTCCGGCAGAAGCGCTTCCCAATTGCCCTGCCCCTGCTCGTCCACTATCAGGTCCAGCGCCGCACCATCAATGAGAATGTGGTGCACCGACACTTCGCCCTGCAACAGCGGGCGAATGGCCAGGCGCAGGCTGGCCTGGTTGAGCTCCGCAATGGCGTCATCCGGCGCGCTCACCGCGGCGACCCGGATATCGTTGACCTCCACCCCCAGGGCGGGCCATAACTGCCAGCCCAGATTGCCGTTGATCTCCAGCGCAACCCCCTGCTCCTGGGCCAGGCTCTCGAGGCGTGGTTTGAACATGTTGGGGTCGAACACAAACACCAATGCGACTGCGGCGATCACAATCAACAGCACCAGCGCTACCAGAACCTTGAACAGACGTCTTAACAGTTTCACCCGGCACTCCCCTGTCGCACTATGGCGGAAATTGTGATGGAAAAGGGCTCAGTGTAAGCCCAAAGCGAAATCAGCCCAAGTGTAGACGTCTCAACGTCGCAACCGCGGTATAAAAACGTTAAGAAAGCGTTTGCTTCTGTAAATAAGAATACTTATCATCTTATGCAGCGTTACACTTCCTGTTTGTATATCAGCATTCTCTGCACATTAGGTGGCTTCTTTATGAAACAACTGACCCGCACTTTGATTGGCGGCCTGCTGGCTGGAACCACCGGCCTGCTCTTGGCGGCCTGCAGCGACTCCGGCGACCAAGGCCAGGCCGAGCAGACCGAGGCCAAACCCACCGTCACGGTGTATTCGGCCCGCGCCGAACACCTGATCCAGCCGATTTTCGAGCGCTACACCGAGGAAACCGGCGTGAAGGTCCGCTTCATTACCGACAGCGCCGGTGCCTTGATCCAGCGGCTGAAGGCCGAAGGCAGCAATACCCCGGCGGACCTGCTGCTGACCGTGGATGCGGGCAACCTCTGGCAGGCCTCCCAGGAAGGCCTGTTCCAGCCGGTTGAGTCAGAGGTGCTGGAGCGCAATATTCCCGACCATCTGCAGGCGGACAACAACGACTGGTTCGGCCTGTCGGTGCGTGCCCGCACCATCGTCTACTCCACCGAGCGGGTTGACCCCAGCGAGCTGAGCACCTACGAGGCGCTGGCCGATGATCAATGGCAGGGCCGCCTGTGCCTGCGAACCGCCAAGAAGGTATACAACCAGTCTCTGGTCGCCACCATGATCAACACCCTGGGAGAAGAGACGACGGAAGAGATCGTTTCCGGCTGGGTGAACAACCTGGCCACCGCTCCGCACTCCAACGACACCTCGGCCATGGAAGCGGTGCTGGCGGGTCAGTGTGATGTCACCCTGGTCAACACCTATTACTTCGGCCGCCTTCAGAAAGATAATCCGGAGGTGAAACTGGCCATCTTCTGGCCCAACCAGGACGGTCGCGGGGTGCACGTCAACGTCTCCGGCGCCGGCCTGACCAAGCACGCCAAACAGCCCGAAGCGGCTCAGGCCCTGCTCGAGTGGCTGTCCAGCCCGGAAGCCCAGGAGCAATTTGCCGAGGCCAATCAGGAGTACCCCGCCAACGGTAGCGTCGAGCCCTCTGACTTCGTCGCCGCCTGGGGCGATTTCAAAGCGGACTCGGTCAATGTAGAATCCGCCGGTCGCCTTCAGAGCGATGCCATCAAGTTGATGGATCGCGCCGGCTATCGGTAATCGGTACCCGCAGGTACCGTCGTATCGGGAGTCGGCCTGACCGGGCCGGCTCCCGTTGTTGTTTTTAAACCCGTGCTTCAGGGTCCTCGATTGACCAATCCAGCCATGACTCACAGCGTGATTCAGCGCGAACGCCGCCGCCATTACTGGCAGGCCCGCCTGTGGCACCTGCCCGTCTGGTTCATGGCGGTACTGGTGCTGATGCCGGTGAGTGTGATCGTCCTGAGCTGGGGGGATGCGCAGACGGATATCTGGCAGCACCTGATTCAGACCCAGCTCGGGCGGCTACTGGAAAACACCCTGATTCTGGTGGTGGGGGTCGGACTCTGGACGCTCCTGCTCGGCGTCAGTCTCGCCTGGCTGGTGGCGGTCTGTGACTTTCCCGGCCGACGCTGGCTGGACTGGGCGCTGATGCTGCCTTTGGCGGTACCCACTTACGTGGTCGCCTTTGTGTTCCTGGCGATTACCGATTACGCCGGGCCCATTCAGAGCCTCTGGCGCGCCTGGCTCGGCCCGGACGTCGCCTTCCTGCCGGTCCGGGGCCCGCTCGGGGTCGTGTTCATCATGACCTGCGTTCTCTACCCCTATGTCTACATGCTCGCCCGCAGTGCCTTTATCGCTCAGGGCCGCGGCTTGACCGACGCCGCCCGGCTGCTTGGCGAAGGCCCCTGGGGTGCCTTCTGGCGGGTCGCCCTGCCCATGGCCCGACCAGCCATTGCGGTGGGTATTTCCCTGGCGCTGATGGAGACTCTGGCGGATTTTGGCGCGGTGGCAGTGTTCAATTACGACACCTTCACCACCGCCATCTACAAGTCCTGGTTTGGTTTTTTCAACCTGACCGCCGCCGCCCAGCTCGCCTCGCTCCTGTTACTGTTTGTCGCCCTGGCGTTATTCGCCGAACAGAAGGGCCGGGGCCGCAGCCGCTTCCACCAGACTCCGCGCCGGGAAACCCAGCGCTACCCTCTCAAGGGCGTCCAGGCCTGGCTGGCCAGCGGCTACTGCATCACGGTGTTTGTGGTGGCCTTTGCCATCCCCATTGGCCAGCTGGCCCTGTGGACCTGGGCCGAAGGCGCCGCCGCCCTGGACAGCCGCTACTGGAGCCTGATTCGCCACACCTTCATTCTCGGCGGTGTCGCAGCGCTGGCCACCACTCTGCTCGCGTTGCTGGTGGCCTACGGCCAGCGCCTGCTGGGCAAGCATCAGGTCAGTGGCGCGGTGCGCCTGGCCAGTCTGGGCTACGCCCTGCCCGGCTCGGTGCTCGCGGTGGGCATCATGATCGGTTTTGCGTTCATCGACCGGGAAATCATCAACCGCGTCCAGGCATTGCTGGGCCTGGAGACCCAACAATTGTTGGTGGGCACCCTGCTGGCACTCATTCTCGCCTACGCCATCCGCTTTTTCTCGGTGGCGTTTGGCCCGGTGCAGTCGAGCCTGGAGCGCATTCGCCCCAGTTACCAGGAGGCCGCCCACAGCCTGGGCGCCAATCAGTGGCGGGTATTGCTGCGGGTGTACCTGCCTCTGCTGACGCCCGGATTACTGACCGCGGCGCTGCTGGTTCTGGTGGACACCATGAAAGAGATGCCCGCCACCCTACTGTTGCGCCCCTTCGGTTGGGACACCCTGGCGGTGCGCATTTACGAGCTCACCGGCGAGGGCCAGTGGCGCCGGGCCGCCCTGCCGGCCCTGACCCTGGTAATCCTGAGTATCGCGCCCGTGATGTTGATGATCCGCCAGAGTCGGCTGCCAGCGCGCACCGCCACCACCCTCAGCTCCGGTTCCGGCCCGAAACCCTGACCGGCCAACGAGTCACCACTGGTTAAAACGCCCCCGGGCCGCTAAAATAGCGGCCTTTTACCGGTCTTACGGGAGCTACGGCTTCCGCCCGATCCCACGTTCTGGACCAGCACACTATGGGCAACCGCACCCCTTTGTATGACACCCATGTCGCCATGGGTGGGAAAATCGTTGATTTCGGCGGCTGGGACATGCCGCTGAACTACGGCTCGCAAATGGAAGAGCACCACCAGGTGCGGCGGGCCGCCGGCATGTTCGATGTGTCCCACATGACCGTGGTGGACGTCTGCGGCACCCACGCCAAACCCTACCTGCAGTACCTGCTGGCCAACGATGTGGCCAAGCTCGACGGCAAGCCCGGCAAGGCCCTGTACAGCGGTATGCTCAATCACGAGGGTTGCGTGGTCGATGACCTGATTGCCTACAATCGGGAGGGACACTTCCTGCGCGAGGGTCACTACCGCCTGGTGGTGAACTGTGCCACCCGGGAGAAAGATCTGGCCTGGATGCGCGAGGTCGGTCAGGATTACGATGTCGAAATCGATGAGCGCCCTCACCTGGCGATGATTGCGGTGCAGGGCCCCGAGGCGATTGCCCGGGTGACTCAAGTGTTGCCCCAGTACGCCGAAGGCATTGAACAACTGAGCATCTTTCAGGCGTATGAGGCGGACGACTGGTTTATCGGCCGAACCGGCTATACCGGTGAAGACGGACTGGAAATCGTGTTGCCCGGCGAGCGGGCGGAAGCCTTATGGAAAGCCCTGGCTGAGGCCGGGGTAGCGCCCTGCGGTCTGGGCGCGCGGGACACCCTGCGCCTGGAAGCGGGCATGAACCTGTACGGTCACGAAATGGATGAGCAGACCTCGCCGCTGGTGGCCAATATGGGCTGGACCATCGCCTGGGTACCGGAGCAGCGGGACTTTGTCGGCCGTCAGGCGCTGACCGACCAGAAGGCGGCCGGTGTGCAGGACAAGTTGGTGGGCCTGAGTATGACCGCGCGCGGTGTACTGCGTGCCGGTCAGCGGGTCCGCGTTTCCGGAAGTGAGCGCGAAGGCGTCATCACCAGCGGCAGTTTCTCCCCGACCCTGGGCCACAGCATTGCCCTGGCCCGGGCGCCCATCGAGGTGGGCGAGCAGTGCGAAGTGGAACTGCGCGGCAAGTGGGTGACCGTGTCGGTCACCAAACCGGCGTTTGTCCGCAACGGCAAAGCCCTCATTTAATTTTTATTCAACTGACCACAGGAAAGCGAGCCATGAGCGAGATTCGCAATGAACTGAAATACCTGCCCAGCCACGAGTGGGCGCGGCTGGAAGAAGATGGCACCGTCACCATCGGCATCAGCGATCACGCCCAGGACAGCCTGGGTGATGTGGTGTTTGTGGAACTGCCGGAAGTGGGCAGCACCGTCAGCAAGGGCGAGGAAGCCGGCGTGGTGGAATCGGTGAAGGCCGCCTCGGACATTTACTCGCCGGTCAGTGGCGAAGTGATCGCCATCAACGACGCGTTGGAAGATTCACCGGAAACCGTGAACGGCTCGCCCTACGATGATGGTTGGTTCTTCCGCGTGCAGCCGACCGATACGGCGGAGCTGGACGATGCGCTGGATGCCGATGGGTATCGGAATGCGGTGGAGAGTGAAGGGGCTTAAGACTCAGCCTGCGAAGCATGCATAAAAAAACGGCGCCCGAGGGTGCCGTTTTTTGTTTGGTAGGGCGTTGGGTTCAGTTACGGCGGATGCGCGCTTTGCGCTTATCCGCCCTACGCAAGTTTTTTGGGTGTCCGCACGGTTGTGGGTGGGTTTGCGGCGGATGCGCTTCGCTCCGAGGCGTCGGACCGATCCACCACGGCAGGTCGCGTAGGGGCCGAGCGCAGCGGTATTAAGCCCGCATCCGCCGTTACCCAACCCGACCACTTTCCCCCGGACTAAAAACTCCCCTTAACCCCAAACGACGCGGTCCGACCGTACTCTTCCAACTGGTAGGTGTAACCCTCAGACCCCTGATACAACTCCAGCGGTTCGTCATTGATATTCACCAACTCAAACACCAGGTCCAGACTTTCCGCCAGGCGATACGACGCCGTCAGGTCCACCTGGGTGTGCGGCGCCACATAAATATCAAACGCCTGACTGTCACCCACCTCACTCAGATACTCATCACGGTGAGAAATACTCAGGCGCGTACTGAAGCGACCCATCTCGTAGCCCACATACAGGTTACCGGACTGCTCGGCCGACTCGGGCAGGGCAAAGGTTTCCCCGTCCCGCTGCTCCAGCGACAACTCGGTATCCAGGAAAGTCAGGTTACCGCCGACCAGAAACGCACCCAGTTGTTCTTCCAGATTGAACTCCACCCCGGTCACCGAGGCGTCAGTGCCATTGACCGGCGTGGTCACTTCGTAACCGGCAAACTGGGCATTGTTGGTGGTGGTGAACTCGGCAATGTAATCGTCGATATCCTTGTGGAAAATACCGGCCGACATCACACCACCATCGCGGTACCAGTCAAACATGATGTCAAAGTTGGTGGACTGGTAGGGGTCCAGATCTGGGTTTCCGGCATCGATCTCCAGGTCTTCCCGGTTGATGGAAAAACGCGGCGAAATATCGGAAAAGCTTGGACGGGCGATGGTGGTACTCCAGGCTGCACGCAACACCATGTCGTCGCTCAGGTTGTAACGGTAGTGCAGCCCCGGCAGTACATTGGAGTAGTCGGACTCCACAGAACGACTGGTGATCGACAGATCGCCGTTCTCATCGAACTCCAACTGATTGCCCGTGGCGCTGTAGTCGGTGTACTCCACTCGCGCTCCGGCGATCAACTGCCAGTTATCGGCCTGCCAGGTGCCCATCAGGTAGCCGGCGAGCACATCTTCATCGGCGACAAAATCTTCAGCCTGCTGCAACTCGCGCGCTTCGTCCTCATCCTGCGGGCGAATCTGGAATGCATCGCGGTCGGCATAGAAATCGCTCAGGAACATTGATTCACTGATTCCCTCCCCGAGATTGGCGAAGGGGTAGTCCGGCGCGCCGATGGTGTAGGGCTCAAGGCCCAGTTCCGGCACATCGCGCAGCTCGATTTCATTGACGTCGACATCTTTGCTTTTGGCCCGGAAATCGATACCGGTCTTCAGAGAGAAGTTGCGCTGACCAAAGGCATCACGGAACAGAGCGTTGGCCGAGAAATTCAGGTCGTCATCGTCGATGAATTTCGGCTCCAGTACCACGCGATCCAGCAGGTACTCGGCGTGATTCAGGTGGCTGATATCTTCGGCGCCCTGGTTCAGAATACGGAAGGACGGAATACCCTGACCGATGGTGAATTCACCGTCGAGTTCTTGCGTTTGGTACTCGAATCGGCCCTCGGTTTCATCGGGCACCTTCTCGCGAGTCACCGAGTAACCCAATTGATAATCCAGCTCCATGGATTCCATGATGTGCTCACCGCCCAGGGCCAGGGCCGTGGTGTCCTGCTCTTTGGTACGGAAGCGGATGCGTCGACGGAAGCCGTCCTCGGCGATGTCTTCAAAGGTACCGCTGTTACCATCGAAATCGGCCAGGGTGCCGTCTTCAAATACATAGATGCTACGCTGACGGGTTTCGGCATCGCTGAAACGGCTGAACACGGTATTCATGTAGTAGCGGCTGGTGTCATCCGGGCGATATTCCAGGTTGACGTTGGCACCGATACGCTCGCGGTTGACGTAGTACTTACGCAGCTGGACTTCCTGCAGGGCCTTGACAGTCTCGCCGAGATCATCGTTTTCGTAATAGGCGGCTTCAATATTGTCTGACTGGAACTCGCGGTCCAGAAAGTTCGCGCCGAGGGAAATACCGAAATTCTCAGAGCCTCCAAAGGCATTCACCACGTCGGTGTAGTTGGCCTGCAGTTTGGGGCTGGTCTTTTCGCTCAGCTCGTTGTAAGACCCCTCGGCACGGTAACGGAAAGTGTCGCCGTCATAGTCGAATGCGGACCCGGACTTCACATTCACCGCACCGCCAATGGCATCGCCGGGCATATCCGGTGTGGGCACCTTGGTGATTTCGATCAGCTCAACGGAGCCGGTGGGAATCACATCCAGCGGCACCGCGCGGGAGCCGTCTTCCGGAGTACCGATGCGCATACCGTTAATGGACACCGAACTCAGCCCCGCACTCACACCGCGCACGCTGACAAAGCGACCTTCGCCCTGGTCACGGGAGATGGACACACCCGGCAGGCGCTGCAGGGACTCGGCCACGTTCTGGTCCACAAACTGACCCATGGCGTCTGAGGCAATAAAGTTGGTAATGCTGTCCGAGTCGCGGTACAGATCAATGGCTTCGTTGCGCGCTTCGCGCTGACCAGTAACGACCAGCTCTTCCTGTATCACAGGCTGTTGCGCATATGACAACGAAGTACTGCCCGCCGATAGGGCCGTAACGGCGATTGCCAATGGCATTTGGCGAAAATTCATAACATCCCCTTATAACTAAACAACACAAAATTTTGGCGTAATAATCTTTGTGCGCATATCTTGAAGGGGATATGTGACAGAAAGGTTCCAGCTAAATGACAACTGTGTGAATTTGACACCGCCACTACCGTGTAGGACGCAAGGACCTGGCGTCTGACTTTTTCACTTGTCCTCAGAGTCCTCCGCTTTTTGAGGTACGGTTCACGTCTTTACAAAAAGTGGTCTCGCGCATTAGACGATCGTCCGGTTCCTTCCTAAGACTTTAATGGGCCGACGGGTGAAAAGCCCGGCGGCTTGTCCTGGCTACGAATCTGGTAAAAGCTGATCAGAGACGGGACCATCAACAAAATAATCCCTGCCGTGGGGCCCAATCAGGAGGAATCAAACGATGAAGAGGACGTTCTCTCACACATTCGTCACAATCACCATTTGTACGTTAGTCGGCTTTTCGGCCTTCACCCAGGCGCAAAAATCCGACGACAACTCTATCCGGAATCCCAAGCCAACCGAGTTATGGTTAATTCCAATGAACAAAGGCGAGGCGGTGGTGGCCACGCGTTTCCCTCACCAGAAACCCGGCACCGAGGTCGCCATCGTGCTGGGAGATGAGCGCATCGTCCTTAACGACCGGGGAGAGAACGGTGATGAGAAACCGAAAGATGGCATATTTTCCACCGCAACGAAATTTGACAGCGAGCAGTTTGTGGAGGCGAACCGTATATTTGCCGAGGTCAATCTAGAGCGCAAACGTACGCTGTTCACTCCCGGTGGCCGAGAGTCAATCGGTGTGCAGACCGTTTCTGTCAAAGGTGAACATATGATCATCGAGCAGCACCTGGCCGAAAAGCCTCGGCAGTTTGTGTTGCCGTTGAGCCTGGACGCCATCGAGTTTCGTCGCCCCATCGAGCTTCCGGTGCTCGGACCGGAGCTGGGCCTGCCGTTCAAGCCTGCACGCGCCACCTCTGTGGACGCATCCGAATCCCTGATGATCACCCGACTGGATGTGGTCAACGACCCAGACCGGACCTGGTTCTGCGAAAGTACCAACCAACCCCCAAATGGCAACCCGATGGGCGAGTGGACCTTTTGGCAACTGATGGCACAGATCAACAATGGCCAGACATCCACTTCGGACTTCATTAAAAAGATGTTTGACCACTGGAACAGCAACCAGCTCATCAACAACCATATCGTCAACGCCCGTCCCCATGTGTATCAGGACATTATTGAACAGTGGGAGATTCGCAGCGGGGGCTCCGGTGCTGCCCTGCAACCAGAACACAGCCCGTTCAAGTTGCTAGGAATCGTACTCCGGGCCGACCTCCGTGGCCCCTCGTCCGTCTATGGCGGTGGCGATGCGGGTGAAGGCCGGTTCGTGTTCTCTCTGCACGATGGCAACTGCAACTCCATGGGCAAAACCCTGATCCTTGAATACCGGGTGCCGATCAATAGCTGTCAGGCCACCAAAGAGTGGGCACAAGCGTGGATTGATCTGGACGGCTCCAGCAACTACAACAGTGATCTGGCGAGTTTGACGGAGGTGTTTGCCAGCGCCGGCGCTGCCCCGTCGAGCCCGAATGGCAGCGCCATCAGTCAGGTCCGGACCAACGAATTCCTGCCACTATCGCCGCTGTGGGAAATGCGTGAATTCCGGCTACCGGACGGTGGCGGGCTGCTCCAGCAAACCACGGTCAAGCAGGAGCCTCTGATGGCCCATAACAACACCACGGTGCTCGCGGATTATGTCAACCTCAACTGGATTGAGCTAATCAACCACACCCACACCATTCCCGACAACTTCGCCGGTCACAACGACTTTCTTGCCGGCAGCGCACCCACCCCTCAACTTTGGAACGCCCCGGCCAGTGCACTGAACGTGCCCGCCAATCCGCCCCCAAGCAACCCCGGAGCCAGCAACGAGGATGAGGCTCTGCAGGGGTTGGCAGTCAACACCTGTAGTGGCTGCCACCAGATCGAAACGGGCACCAACTTCGCGCACTTACACTACAACACCCAACCAGGCCAAGAGGCGATTCTTTCGGGCTTCCTCACCGGAATCACCCTCCCCGATCCGCGCAACGGTGCCATCATGCGGGAATTCAACGACCTGGAGCGGCGCGAGGAAGATCTACTGGATGCGGCTTCCCAGGCCTGCCCGAGCATCGGCGTTCTGCCCGGGAACGTACTGGTGCACGAATTGACTCGAGCCCCTGCGCTCAACGCCGTGCACTGATCCCGAGCCGCCACAGGGAAGTGGCTCCCCATCCGTCTTAGCTCACGCAGCTGGATACCTCCGGGCAGCGTGTGGTGCTGCACCGGGCCCGGGCCGGGGAAGAGCGTACGCATGCAGCAAAAACTGTCCCCAGCAAGTTAACAATTCACTGGTAGCTCTTAATTGTCCGCCAGTCTCCCTCAGCGTCAACTGAAAGGACAAAAAGCCTAAGATGTTGATAACTTCCTCCATCCACGGAATCCCGGGAAGAAATAAGGACATCCTCGACTCCATCGCCGTCAAAATCCCCACGACCGACCAGCTCCAGTCGCTGCAAGCCTCCCGTAGTATAAAAATCTACAACCTGTGGAGAAATGACGTCCACGTTTCGAATTTCATTGATATCACTCCAATACTTAACTTCCGGGTCGCGTCGGTTCTCTTCGGACTCCGTCTTCGACGTTTCAAATGCCAAATCCGAAGGAAAATTGTCCGGACTAGAGTCGGTTAGAATTGGCTCTGGAATATAGGAGATACTAGACCGGTCTGCGTCCCTTAGAAGTTCCGTCGCCCGACACATGACAGCCAACTCAACAAAGGCGTTCATTTCATGATCACGCACAGTACGGGTCTCTGGGGTGACACCTTGAAGGAACTCCTCGCAATTCGAAAAGGCTTCTTCTCCTTCACCGCGGGTGTTGGTTACGTCAATCGAAGCATACCAATTCTTGCTTAGCAGACCGGATAGTTGGTCTCTTCGCTCAACATCCACGTGTTCAGACAAGAGCTCCGGCATCTTGAAACCAGAGTGCCACAGGACGGGATATGCGCGTTTCTCTTCAACTCCACCCGCCGAACAGCCTACCAGTAAAGATAGAAAAAGTGCTAGAACCACCGCCGGAGCGATGTCTTTGCCTTTGACAGAAAACATAGAAGTGATCCTATTACTTTGAATTACCTGAACCAGCGGCTTCCTTGGAGTCGTCCACACACGCTTCCAGGAGGTCTTTGACGTATTTATTCCGAGCATCAGATATGGGAGATTTTCGACTTGAGTTGTCCGCGGCTTTCTGCCAATCCTTCGCTTTTACTGCGGCATTGAAGTTCGGCCAGTTATTATTGAGCTCAGTCATTCCGAGATTAAATATCAAGTCAAACAAAGCCAGGCGAGCCTTACTGGGGAAGCTGTCAAAATCGCTATATATTCTTTTCAGTTCACTTTCAAAACTTTGGATATGTTTATTTGTCAGTTTATCAATTTCAGCGTCGGGCAGCCTCAGTTTTGTATGTTTTTTGTACATTGAGGCCAGTCGATTGGCGGGTTGTTTTTTGACACTGTCGTAATCCGCTTTTATTTCTTCTTGGGTAGCTGGCAGATTTTTACTGTTTTTGAAGGCTAGAAGCTGAGCGGACGCCACTGTACTCAAAAGGTGTCCGATTCCTACCGTAACAAAGCCTTTAGAGTCCAGGTACATATGTGACACTTTCCCTTCGTACTTTTCCAGGTTCTTGCGCAGTATTGCTTTTTCCTTTTCCGTTGCCATGCAGCGTGCTCCTTTGGGTAATCCGTAGTCATTAATCCCTTTCCATGCTCATCGATACGTTCAAGCATAAAAAGTCGTTATCGAATAGGCGCACCTAGTATATCCGACCAATCAAGTATTCCGAAGAGATTCAGGCGTCAATTGGCCTGTCGGCTAACCTCAAATTGAGTTCCGTTTCCGGCCAGCTTTTCCCCGGTTCCGGGGTACACTGTCCTCATTGATCTGGGGGACGGCACCGTGACCAACAGCCACTACCGACAAGCCCGACTGGCTCGCGACCATCGTTTCGATGGCCGGTTTTTTGTTGCGGTGAAAACCACCGGCATCTACTGTCGCCCGATTTGCCCGGCCCCAGCGCCGAAAGAGCGGAACGTTCTCTATTTCGACAGCGCCATTGCTGCCGCCAACGCCGGGTTTCGCCCCTGCCTGCGTTGCCGGCCCGACAGCGCCCCGACCTCCTGGGCCTGGAAAGGTACCGACACCACCCTGGAGCGGGCGCTAAGGTTGATTGATGATGGCGCCCTGCTGACGGGCAGCGTGACTGACCTCGCCGACCGGCTCGGCATCAGCAGCCGTTACCTCGGCCGACTGTTTCAGCAAAACGTTGGCACCAGCCCGAAGCAGTACGGCCTCTATCAACAGGTGCTGTTCGCGAAGAGCCTGCTGCAACAGACCCGGCTGCCGGTTACTGAAATCGCCCTGGCCTCGGGCTTCGGCAGCGTGCGCCGCTTCAATGACTGTTTTGCCAGCGCGCTGCGACTGACACCCAGTGCCCTGCGACGCCAAGCTCACAGCCAGCACCCGGAGCCCGGCATCCGCCTCTTGCTCAGTTACCGGCCACCCTACGACTGGCCAGCGCTGCGCGACTTTCTCAAAACCCGCCTGATCGATACCCTGGAGTGGTGCGGAGATAACTACTACGGCCGGACCTTTCGCTTGGCCAACGGGCACAGTGGTCGTTTTACCGCCCGGCACCGGCCCGAGCGCTTTGGCTTCGAGGTCAGCCTGGAACTGAGCCAACCAACCGCTCTGTTGCCGGTGGTCCGTACCATTCGTCGCCTACTGGACCTGGATGCCGACAGCGGCACCATCGACGCTCACCTGGCGCCGGTCCAGGCGCAGCTGGGTCCAATGCGGCCGGGTTTACGGCTGCCGGGTATATGGGATCCGTTTGAAGCCGGCGTTCGCGCCATTCTCGGGCAGCAAATCAGTGTCGCGGCCGCGCGCAACCTCGTCGCCCAAGTAGTCTCGGAGTTTGGCCAGCCGGCACCCAGCCAACACAAGGAGTACCGGCTATTTCCAAGCCCGGCCATGCTGGCCGGTCATGATCTCGGGAGCTTGAAAATACCGGGGCGCCGGCGCCAGACCCTGCTCGACCTGGCGGAGCTGTTCAACAGCCAGCCAGCGCGGGCGGCAGCCCCTGAAAATTGGCTCGCGCTCAACGGCATCGGCCCCTGGACGGTAAACTACGCGCGGATGCGAGGCCTGGGCGACAGCGATGTCTGGCTCGGGTCCGATCTTGGTGTGCAAAAAGCGCTGGGGGAACAAAGCCGCCGATGGCGGCCGGAGGATGCCTCGCCCTGGCAGAGTTATCTGACCGTTTATCTGTGGAGTCTGTTATGACAGCCCGTTACCAAAGCCTGCTGGACACACCGATCGGCACGGTGCGCATTCTCGGCGGTGACGATGCCATCACCCACATCGATTTTATCGATGCCGGTGCGGCGTCCGCCCAGCCAGACAACGCCCTGACCCGACTCGCCCGCCAACAACTGAGCGACTATTTCGCCGGTCAGCGCAGGACGTTCGAGCTGCCGCTGGCCGCCGAGGGAACCGACTTCCAGCGGGCCTGTTGGCAAGCCCTGCAGACCATTCCCTACGGCGAGACCCGATCCTATGCCGAACAGGCAAAACTCATCCAGCGCCTCAAGGCCGTCCGGGCCGTCGGCGCCGCCAACGGCGCTAACCCGATTGCCATTGTAGTGCCCTGCCACCGGGTTATCGGTAAAGACGGCAAGCTGACCGGCTATGCCGGCGGTGTTGAACGCAAAGCCTGGTTATTGGCCCTTGAGCGGCGCGGTGTACCCGCTCTGTAACGCTTCCGGCAGAACCAGACAACGGGTTCGACCACTTGCGCAACGTCCTTCTGGCCGCGGGCGGTCGATGATACCGCCTTCAGCTTTGGCCCCTGCCTTGCGCTGCCCCAAGCATTGACTCAAGGTGAGCTAAATAGCGCTCAAACGCCTCTCGACCGGAATCGGTCAGAGATACCTCGGTGACCGGTTTGCGGCCGTCAAAGCGTTTTTCAATTGCCACGTACCGACGACCTTCCAGCTTGCGTAAATGAGTGCTCAAGTTACCGTCAGTGGTTTTGACCCGGTCGCGGATAAAGGTGAACTCTGCTTTATCCACACCGGCCAGTACTGCGATGACCGCCAAGCGAATGCGCGAGTGAATCAGATCGTCGATCTGGGTATGATCAAAATCCGACACCTCAGGCTCCCACCGCGTCCAACCGGTGGTGACGCATCCGAATCAAGAGTACGCCGGGTAGCACGTAGAACAGCAACAACAGAACACCCATCAATAAAATGGCGGTTTCACCCGGCCAGATAAACATTGCCAGAGACCCAAGCCACCAGCCAAAGGCCATGTTTCGCAACCAGCCAAGCCCCGCCAGTATGCCGGTAAGAAAGATGCCCACGGCAATCAGCCCACCAAATACGGCAGGAAGATAGGCGCCAGGCAAAGCCCCTTGCCCCAGCCCCACAAAAAAGAACAACAGCTGGGTGATACCCAGCGCTACCCAGACCATGCCAACTAACCGTCCCGCGTAGCTCTGCACCGGTTCGCGCCTATCCCGGCGCACCAGAATGACATTCCCGAGCATGCCCAGGATCATGCAGGGCACCCAGGTCGCGTAGGGTGCATAGGGTAGAACACCGACCACCTGTAACCAGGTCAGCAGGAGCCCCGCGCTTACCACGACGCCCCAAACTATGAAATAGCCGCCACTGATACAGGCCGCCCGGCGGGTTTCGCTCATCAGCTCCCGAATGTAAGCCAGGTCGCTTTGTGCACGTTCAGTCATCTCGCTCTCCTTGTTAACCAAAAGAATAAAAGCATCTTTCAGCGCTCTGACGTAAAGCCCACTTCTCAGGAGGCACTGAGTACATCCATGCTTTGTTTTACAAAGTACTTTGTTTTGGATGCTCAGTCAAATGAAATTTGGTGTCCGGTTTGGACGATTGCGGTCAGGGCTCGGACGCGTTCAGAAGGGATAGCGAGGGAAGCGGCACCCCATGGGTGCCGCTGACGATTCGATCAGGCTCAGTCCTGGCGCTGAGTGACTTCCAGCAGGTGGTAACCGAATTGGGTCTTTACCGGGCCCTGCACTTCGTTGACCGGCGCGCTGAAAACCACCTTGTCGAACTCCGGTACCATTTGGCCCGGACCAAAGGTGCCCAGGTCACCCCCATTGCGGCCCGAGGGGCACTTGGAGTGATCCTGCGCCAGTTTGGCAAAATCCTCACCGGCTTCGATTTTGGCTTTCAATTCATTACAGGTGGCTTCGCTGTCGACCAGGATGTGACGTGCGGCTGCTTGAGGCATAATCGTATCTCTTTGTCATGGGTGAACATTGAGGGCATACGATAATCGGTATCCCGGTTCAGATCCAGCCCGCAATGGGTTACCGTGAGAGCGCTCATCAACAGGAGAACTTATTGTGTCAGACAAGACGATTCGCTGGAGTATTATCGGCGCGGGTGTCATCGCTCATAAAATGGCCGATGCCATTCAGTTGGAGGCGGACAACGCGCTGATCTCCGTTGCCTCCAAATCCCCGGAAAAAGCCGAAGCGTTCGCCCGCGAGTATGCCATCGAGGCCGACACCTATGAGTCGCTGGTGGAGCGCGAAGATGTTGACGTCATCTATATTGCCACGACGCACAACTTCCACGCGGACAACGCGCTCATGGCGCTGGAGCACGGCAAACATCTGGTGATCGAAAAGCCCTTTACCGTCAACGCCGAGCAGGCCCGTCGCCTGAAAGATGCCGCCGAGGCCAAGAGCTGTTTCCTGATGGAGGCTATCTGGACCCGGTTTTTGCCCAGTATGAAAGCGCTGCGTGAGGCCATCAGGAACCACACCATTGGCGAAGTGAAAGTCGCCACGATCAATTTCGGTGGCATTGCCCCGGAGCATTACCGGGGACGACTGTTTGATCCGGCACTGGCCGGTGGCGTCACTCTGGATATGGGCATCTACCCGATCAGTATGCTCTGCTACGTGCTGGGCGAACGGCCCGCCAGCATTCACGCCACCGCCCGGTTCAGCGACACCGGCGTCGACGAAATCGCCTCCTACCAGTTCGTTTTCCCCTCGGGCTGCATTGCCACGGTAAACACCAGTTTCAATCTGTTGATGCGTCAGGAAGCGCTGTTCTTTGGTGACAAGGGCTATATTGACTACCCGGAGTTTCAGCAGAGCGACGCCTTTACCGTCAAGTATTTGAAGGATCGAACCATCGACCGCGAAGAGACCATCCGCACGGAAAACGCGGACAACGGCTTTATATTTCAGGTCCGGGAAGCCGCCCGCTGCCTGCGCGCCGACCTGAGAGAAAGCCCGGTGATTCCCGTGGCAGAAACGGTAGACATTATGGCGATCATGGACGAAATACGGCGGCAGCTGCCTCTGCAGTATGAGTTTGAAAAGACGGGGTACACTAAAGGAACTCAATAAACTCTCGGAGCTTGGACACCGTCTGCGGCAGCTGTTGTTTTTGAAGTGTTGCCAGAAAGGCATCGATACTGACTTCGGGATTTTTTAGTGAGAGGCGCTGGGCGCGAATGGCATTACAACAGATAGAAGGCGCCATATCGAGCTGGTAGTAAATAAAGTCATCCGGGTGGATAGCTTCGATACCATAGTAACTCAGCACTTCCTCGGGAAAATCTTTAAGATTGAACGTAACGACAGCATCGGCTCTGCAACAAATAGCTGCCGCGAGCACATGCCGATCGTTCTGGTCTGGCAGATCAAGGCTTTCAATTATCGGTTCGTAGCCCATCACTTTTGCATCCCTGGCATTTCTATCCATCAGGGTTCTGACCCGTTCGAGCTTCTCTCTGGTGTGCTTGCCCTGACGCAGCACTGCATTAATCCACTCTTCATGAATATGGTCCGTCCATTGTGCTTTGAAAAGATCAGTCAGGGCCAATCGCATCAACGTATCCCGCAAAGGAGCGGGATACAGCACACAGGCATCATAGATTACCGTGAATTTGCTCATCGGGCGTCAATACCCCATATCCTCGTCTTGGGACAACGCCGCCAACTCATCCAGTGTCAGGCTCCTTTGTTGATCTACACGCTTTTTGTAATTCATGATGTCAGTCAACAACACACGACGATGACTGCCTACCTTCCGATAGGGTATTTCGCCCTGCTTTAGCAGTCCGACCAGAAAGGGGCGACTGACATTCAGGAGGTTGGCCGCTTCCTGAGTACTCACCTCCTGATGATGGGGAATTAAACTGATGGCGTTGCCCTTGGAAATCTCGGACAGCACATCCAGTAAGATCTGAAGTACGTGGCCTGGCAAGACCAGATCATCGGACTCTCCATTACTGCCGCGCAACGCGAGCTGAACCCGATCGGTATCCGCATACTTGGACAGTGTACGGCTTGATACCTTTGCCTGCTCCATCTCAGCTGGCGTTGGTAAGTGAACGATATTGTGTGCTGCCATAACCGTTTCCCCGTTAAATAGCCTTTTGGCGCGATTTATAGCTTTTTGGCTACATACCAGATGATAGCATATTCGAAATATTCGAAACATTCGAAATAACCAAAACCTCCAAATTCAACATTAATAAGCAGAAGAATACTTGACCAATCTAGGACAAATGTCCTAAATTGAGGTAACACCCTTAAGCAAAGACATCCACCATGCCCAAAGCCGCGACACGCCAACACATCATCGAAGCCGCCGACCGGCTCTTTTACCAACAGGGTTTTGAGCATACCTCTTTCGCGGATATCGCTGAAAACGTGGGCATATCACGCGGTAACTTCTACCACCACTTCAAATCCAAGGATGACATCCTGGATGCCGTTATCGCTCAGCGGTTGACCAATACCCGCGATATGCTGGATCAATGGGAAGCCGCCGAAGACGGCCCCGAAGAGCGCATTCGCCGCTTTATTCAAATCCTGATCGTCAACCAGACCAAGATTCTTCGCTACGGCTGTCCGGTGGGCACGCTGTGTGGCGAACTTGCCAAGCTCGGGCACCCCGCCCAGGCTGAAGCCCGCGAGCTGTTTACCCTATTTCGCACCTGGCTGGGGTATCAATTCACCCGGCTCGTCGGCCCCGACCAGGCGGACGAGTTGGCCATGCACCTACTGGCCCGCAGTCAGGGCGTCGCCACCTTGGCTAACGCCTTTCATGACGAGTTCTTTGTCGATCAGGAAGTAAAGCAATTGTGTGAATGGCTAAGCACCCAAGTGGCCAAGGCCAACCTCGAGCATCCAACAGTGACTTAACAGGAGGGAAATCCCATGTTTATGGTGTTATTGAAATTTTCACACAACAAGTCCCGAGCCGGCGAGTTAATGGAACTCCACAATCAATGGCTCACTCAGGGTTTTGACGACGGCGTTTTTCTGGTGTCCGGAAGCCTACAACCCAAGCGAGGCGGGGCCATACTGGCGCACAACTGCTCCAAAGAAGCACTTGTGGAGCGAGTCAGCCGGGATCCGTTTGTCGCGGAACAGGTCGTCGATTCGGAAATCCTCGAAGTGACTCCGAACAAAGCCAGCCGGGAAATGACCTTCCTATTACCCTGACCCCTATCGACCATTGCTACAAGGAGACGGCACCATGACCAACACTATACCCGGCCCCGATGGCCAGCCGCGCTGCTTCTGGTGCAAGGCGGCACCGGAGTTTTTTGAGTATCACGATCGGGAGTGGGGCTTTCCCGTGGATGACGATCGCCACCTGTTTGAGAAGCTGTGCCTGGAGAGCTTTCAGTCCGGTTTGAGTTGGCGCACGATTCTGGCCAAGCGGGACAACTTCCGCAAGGCGTTCAAGAACTTTGATTTTCACAAGGTGGCCCGCTTTACCGAGAAGGATGTTGAGCGTTTATTGGAAGACGCCGGCATTGTTCGTCATCGGGGTAAAATCGAGGCGGTGATCAATAACGCGCAGCGGGCCAAAGAACTGGTGTCCGAGGAGGGCTCATTGGCGGCCTACGTGTGGCGTTTTGAGCCCCAGGAGCGACCGGATGTGGATCCGCAGACGCTGAGCACCTCGCCGGAGTCGGTCGCTTTATCAAAAGATCTCAAGAAGCGCGGCTGGAAGTTTGTCGGGCCGACCACGGTGTATGCGTTTATGCAGTCGATGGGGTTGGTGAATGATCATGCCCACGAGTGCTGTATGCGGCATGAGATTGATAAGGCGCGTAAGCGGTTTAAGCGGCCTGTTGTGTGAGTGGGCGGGCTTTGTCGGATTAGGCTTCGCTAATCCGACCTACGCGAATCGTCGCGCCTGGTACCGGTTCGGCGGCAGCGCTCGGAGCAGTATTTGACGTTTTCCCAATCCTTCTCCCATTTCTTCCGCCAGGTGAAAGGCCGCTCACACACCGGGCAGGTTTTGGTGGGGAGGTCGCGCTTTTTACGGGCTTTGGCCATGAGAATGGATCCAGCGGATCAGTCGCGCACGATGAAATCTGAACCGGCCGGCTCGCCCTCGGCCTCGCTGACCTCCACCCGAGTGACCTCTGCCAACGCCGGGCCCTGCCAAAGCCAGGCTTCGAAGGTTTGCAGTGTTTCGGGAGCCCCCTGAGCCAGCGCTTCGACCTGGCCGTCGGGCAAGTTGCGAACCCAGCCGGTGAGACCCAGCTCCCGGGCTTTGCGTTGGGTATTGGCGCGATAGGAAACGCCCTGGACCCGCCCCTGAATCAGATAGTGTTTAGCGTCAATCAACGTATTGCCTCGCTTGCCGGTTCGGCATAGTCTGTCAGTTGCCATTCGTAACCCAAGAGTCTGCCATGTCCGAGCGTGCCTCCGAAACCTCTGCCGACCCCATCACCATTGTCGGGGGTGGCCCCAAGAAGGTGCTGTATACGCTGCGCACCCTGAGCCGGATCGGACTGCTCAACTCCACCAAAGCACTCAAGGCACGCAATACCTGTAAGGCCTGCGGGCTGGGCATGGGTGGCCAGCACGGGGGTATGACCAACGAGCTGGATGAGTTCCCCTCGGTGTGCAATAAAAGCATTCAGGCCCAGTCCTCGGATATCCAGCCACCCATCCCCAACGAGCTGTTCGAGCATACGCTGGATGATTTCAAAGAGCTCTCCGCCCATGAGCTGGAACACCTCGGGCGGTTGAACACGCCGCTGTACAAGCCCGCTGGCAGTAATCGCTACCAGCCCATGGACTGGGATCAGGCCCTGACATTGGCCGCCGAGCGGTTCGCGGCCACCGAGCCCAACCGCAGTTTTTTCTACTCCTCCGGCCGCTCCTCCAACGAGGCGGGCTTTGTGTTGCAATTGCTGGCCCGACTGTATGGCACCAACAACGTCAACAATTGCTCCTATTATTGCCACCAGGCCACGGGCGTGGGCTTGGGTAACGTGATCGGCACCGGCACGGCCACCATCAGCCTGGAAGACATGGGCGGGGCGGACCTGATTTTTGTGATTGGCGCCAACCCGGCTTCCAATCACCCCCGCTTTGTGCACCAGTTGCAGCACTGCCGCGAGCGCGGCGGCCAGGTGATTGTGATCAACCCGGCCAGAGAGCCGGGGCTGGTGCGCTTTGCCGTGCCCAAGAGTGCCCGCTCCATGTTGAGTGGCGGCACCTGGATCGCCTCGCGCTATGTGCAACCGAACATTGGCTCGGACCTCGCTCTACTCAAAGCCGTGGGCAAAGCCCTGCTCGAACAGCACGCGCTGGATACCACCTTCATCGAAGCCCACACCGAGGGCTTCGATGCCTACCGGACGGATCTGGAACAGACGGACTGGGCGTCGCTGACATCCGCCTGTGGCCTCGATCAGAGCGACATCGAAGCCCTGGCCGCCGACTACGCCCGGGCCGAGCACGCGGTGTTTGCCTGGGGCATGGGCATCACCCACCACCGCAATGGCGTGGACAATGTCGAGGCCATCGCCAATCTGGCGCTGTTGCGCGGCATGCTGGGCAAACCGTCGGCGGGCCTGCTGCCTTTGCGGGGCCACAGCAACGTTCAGGGTATCGGCACCATCGGGGTAAAGCCGGTGCTCTCCGAGGATGTGCTGGCGGCGCTGGAATCCCATTTCGATCTGGAATTGCCCCGCACTCAGGGGCTGGACACCCTCGCCTGCCTGCGCGCCGCCAACGCCGGGGAAATGGACGCGGCCCTGCTGATGGGCGGTAACCTCTACGCCGCGACGCCGGACGCCACTTTTGCCCGGAGGGCGTTGGATCGGGTGGGTTTCAAGCTGTATCTGACCACCACCCTGAACCAGGGGCACATCCACGGCATGGAGCGCAGCGAAGCACTGATTCTGCCAGTGACCGCCCGGGACGAAGAGCCCCAGAGCACCACCCAGGAATCCATGTTCAACTATGTACGACTGAGCGATGGCGGTATTCGCCGCCTGACCAATGTGCGCTCGGAGGTGGCCATTCTGGCGGAACTGGGTAAGCGCTTACTGCCCGCCGGGCCTTTTGATTTCGGGGCCCTTCGGGAACACGACAGGGTGCGTTCCGCCATAGCCGCGACGGTGCCCGGCATGGAGGCGCTGGCCGATATCGGCACCAGCCATCAGGAATTCACCATTGGCGGTCGCCTGCTGACATCGCCAACCTTCAACACCCCCAACGGCAAGGCCCGTTTTCAGGTGCACTCTCTGCCGGTCGCCCGCGAGCCGGATTTTCCTTTTACCCTGGCCAGTATCCGCAGTGAGGGGCAGTTCAACTCCATCATTTACGAAGAGTCCGACAGTTACCGGGGCACCGAGCATCGCTGGTGTGTGTTGGTGGGGCCGGAAGACCGGGAACGCCTGAGCCTGAAAGCCGGCGACAAAGCCACTTTGCGTTCGGCTCACGGGGTGATGGAAAACCTGACGGTCTACCCGTTCAACCTGCCCACCGGCTCTCTGCTCGCCTACTACCCGGAGGCGAACATTCTGATCGGCACCGAGCAGGATCCCCGCAGTCAGACTCCGGCGTTCAAGTCCGTTCCGGTGCAACTAGAGACTGGCACATAATTCATTCTATCTGAGGTTTGACCTGCGTCAAAACCGGCGCCGATAACGCCGCGGCCCGGGTTTATCCCGAGCCGATTTCCCTCAATAATGCCCCCTCTGTGCCGATAGCCTTTGATGTCGAGCCCGCTTCGGCCGCACTCACGACAATCTCCTTTCTCTGACGGTGGTCTCTTACCCATGCGCAACCAGCTTGCCTTTGCACTGAACGCATTGATGCGTGCTCTAGGCTTCAAATCCATCAACGCTCAGTTCGCGGTGTCCTTTCTGGTGATCATTTCGTTGGCGATGACTTCCGCAGTCCTCAGCTATCGATCGAACCCTTCCAGCCTGATTCCGCTCCTGAATACAGGTATCGTGGTCGTCGCGCTGATTACTCATCAGTTGGGGCTGACCTGGCTTGTGCAACAAGTGACTTTACTGCGCAAACACTTGAACAAGATGAGCGCGGGTGACTTCGCCAGCCCTATCACCGAAGAAGCCAGTGACAATGAAGTGGGCCAGATGTTCTCCGCCTACAACACGGTGATTCGGCAGGTGGGCGACCTGACTCGGGGGATTCAGCAGCTCTCGGGGACCATCGTCACCCAGATGGAGACCCTCGAGCAGGCCGCGGCGAATACCGAGCAGAGCAGCCAGAGCCAGAGCCGTGAGTTGGAGCAGGCCGCCTCGGCGATGAACGAGATGTCCGCCAGTGTCGGGGAAGTGGCCAGCCATGCCAGCGACGCCGCCGCTCAAGCCGATGATGCCAACCGGGAGGTTGGCCGCACCCACGGCGTGGTGCGCAACACTCACCGGACCTTTGATGAACTGAACACCACCATGAGCGACACCGTCGGCATCATGCAGGAGTTGGACCGCAACAGTCAGGAAATCGGGAAGGTACTGACCGTGATTACCGGCATTGCCGAGCAGACCAATCTGCTGGCCCTGAACGCCGCCATTGAAGCGGCCCGGGCGGGGGAACAGGGGCGCGGCTTTGCCGTGGTGGCGGACGAGGTGCGCACCCTGGCCCAGCGCACTCAGCAGTCCACGGCGGACATTCAGGAAATCATCGAGCGCCTGCAGAAACAATCCAACCGGGCGGTGACCTCCATGGCGTCGAGCACCGAAAAGGCCCACGCCAGTGCCGAGCAGATCAGCGAGGCCAACCAGGCGTTGGAGCACGTGGTGGAAGCCATCGACCGGATTCAGGAAATGAGCACCCTGATCGCCACCGCCGCCCAGGAGCAGTCCCAGGTGGCTCAGGAAATCGACCAGAACATCACCAACATCTCCCGCGTCGCGGACGAGAGCACCCGCACCAGCGGCGAGCTGCGCAACTCCGCGCGGCATCTGCAGAAAGACACCCAGAGCCTGGGACAGCAGTTGGCGGCGCTTAAAGTCTAGTGCACTCCGCCACTAAGGCGCCCGTCGTTTCTCGATGGGCGCCAAGCTGGCATAATGACCGTCAACGAGCACAACCCATACGGTACCTCTTATGCCTTCCCTACAGGATCAACTGCTGAAAGCCGGTTTGGTGGACGACAAGAAAGCCAAGCAGGTTAAGAAAGAACAGCGCAAACAGAAAAAGCAGGCCCGCCATACCGGTGAGGACCCCCACGCGGAAATCCGCCAGTCGGCGCAGGCGACTCGCGAAGAGAAGGCCGAACGGGATCGGGCGCTGAATCGCGAACGCCAGGCCGCCGCCGAGAAAAAAGCCATTGAGGCGCAAATCCGCCAGTTGATTCAGACCCACAAACAGGCCAAGCGCGGCAGCGGTGAAGGGGAGGTGGAGTACAACTTTACCGACGGCACCAAAATCAAAAAGCTGCTGGTCAGCCCTCGGGTGCAACAACAGATCATTCGCGGCCAACTCATTGTGGTCCGCGCCGGGGATAACTACGAACTGATTCCGAAAGTGGTATCCGACAAGATCTCCGAGCGCGACCCGGACTACATTGTGGTCGCCAACCAGAAAACCCAGGAAGCGGTCGACGAGGACGATCCCTACAAGGACTATGTTATCCCCGACGACCTGATGTGGTAACTCGCTATAACACGAACCAGCCCACCGCTACGGCACACGCCAACACCACCACGCCAGCCACCACATAGGGCATGGCACCCGACTCGTTGGCCCGCACCTCGGGCTGGGCGGCGTGACTGGGAATGGCCCGATCGGCCTGAGCGCGCAGTTCGCGGAAGGTGGTCAGCAGGTCTTCAATGGTTTTCTGGTCGAACTGGTAGGGATCAAACCGGTCATACCCTGCCCGTGCCAATAACCCTTTCACCGTGGCATTGGTGGGAATGTACTTCATGGACCAGTCGGTAAACTGCCGCTCGGTGATATTGCGCTGGAGCACGACCTTGAAGTCCTTGTGGCGATCATCGCCTTTCAGCTTGGCGAGCATTTTATCCACCACTTCGCGCTCACCTTCCAGACACTGAAAGAAACACCCCTCCCCATAATAAAGCACACCGCCGAGCCCCAGGCGGGGGTTGTTGGTGCGGGACTGTTGCAGAATGCGCGCCACGTGCGGCTCCACACCGCCGGAGGCGGGCATGGCTTTGAACGTGGCCCGGCTGATGTAAACCACCTGAACGAGATCGGTCATGGGAGAAGGCTCCATTTGTGCGTTATTGAGAGTGCTTTTATATACGCACTGGCGATCGGTCTGGATGGCCGGCCCGGCAAGAAAGTGGAAAAACGTGCCATCCCTGGCAGGTCAGTCCATCAGGAGGGATGTTTCTGCTGTTTGCGATCGTACTCATCCGCCACCCGTTCCAGCTCGCGTTTCACGTCGTTGGGCGAACCGGTGTGGCGGGCCAGCAGACTGTAGGCCGTAGGCACGATAAACAGGGTAAACAAGGTGGCCGCCAGGACCCCGGAAATCACCACCACCCCGATCACCGCCCGGGTTTCCGAGCCGGCGCCCGAGGACATCACCAGGGGCACGGCACCCACCGCTGTGGTGATGCCGGTCATCAGGATGGGCCGCAGACGGGCCAGGGAGGCCTGCTCCAAGGCCTCATCAAAGGCGATCCCCCGGTCCCGCAACTGGTTGGCAAACTCCACGATCAGAATGCCGTTTTTGGCTGCGAGCCCCACCAACATGACCAGACCAATCTGGGAGTAAAGGTTGAGCGAGTTGCCGGTGAGGTATAACCCCAGCAGTCCGCCAAGCATGGCCAGTGGCACCGTCAGCATGATCACGAAGGGGTGAATATAACTCTCGAACTGTGCGGCCAGCACCAGGAAGGTGATCAGAATGCCGATCATGAAAATAAAGGCCACCGAGCCGCCGGCCAACTTGTAATCGCGGGACTGGCCCTTGTAGTCGATCACCGCATTCTCCGGCAGGTGCTCCGCCACCAGGCCTTCCATATGCGTCAGGGCATTCCCCAGGGTGAGGCCATCGGTCAGGTTGGCTTCAATGGTGATGGCTCGAATCCGGTTATAGCGTCGCAGCGTAGCGGCGTCGGCAAACTCCCGCAGCTCTACCAGACTCGCCAGGGGCACCAGCTCGCCACTGCGTTCGGAACGCACAAAAATATTCTCCAGGCTGTCCAGTGTGCGCTGTTCACTTCGCTCACCTTCGAGCATCACCTCGTATTCTTCGCCGTCTTCAATGAAGGTGGTGACCCGACGCGAGCCCATCATGGTTTCCAGCGTGCGCCCGACGTTGGCCACACTCACACCCAGGTCGGCGGCGCGGTCCTGATCGACAATCACCTCGACCTGCGGACGGGTTTCCTTGTAATCCCAGTCAATGCCCGTCAACCCCGGATTATCCGCTTCGATTTTTTCCAGCAGGATATCCCGCCATTCGGCCAACTCCTCATAGGAGCCACCACCGATCACAAACTGCAGTGGCTTCTGGGTGGACGAACCAAAGCCCTGACGCATCACCGGAAAGGCCGTCACGCCCGGCAAGTCGGCCAGATCCGCACGCACATCATCCATGATGTCAAAACCGCTGCGCCGCTCGGACCAGTCGGTCAGGGTCGCAATCACAATGCCGCTGTTAAACCGCTCCAGTGCCCCCCAGGCCCGGGGCGCACGGACCAGCAGACGGGCCATCTCCCCCTGGTCGACGTATTTCATCAGGCGTTTTTCGATCTCGTCCATGTACTCCACCATATAGGAGTAACTCGCCCCTTCCGGACCATCGACAATGACAAAAAAGGCCCCCCGGTCTTCCCGCGGTGCGTACTCCTGGGGCAGCTGTTGCGACACCCACCAGGTGCCCGCCAGCAACCCGACAAACACCACCGCCACAATACGCGCGTGGCGCAGGCATTGGTGCAGGGCTTTGCCATAATAGTGACGCAAACAGATAATGCCCTGATCGAGTTTGGTCACCAGCCAGGAGGTGTTTTCCTTTTTCTTGATCAGCTTGGAGGCGAGCATGGCCGAGAGCGTCAGCGCCACCAGCGAGGAGAAGCCCACCGCCGCCGCCATGGTGAGGGCAAACTCGGAAAACAGCCGCCCGACATCGCCGGTCAGAAAGGCGATGGGCACAAACACCGATATCAGTACCAGGGTGGTGGTCACCACCGCAAAGCCTACCTCCCGCGTGCCACGATAGGCGGCGAGCAACGGCGGTTTGCCTTTTTCCTCAATGTGGCGAACGATGTTCTCCAGCACCACAATCGCATCGTCCACCACCAGACCGATGGCCAGTACCAGTGCCAGCAACGTCAGTAGGTTGATGGAAAAGCCGAGTACCGCCAGCACGGTAAAGGTGGCGATCACCGATACCGGTACGGTCACCGCCGGGATCAACATGGCCCGGGCGCTGCCGAGAAACAGGTAAATCACCAGAATCACCATGGCGATCGCAAACGCCAGAGTGTAATACACTTCCTTGATCGCCTGCCCGACAAAAACCGAACTGTCGAAACTCTGCTCCAGACGCATGCCCTCAGGCAGGGTTTCATTGAGGCGCTCGACTTCCTCGCGCGCCGCGCGGGCCACATCCACGGTGTTGGCGGTGGACTGTTTGACGATGCCGATGCCCACCATCGGAATGCCGTTACCGCGGAAAATATTGCGGTCCTCCTCGGTGCCCTTTTCCACTCGCGCGATATCTTTCAGACGCACCAGATACCCATCGCTGCCCTCGGCCAGTACCAGTTGATCGAAATCACTGGCCTCCCGATAGAGCCGGGCCATTCGTACCGTGAAATGCCGCTGATCCGATTCGATACTGCCCGCGGGCAACTCGACGTTTTCTGCGCGCAGGCGGTTTTCCACATCGGCTACCGTCAGACCGCGAGCGGCCATTTCCTGACGGTCCAGCCAGATGCGCATGGCGTAGCGCTGCTGCCCGCCGATACGAACGCGGGCCACTCCGTCTATGACCGAGAAGCGGTCCAAGAGGTAACGTTCGGCATAATCCGACAACTCCGGCACGGTGCGCCCCTCCCCGGCCAGATTGAACCAGACAATCACGTCTTCGTCGGAACTGACCTTCTGTACTTCCGGCGGATCGGCCTCGGTGGGCAGATTGTTCAGGGCGCGGGAAATCCGGTCACGCACATCGTTGGCGGCGGCATCAATGTCCCGGTCGACATTAAAGCGGATGGTGATATCCGAACGGCCGTTTTCGCTTGAGGACTCGATGTACTCCATGCCCTCGACTCCCGCCACCCGGTCTTCGAGCAGTCGGGTCACACGGGTTTCCACCACCGCCGCCGCAGCGCCCGGGTAGTTGGTGCGAATGGACACCACCGGCGGATCGATATCCGGGTATTCACGCAACGTCAATCGATCGTAGGCCAGCAGGCCCAGGGCGATCAGGATCAGGGAGATGACCGAGGCAAACACCGGCCGCTTGATGGAGACATCGGACAACAACATGGCGTGTCTCCTCGGTTATTGGGATTGATTGAGCAATTCGGGTAAGGGGTCGCTGCCACTGTCTTCGGCGGTAATGACCACCGGCTGGTCGGCGCGCACTTTCTGTAACCCGTGGGTCACCACTTTTTCTCCCGCCAACAGGCCTTCCAGAATTTCCACTCGCCCAAAAAACCGTTGCCCAATTTTGACGGGGCGCTGCTCCGCCACCGGCTCACTGTCCGGGTTCACGATCACGAACACATAGTGGCCGCCACCTTCGGACATCAACGCCGCTTCCGACACCATGACCGCTTCGCGCTCGCGGGTGAACAGCTCCACCGTCATCAACAACCCGGGCTTGAGCTGCCCGTCATCGTTGGGTAGCACCGCCCGCACCATAAAGGATCGCGAGACCGGATCCACCTGATTGTCGATACTGGATACCACACCTTCAAACAGCTGGTTACCCAGGGCCCGACTGCGTGCGCGAATCTCCAGCCCCGGCTCCACCGCTTGCAGGTGTACCGCCGGCAGGGTGAAGTCCAGCTTCATCTGACGATCGTCCACCAGCGTGGTAATCAGATCTCCCGGGGTGACCAGGGCACCGACGCTGATATTGCGCAGCCCCACCACCCCGTCGAAGGGGGCACGCAACCGGAGGTCTTCCAGTCGCGCCTCCAGGGCGTTGTAGCGGGCCTGGGCCGAATGATATTCGCGCTGCCGCTCGTCCAGCATGGATTGCGACGCCGCCCCCTGATCCACCAGCGAACGCACCCGGCGCCACTGCCGCTCGGCGTCCTCGGCGTTGGTGCGCGCCTCCTCGAGCAGGGCAATCTCCTCCGCACTGGTCATTTCCACCAGCACCCGGCCCTTTTCTACCCGCTCGCCGTCTTCAAAGTTCAAGCGGGTGACCGTTTTGGTGACATTGGAGGTCAGGTGAATGGATTCATTGCCGCGCAGCGTACCCAGCGCCTCGATGCGGTTGCGGATCGGCTCCTGAACCACGGTCTGGACGACGACCCCCGGATCACCGGACTGGCTGTGCGCCACGCCAACCGGGAACAGAGACAGAATCAACAGGGTCATCGCCAGGGGTTTATTCATCAGGTGCATGCTCGTCGGGGGATCGTCGGGTAAGCCCTCGATTTTACGCCCAGTCACACCACACCAGACGACTCCGGCCGACGCTTTAACACTAATTTACATCGACCCGTCGGACTTTTTGGGCAGCGGTCTCCGCCTTGATGACAAAGCAACCCAGCACTGGAAACAAATCTTATTGTAAATGAGAAACTATCTCGTTATCATGCGCCTTATTCAACACCTCTTGCTTAATGACTCTCCGGAACCGAACCCGCTATGCGCAATTCCTCGTCGTCCCTGTTTAACCTCAAATCGCTCGCCCTGATGATTTCAGCCGGTGCGCTGTGTTCGCCGTCGCTGGCGCAGACCGGGTCGACCGAGCGCATTGAAGAGATGGTCGTCACCGCCGACGGCTCCCAGGTGCTGCTGCCCGAGGCCTATGCCGGTGGTCAGGTGGCCCGCGGTGGCCGCGTGGGCGTGTTCGGCAACCTGGACATGATGGATGCGCCGTTTACCAGCACCAACTACACCGCTGAGCTGATGCTGGATCAACAGACCAGCAGCGTGGCGGACGTGCTCCAGAACGACCCGGTGGTCCGGGTGGCCAAAGGCTTTGGCAACTTCCAGGAGCTTTATGTGATCCGCGGCTTCCCGGTGTTCTCCGACGACATGACCTATAACGGCCTGTACGGCATTCTGCCCCGGCAGTACGTTGCCTCGGAATTGCTGGAGCGGGTGGAAGTCTTTCGCGGTGCCAACACCTTCCTGAGCGGTGCGGCGCCCGGCGGCAGTGGCATCGGCGGATCGGTGAATCTGGTACCGAAGCGGGCGCCGGAGGACGGCGTGCGCCGGGCCACGCTCGGCCTTGAGGGCCAGAGCCAGGGCTACGCCGCGCTGGATATCGGCGAACGTTTCGGCGCCGGGCAGGAAACCGGGGTGCGCGCCAATCTGGTTCGCCGGGATGGCGAGACCGCCGTCGAGAACCAGGAGCGGGAACTGACCCTGGCCGCCATCGGTACCGATTATCGGGGCGAGCGCCTGCGCCTGTCCGCCGACCTGGGATTTCAGGATCACCGCATTGATGCGCCCCGCCCCAGTGTGACCCCCACCGGCGAGCTGCCCGAGGCACCGGACTCGGACCGCAATTTCGCCCAGCCCTGGACCTACACCGACGAACAACAACTGTTTGGTGTGGTGCGGGCCGAGTATGACCTGACCGACCACATCACCGGCTGGGCCGCCGCCGGGCTCCGAGAGGGGGAGGAAGACAACATTCTGGCCAACCCCAACAGCGACGCTGAAGGGAACACCAGTACCTACCGGTTTGATAACGTGCGGGAGGATTCTGTGCGCTCCGCCGAAATCGGCGTGAAAAGTGAATTCCAGACCGGCACGGTCAGCCACCGACTGGTGGGGTCGGCAACGGACTTCTCCTCCGAGTCCCGAAACGCTTATGCGTTCTCAGACTTTGCCGGCTTTTCCGGCAACCTGTACAACCCCGAACCGGTTGCCCCTCCCGCCCCCGACTTCTTTGTCGGCGGTGATCTGTCCGCCCCCGGTGTGACCGAGCGGGTGGACAATCAGAGTGTCGCGTTGGCCGATATGCTGGGGCTGCTTGGCGACACCCTGCTGGTCACGCTGGGCGCCCGCTATCAGGATATTCACACCCGAAGCTATGATTACACCAGCGGCAATCTGACCTCGGAGTACGACGAAGGTCGTCTCTCCCCGGTCGCCGGCGTGGTCTATCAGCCCAGCGACCAGGTGTCCCTGTACGGCAACTACATCGAGGGCCTGATGCCCGGCGAGGTGGCCCCGGCCACCAGTGGCGGTGAGCCGGTCGACAATGCCGGCGAAGTCTTCGAGCCCTACCAGGCCGAGCAGATCGAAGTGGGGCTCAAATACGACACCGACACCTACGGCGGCAGCATCAGCCTCTTTGATACCGCGCTGCCCAGCGGCTATGTGGAGAACAACCGGTTTTCCGTTAACGGCGAGCAGCGCAACCGAGGGCTGGAGCTGAGCGTTTTCGGCCAGCCGCTGGACACAATGCGTGTGCTGGGTGGCCTGACCTTCCTGGACAGTGAACAGACTCAGACCCAGGGCGGCCTTTACGATGGCAAGCAGGCGGTGGGAGTACCCGAGTTCCAACTCAACCTGAACCTGGAATGGGACCTGACCGCCCTGCCCGGCCTGACCCTGGATACCCGGATCATTCACACCGATGACCAGTACGCCAATGCCGATAACACCGTGAGTGCCCCCGCCTGGACCCGCTGGGACCTGGGCGCCCGCTATCAGACCGAGTGGGACGGCCGGGGCCTGACCCTGCGAGCCCGAGTGAACAACCTGTCGGATGAAAACTACTGGGCCTCGGTTGGCGGCTTCCCGGGCTCGAACTACCTGGTGCTGTCCGAGCCGCGCAGCCTGGTTCTGTCTGCCTCGGTCGAGTTTTAAGTCATGAGTTGGATACTGGGAACCCTGGCCACCGCCACCGGCTTTGCCGGCATACTGAGTCTCTACCGCAGCTGGCGTTTGCCTGCACCCAAGCCGACGCACTGGCGCCGTCTGGGCTGGATACTGCTGATGCTGTCATTGATCGCCTGGCTCTGGGCCCAGCCGGTGGAGTTTGCCGTGTGCTTCGCCCTGACCGTCCCGGCCCTGCTCGCCTGGCTCTGGATCGGCTGGGCCAGCCCCGACCGGCAGCCCGCGCGAGACACCAAACTCGAGCAGCGGACGCTCAATTGGCCCCGGCTCACGGTGCTGGGTGTGCAGTTACTCAAACTGGTGATCAGCGTGCCTATGGCGGGTTTTGTCAGTGCCCTGCTCAGCTTTATGGTCACCGATCTGCTGCCCTGGGAAGCGGTCAATCGCCTGGTGACCGGGGTGCTGATGATGCCGGTGTTCTGGGGCCTGGCCAGCTACTGGGTACTGGCCGACACCCGACTCTGGCGCCCGACCCTGGCGTTGATCGCGACCGGCGTGATTAGCGCCGGCTACCTCTTTCTTCTATAACGACGCTCTCCTATGGCCTTCAGACTATCTCCCCAACTGGTAAAAAACTCCCTGGCCAGCCACAGCTGGATGGGCATCGCCATCGGCGCGCTGATGTATTGGGTGTGCCTGTCCGGCACGCTGGCCGTACTCTATCCGGAGTTCGAGCGCTGGGAGACACCGACGGTGTCGGAATACACCGAGGTAAACCCCGAGGCCATCCAGAGCGCCTACCAGCGTTTCATGGAGGGCCAGGAGCCCACCGAGCACGCCTACGTGCTGCTGCCCCGCCCCGGCA
Source organism: Marinimicrobium koreense (assembly GCF_003762925.1). NCBI lineage: Bacteria > Pseudomonadati > Pseudomonadota > Gammaproteobacteria > Cellvibrionales > Cellvibrionaceae > Marinimicrobium > Marinimicrobium koreense. The sequence goes on from NZ_RJUK01000003.1 coordinate 55,960, forward strand.
TGCCCCGCACGGTATTGATGTCCGACCACAGCGCCCGGGTGCTCAATGCCGACGGCACCCTGGGGGAGCCCGCTGCACACCCTTGGACTCACATACTGACCGACCTGCATCTGTACCTGCACTTGCCGAGCAGTTGGGGCATGGTGCTGGTGAGTACACTGGGCGCCATGCTGCTGGCCCTGATTGTTTCCGGCGTCCTGGCCCACCCGCGACTGTTCAAGGATGCCTTTCACTTCCGACGCAAGGGCAATGCGCGCCTGGAGCAGACCGACCTGCACAACCGCCTGAGCGTCTGGGGGCTGCCCTTTTACATCATGATTGCCGTCACCGGTGCCTTTTACGGTCTCGCCGCCATGCTCAGTTGGGTCGCGGCGCAGGCTTTTTACGACGGTGATACCGACGCGGTGATTGAGACGGTGTACGGCGGTCACCCGGAGAACCTGCCCGAGCGCGAGGGCCCTCTGGGTATTGCTAGCGCCCTTCAGGACAGCATCGCGCGCGCACCGGAAGGCACCCGCCCCATCTACGTCACCGTTGAGCACCCGGATACCGACGAGGAGCACCTGTTGGTGGGCACTCACTACCCGGATCGACTCATCTATGCCGAGCAGTTTTACTACGACGGCGCGGGCAACTTCCTTAACAAGGTGGGCTTTAGCGACGGAGAACCCGGGCGGCAGGCGATATTCTCGGTCTATCGCATCCACTTTGGGCACTTTGGCGGCCTGGGCGTGAAACTGCTCTGGGTGGCACTGGGCCTGGCGCTGACCGTGGTATCAGTCAGTGGCATCAATATCTGGTTGGCGAAACGCAAACACCGGGATGCCCTGAACAACCTCTGGACCGGCATTGTCTGGGGCACGCCCCTGGCGTTTGCCGTCAGCGCCATCACCCAGGTACTGCTCCAGTGGCCCTCCAAGTGGATTTTCTGGGGCGTGATCCTGGCCGCCATGATCCTCGCGCAATGGCGCGACCGGCACCCCCCCACCAAGCGTTGGCTGCTGGGGCTGACCAGCGCCGGCCTGGTGCTGCTCGCGCTGGGCCACGCCCTGCGCTTCGGCGCCGACGCTTTCACCGGTGCGGCGCCGGGCATCAACGCCGGCCTGCTGCTCGCCGCCCTGGCACTGGGTCTGATGGCCTGGCGGCAACCCACACGCTGAACCCCGCCCCTCTCTCCGGGCCGCCAACCCTCAGGGTTGCGGCCCAGTCGCTTGTGACGCCACCTCCGGCTTTGGTATAAGATGCCCTACAACGCCGGAACCCAACCCGCCACCACGTGGTCTCACCGGCACCAAACGGACACTTACCCTTTGCTAGAGGACACCTCCATGAAAAAATTATCTCTGTTGATCCTGATGGCCAGCCTGGCCAGCGCCTGCACCTGGGTGAAAGTGGATGAGAAAGCCGAAGACATCGTCGTCGGCAAAGAAGCCAACGTGCGCGGCTGCGAGAAGCTCAGCGACACCAACGTCAGCGTCGCCGACAGCATCGGTCCGATCAGCCGTAGCGAAGAGAAAGTGGCGACCGAGCTGCTGAACATGGGCAAGAACGAAGCCATTCGCCTGGGTGGCGACACCATCGTGCCTCAGGGCGGGCCTGAGGATGGCCGCCAGACATTCTCCATCTACCGCTGTCAGTAATACATTCGGGGCCCGGTTACGCCGGGCCTCCACTGCGCAGCTTCAGTGCCGGCCCGTCTCGCTACTGATGATTACCCGCTTCAGAATCACATCGACGATAGGCTTGACCACTTCCAGATCAACGCCATCCGCCGTGGTCAGCGTCAGCCAATAACTCTGATCATCCTGCCGAATCAAATAATACACCGGCCGCAGTTTGACACCGCCCAGACGGTACCGGTAAGTGCGATACCAGACTTTAGCCTCGCTCTGGGTCAGGAAAACGCCCCGATCCTCCACCTCGATTGAACGTGCATCTGCGCGGCCGCGCATTTCGATATCCAGCTTTTCCCACAGCACCGAGACGCGCTGTTTACCAGTGACTCTGTCTGCCACCAAAAAATAGCCCGGCTCCCCCTCAATATGCCCTACCAATACCAGCGGTCCGTCTGGGGCGTTACTTCTCACGGGCTCAAGTGAAAGAGCGCTGGGGGGCAGAAGCGTCAAACCGGGGGCAAGCACTATTGACTGGGGTTCCGATGCCGTTACGCCAGCCGCAAACAGAAGCGTCAGCAGCGCCACTCGGGAAAGGTGAGCCAAGCCACCCCTTATGGTTTTAATGACCATTAAAGTGAGCCAATTGAACACAGGCAGAATCCGACGGGAAAAGTCACTCATCTTATTTTATAGTACCACCACGTTCCATTCGCGGGCCCGCAAATGGGACTATATACTCGTCAGGGGATTATGCGCCGCTCTTGGCGGCAGACAAGACCTTAGCGTCTTTTACTCCCTTTTGAACAAACACGCAACCGGATACAAATACAGAACCCTGTAGCGGAAAACACCAACCCGTTCGTCACTGTAATACAACGGAGCTGATCCGTTGGGGAGAACGTTGAATTGAAAATAACACCGACCGTGCTGCTGACCCAGCTGATCACATGCGCAGTTCATGCGTCTGGGGATGCGTCGCGTCTGGGGGAAACCGCACAATTCAACATCTCTGAAAGCAGAGCAGACGTATCGCTCACGGAGTTTGCACAACAGTCAAATATGACTGTTATTGTCCCGTTCGAGCAGGTGGTGAATATCAAAACCCAGCCGCTACAAGGTCACTACACCATTGTGGAAGCGGCGCTCCATCTGATTGAAGGCACTGGACTGAATCTCTCCGTAAGCGGCAGCGGCAAGCTCTTTATCCGCACCGATGACGACTCTAAGGGGAAAGATTCAATGCTACAAAAGAATAAGTTATCCAGCGCTATCATCGTGGCCATGTCTTCGTTGGCAGGCGCTCAAGCCATTGCCCAGGACGCCGCCGACGGCAATTTTGAAGAAGTGGTTGTAACCGGGATTCGCGGCTCGCTCGAACGTTCCATGGACATCAAGCGGGATTCGTCCGGCGTGGTTGACGCTATTTCCGCCGAGGACATGGGTAAATTTCCCGACACCAACGTGGCCGAATCCCTGCAGCGGATTACCGGCGTTTCAATCGACCGCAGTGGCGGCGAAGGCCAGTCGGTCACCGTGCGAGGTTTCGGTCCCTCCTTTAATACCGTGATGGTCAACGGTCGGCAGATGGCGACCGAGAACCAGGACCGGGCATTCAGTTTTGACACACTGTCGGCCGAACTGGTTCGCGGCGTGAACGTCTACAAAACCAGCAATCCATCCATGGCGTCCGGCGGTATCGGCTCGGCCATTGATGTCCAGACAGCCCGACCGTTTGATTTCAATGGCCTGGAAATGTTCGGCTCGATCAAAGGCACCTATGAGAGCCTGAATGAAAAAACCTACCCGACCGTATCGGGCCTGATCAGTAATACCTTTGCCGATGACACCCTGGGGGTTTTGTTGGCGGTGTCCCACTCTGAGCGGGAGAACTACGTCAACTCCCTGTTCACCGCCGGTTATCGGCCCGGACTGAATCTGTTCAACGAACAGGGCGATCTGCAGGCGGGCAACGTAACGCCGCCCAGAAACCTGGATATGCGTACCGAGCAACAGAAGCGGACCCGCACCAACGCGAACGTTTCACTTCAGTACGCGCCCTCCGATGATGTGACGGTCACCTTCGACGGCTTCCACTCCAACTATGAAGTCGACGCCAAGCTGAACGCGCTGGCCGCCTGGTTCGAACCCAACCGGGTCACGGATGTCGATTTCAACAACGAAACCCGCACCGTCACCTACATGAATAACGTCGGCACCGAAGACACCCGCGCCGCGACCGATTTCGTTGTCAACCACGGGGACAGTAAGTTCGTCACCCTCAACGCCTTCGGCCTGAATGTGGAGTGGGACGTTACCGACGAGCTGGTGGCCAAGTTCGATGCGTCTTACTCGGATGCCGAGAACGATATGGCCGGGAAAGAGAACTTCGGCGTAATCGGTCATATCAACACTTATGATTTTGATCTGAGCTCCGGACGCCCATTGGCCAACCATGAAGGCTACAACGGCAGTGAAATCCCGGATCGCTCCATCATGAAGATGCATGTTGGTTCTCCCGGTGGCCCCAACAGCCAGGATGAGATCAACGAGCTTCGCGCGGATTTTGAATACACGCCCTACAATACCAGTGGCTTTACCTCAATGCGTTTCGGTGCCTACCGCCAGGAGCGGGAAAAAGCCTACTACTCAGTGGGTGTTGATAACGGCTCCCTGTATGGCGGTTACTACGCATCCGCTCCCGAAGAGCTGATGACCAAATTCACCGCACCCAGCTTCTTCCCCGGCGCTCAGGATACCTGGTGGACCTTTGACAACTGGGAGCTTTACGACGTAATGCTCACCGAGGAAAAGGCCAACGAGAACGACGAAATGCGGGGCAACGACATTGGCACCACCTGGCAGGCCCTCCAGGATGGGAACATGTTTGAGCTGACAGTGAATGACGATCGCTATACCGTTCGGGAAGATATCTCCAGCCTGTATCTGGACTTCACCTTTGAAGGTGATGTCATGAATCTGCCATGGACAGTGAATGTCGGTGCCCGTTATGCCGAAACGTCCACGTCGGTCGATGCCGTGCAAACGGTTCTTAGCGATATTGTCGCCACCGGCGACCCGACGCTGTTTGAGACCGTAGAGGGCTCGCCGACCGAGGTCACCGAGAGCAACTCTTACACCAACCTGCTGCCCAGCATCAATGCCAAAATCGATCTTCAGGACGATATGGTATTGCGCTTTGCAAGCTATGAAACCATTACTCGCCCGACCCTGACCGAGCTGTCTCCGGCGCTGAATATCGGCCAGCCTCGTTTGCAGAACCTGACAGCGTCAGGCGGCAACCCGAACCTCAAACCCTTTACCGCGGAAAACTGGGACATTTCGTACGAGTGGTACTACGGTGACGCCAGTTATTTGTCCGTGGCGTACTTCAATAAAGAGGTGGAGAATTTTATTGTCACCCTCGCTGCGGATGAAGAGTTTACCCTGGCCGACCGCGCAGAGACACCGGACAACATCTGCGCCACTGACCAGTGCGCCGACATTGCTGCCGACGAAGGGCTTCCCGACGAACTGCGCGGTCTGTCTGAAACCCTGAGGGTTACCCGTCCGCGCAACGCCGAGACCGCCGAAGTCAACGGTCTGGAACTGGCCTGGACACACCTCTGGGATAATGGCTTTGGTGTGACACTGAACGCCACCAAAACCGACAGTAACGCGCAACTATCTGAGGATCGCGATCAGACCTTCGCCCTGATTGGTCTCGGCGACTCGCAGAATGCGGTAGTGTTCTATGAGCGTGGCCCATTCCAGGCTCGGGTCGCGTTCAACAACCGGGAGCAGTTCCTGCAGGCGATCAACAATGGTCCCGCCAGCGAGCCGCTTACGGTGGACACCTACGGCCAGTGGGATGTGAGCGCGAGCTACGACGTGAACGACATCTTCTCGGTATACTTTGAGGGTGTGAACGTCACCGAAGAAGAGCTGGTCAGCCGCGGCCGTGAGGAAGACCAGATCATTTCGGTCTTTGATACCGGCGCTCGCTACTCGGTCGGTCTGCGCGCCCGTTTCTAAACCGGTGAGTCCGGCAGGGACGCCGGAGGTTCATGGAGACTTCTGAAGCGAAAGCTCAGTGTCTGATTGGCTCGGCAGCAATCATGCTGTCGGGTCTTTTTTGCTGAAACTGCACGCGCCTTAAAACCATAACGATAAGCCAGGAGAAGAGTCATCATGACGGAAAGCATTGGTCACGTTGTTATCGTCGGCGGAGGCACCGCCGGTTGGCTCAGTGCCGCAATGATCGCCGCCCATCATAACGGTCACCGCCCGGACGGACTGAAGGTGACACTGGTGGAGTCTTCCGACATACCTACCGTCGGCGTGGGCGAGGGCACCTGGCCCACCATGAAAAACACGCTGCAGAAAATTGGAATCGATGAAAAAACCTTTTTTGCCAGCTGCCACAGCACCTTCAAGCAGGGCGGAAAATTCATCGACTGGCATACCGGAAACAACGATGCCTACTACCATCCATTCACCGTACCGATCGCCTATGAGCGGCTGGATCTGGCGCCTTACATCAACGACCTGACTCACTTTGCACCGGAAACGAATTTTCAACATCACATCTGTGAGGCGGGATTGGGGCCGAGATCCCTGACGGATCCCGACTTTCAGGGCCCCTGCAATTACGCCTATCACCTGGATGCCGGCGAGTTCGCCGAGCTACTCAAGCAACACGCCACGGAGAAACTCGGAGTCCATCATCTCGTTGACACAGTGTCGAACGTGTCCCTGTCCAGCGATGGATTTATCGACGCAATCACCCTGGAGCAGACAGGGAAACTGGAAGGAGACTTTTTTGTCGACTGCACGGGCTTTGCGTCCAGACTCCTGGGCCAGGCCCTGGGTGTTCCCTTCAAGCCGATGGATTCAATCCTGTTCAATGATCGCGCCATTGCCGTACAGGCGCCCTACCCGGACGAGCGCAGTCCCATCCCCTGCCACACCCTGGCCACTGCCAAAGCGGCCGGCTGGATCTGGGATATCGGGTTGACGCACCGCCGCGGCACCGGACACGTTTTTTCCAGTGATTTTATCAGCGAAGATGAAGCCGAATTTACCCTGCGTCAGTATCTTGACCTGAGCGAGTCCGAGGCAGATTCCAGAGTCATCAAGTTCTCCTCTGGCCACCGGGCCTGCTGGTGGAAGAAAAATTGTGTTGCTGTCGGCATGTCCGCCGGATTTGTCGAGCCCCTGGAAGCCACCGCCATCATGCTGGTTGAGCTGTCGGCCCGGTTCATTTCTGAAAACCTGCCGGCCGACCGCCACACCATGGCCATCATGGAGAAGCGCTTCAATCAGGCGATGTCCTACCGCTGGCAGCGAATCATCGATTTCCTGAAGCTGCACTACATGCTGAACGATCGCCCCGAGCCATACTGGAGGGCGCACCGGGACCCGGCCAGCATTCCCGAAAGCCTTAAGGAGGATCTTGCGGTCTGGGCAACCCGTGGCCCCCAGACCGCGGACTTTGACAGCGCTCTGGAACTGTTCCCCGCCGCCAGCTATCAGTATGTTCTTTATGGCATGGGCTTCAGACCCGACTTTTCAAGTCAGGCCTGGCTGTATGATCAACAGCGACTGGCCCAGCAGGTCTTCACCCGCAATCAACAGCTTACCCGGCAGCTTCTGGATTCGCTGCCGAGCCACCGCGACCTGATCGACCGCTGGTTGGGCCAGGCCGCCTGACTGAACACTCATCGATTCCCGGAGTTACAATGTCAACATTGATTCCACTATCACCCTCAGAGCATAAGCACCGGTTTATAGATACCCGGCGCGCGATCAATGATTTTCGCCAGGCCCAGGTGGTTCGACTAAGGGTTCCCGAGGTCGGAAACGCGGGCTGCTGTTTTCCGGTGCTGATCACCAAAGACCCCCAGTTCGGAGAATGGGATATCACTGCACTGACGTCCCTTGAGCCGGAATCCAACCTTTTTGTGGGTGATGAGGGATGGCAGGGCGTCTATACGCCTTTGTCCATTCGGACCTACCCGGTGCGGCTCACCAGAGCCGACGGCCCAGAAGGCGTCAGCGTCGCGGTTCGGGCTGAAGACCTTTCGGATTCCGGAGCCGGACTTTACGACGATCAAGGCCAGCCGACGGACTATCTCAAAGCAATCGAAAATGCCCTGCATGAAGACCTCTCCGGCGCTGCGGCCACCCGGGCTTTCTGCCAACACCTCAATGGGCTGAACCTCATTCAGCCCATCAGCATCACCGTGCTGTACAAAGACGGTAAGAGCCGAACTCTTGAAGGACTGTACACACTGGATCAGGACAGGTTATCGTCGCTGCCTGACAAAGACCTGCTGGAACTCCAGAAACGGGGTTACCTGATGGCGATGAACAGCATGCTGACGTCCCTCTTCCAGCTGAACCGTCTTATTCAGCGACACAAGGAACACAATTCGGTCAATCCGATTCAGAAAATTACGCTTCAGCGCCGCTGAGGGGTAACCACAACAAAACCATAAGAGGACTGTAAGCATGACTGACTCTCTCAACCGCCGCGCCCTGCTGCGCGGTGCCGTCGCCAGCGCTTTTGGCGTTACCAGCCTGAGCGCTCTGGGACCCCGGGCACTGGCCGACCACCACGGACAATCTCATCAGCTCAAGGGCAATATTCGCCACTCGGTGGCACGGTGGACCTACGATTTCCTCTCCGTGGAGGAGCTCTGCCAGTTGGTCAAACGAATCGGCTTTTCGGCCATCGACCTGATCGGCCCCAAGGAGTGGCACATTCTCAAAGAGCATGGAGTGGACTCGTCCATGTGTAACGGCGCCGAGCTCAGCCTTGAGGAAGGGTTTGGTAATGCCGAGCACCACAGTGCCCTGATCGAAAGCTATCGTAAGCACATTGATCTGGTCAGCGACGCGGGTTACACCAACCTGATCTGTTTCAGCGGTAACGCTCGGGGCATGGACCCGGAAGATGGTCTGAAAGCCGCCGTCACAGGCTTGAAGAAAGTTCTGGCACAGGCCGAGAAGCGAGGCGTTGTGCTGCAGATGGAGTTGTTCAACAGTAAGGTGGACCATCCCGATTATCTGTGTGACAGCTCGGCCTGGGGTATTGAACTGTGTAAGCGGCTGGATTCACCAAACTTCAAACTGCTTTACGATATCTATCATATGCAGATCATGGAAGGCGACATCATCCGCACCATCCGCGACAGCCATCAATATTTCGGCCACTACCACACCGCCGGGGTACCGGGACGTCACGAGATTGACGACTCCCAGGAGCTGTACTATCCGGCAATCATGCGGGCCATTCAGGAGGTGGATTTCAAAGGGTATGTGGCCCAGGAATTTATTCCGGCGCGGGCGACGGATGAGGAGAAGGTTGAGTCGTTGAAAGCGGCGATCAAGATCTGCGACGTTTAAGATAGTGATCGATTTTCAGAAGACGTAGCGTGGAAAGGAAGCCAAGCGGTGGATGACGGGCTATCGCCCTTATCCACCCTACGGCTTTGGGTAAGCGGGAAGAGTGGTTACGGCGGATGCGGCCTTCGGCCTTATCCGCCCTACGCATACCACGGCAGCACGCCATAACCAAATCCACGACACCTCCATAATCATGCGTAGGGCGGGTAAGCGAAGCGCACCCGCCGTTACCTGCCCCTGAATCAGGTCGCCCAGGCCCGGTCGCCTTCCTCGTAAGGCATGCAGCCATCGTAACGGCCTGGGATGGCGATATAGCGCAGCACTTGGGTGGCCCCCACCTGGGAGGTAAAGAAACCAAACAGGGTCAGCTGCTTCATCATGGTGAAGTAGTGCGGCGGGGTGGTGCCGGCGGCGGCCACCGCTTTGGCTTCGGCATCCAGCGCGCGGATGAAATCGGTGCGCTGATCGCCGCTCAGGTTCACGAAGTCGCTGCCGTATTGCTCGTTGGCCGCGGCATTGAGCTGATCCATGCCGCTGTGGAAGATCGCCTGCTCGGCCTCGGTGTAGCAGTCCCGGACAAACACGGTCATGAACTGGCCCACTTCGGCGTCTTTGGCCCCCGGGGTGTCGGTGCGTGGCAGGATGGTTTCCGCCACCTCATCGAGCAGGAACACGTCCTGTTCGGTGAACGTCAGGGGAGCCGCTTTTGAAGCCTCATTTGCACAACCGGCGAGCGTGCCGGTCGCGCCAATCATGGCGGTGCCGGTGGCAGCGGTGATCAGTTTGAGGAGTTCACGTCGATTCATCACAGATTCCCCTTCTTCAGTTCATTCACCGCGTGGTCCACAGCACGGGCGGTCAGTGCCATATAGGTCAGGGACGGGTTTACGCAGGAGGCGGAGGTCATGCAGGCGCCGTCGGTGACGTAAACGTTGGGCGCGTCCCACACCTGGTTGTGGGCATTCAGCACCGAGGTTTTCGGGTCCCGGCCCATGCGGGCGGTGCCCATTTCATGGATCCCCATGCCCGGAGCGTAACCCCAATCGCTACCATGGACATTTTTAACCCCGGCGGCCTCAAGCATATCCACCGCGTCCTGAATCATGTCCTTACGCATCTGTTTCTCGTTGTCCCCGATCTCAACGTTCATGGACAATACCGGCAAGCCCCAGGCGTCCGTGACCGAGTGATCCAGCGCAATCCGGTTTTCGTGGTAAGGCAACATTTCACCGAAGGCGGTCATACCAATGGTCCAGCCGCCCGGCTCACTCAGCGCCTGTTTCAGATCGGCGCCCACATCAAATTCGGCCACTTCCCGATCCCAACGTTCGCGGCTCGCTGAGCCCTGATAGCCAAAACCGCGCACATAGTCACGCTGATCGCCACCCACGTTGCGGAAGCGCGGAATATAAAAACCGGCCGGTCGGCGACCGTAATAGTATTTATCCAGATAGCCGTCGACATCGCCACTGGCGCCGCAACGGAAATGGTGGTCCATGACGTTGTGACCCAGCTCACCGGAGCTGCTGCCCAGACCGCCGTCCCATACATCCCGGGCGGAGTTCATCAGAATCCAGGTGGAATTGAAGGTCGAGGCATTCAGGAACACCACATCGGCGGTGTACTCGTAGGTCTGGTTGTTTTCGGTGTCGATCACCTCCACACCCTTGGCCCGCTTCTTGTCCTTGTCGTAGATGATTTCTTTCACCAACGAGAAGGGCCGCAGGGTCAGGTTGCCGGTTTTCATGGCCGCCGGCAGGGTGGAAGACTGGGTGCTGAAGTAGGCACCGAAGGGACAGCCCAGCCAGCACTTGTTGCGATACTGACAGTTGACCCGGCCCTGCTCGGGCATGGGCTTGGTGATGTTCGCGGTGCGACTGTGAATCAGGTGACGCTGCCCGTCAAAACTCTTTCCGATTCGCTTGGCAATATCTTTCTCGACACAGTTCAGCTCTACCGGCGGTAGAAACTGTCCATCGGGAAGAACATCCAGACCTTCGCGAGTACCGGCAATGCCCGCGAATTTTTCGACATAGTCGTACCAGGGCGCTATATCGTCATAGCGGATCGGCCAATCAACGGCGATACCTTCTTTGGCGTTGGCTTCAAAGTCCATCCGGTTAAAGCGATAGCTCTGGCGGCCCCACAGCAGGGAACGGCCACCCACGTGATAACCCCGATACCAATCGAAGCGTTTTTCTTCGATGTAGGGGTTCTTCTGCTCATCCGCCCACATGCCGTATGTGGATTCATTGAGGGGATAGTCACGTTTGAGAACCGGAAACTTCTCTTTCATTTCCTGGGTGGGCTTGTCGCGATGGGGATAATCCCAGACTTCCTTGGTGGCGTTCTTGTAGTCCTTGACGTGTTCGATATTGCGACCGCGCTCCAGCAGGAGCACTTTCAGGCCTTTTTCGGTCAGCTCTTTGGCGGCCCAGCCGCCGCTGATGCCGGAACCGACCACAATTGCGTCATAGTGGTTATCAGACATAACTCGTCCTCTCTAGTTATTGTTCAGTTCGTCTTGCAAGCCGTCCATCGAAACCTCGACGGCTTTCATCGGTGGCATGTCATTGGGGTAGATTTCCTGCTCGACGACATACCAGACCGGAACGCCCTCTCCTTCCAACGCTTCAATAATCGCCTGCCAGTCCAATGAGTCCTGACCAATCAAAGGTTGATGGGTGTCACTGCTATCCGCCGCTTTCTGGTTGTGCTGAAAAATGACACCGAACTCACCAAACGGATTATCCGCCCCGGCCGCTGCCTGAGCCTGATCGCGTATATCCGCATAGCGGGTCATTTGCGCTTTGAAATGCACCGTTTCAATTCTGCTCCGGTAGCGTTCGATCACCTCGGCGGGGTCCTTACCTGCAAAGTAGGTCCACCCTACATCCAACTGCAGCAGCACATCATCGGCGGTGTTGTCCGCCAGGTAGTCCCAGAAGGTGGTGTCTTTATAGGAATCAAACTCTCGATGGTGATTGTGGTAACCGGTTTTCATACCGTAGGGTTTCAATTGCTCGGCGATCCGGTTCAGGTCAGCAATCAGATCGTCTATTCGCTTCGGGTCCCAGGCGCGGGCATCCATGGGTACAATCAGTCGATCCACGCCGAGTGTGCGGTACAGTTCTATGGTGTCCGCAAAATTGGCGTCGTTGAACTGATCAACGCCCACGTGCGCGCCGCTGACTTCCAGGCCAAGAGAATTCAGGTACGCTTTGAAAGCCTCTGGCTCGCCCGTGAATTCCCCCAGATTTCCGGCCAACTCAATGCCATCGAACCCCATATCCGCCAGATCTTCCAGGGTGCCTCTGATATCCTCTGAGACCTGATCTTTGACCGACCACAGCTGAACAGAAGTGCCAGCATGACGTTCTTCATCGGCGTTCGCTATCGAGGCCGAGACCGCCAGCGCCGCACCGACCAACGCCAGGACAATACGATTCATTACCTGCTGCCTTGATGACATAGGTTGTTCTCCAGTTCACGGGGGTTAGAGTTATGGGTTCGCTTTTAGACCGCCCAACATTGTCAGCCTTCCGATTTGACTGACTCCGGAGTGTCCCTTAAAGACAGCTCAATGACGCCACTACCGGTCCGCCGATGGTCAATATTGAAATTCTCTTTCAGTGCCAACAGCAATCCGTCAACGTCGCCCGCCTTGTACAATCCGGCTATGCGAACGTCCCGGATGCGTGAATCAACCACCTTGAACGTCGCCGGGGTATATCGGCTGAGTTCGTTGAGCGCTTCCCGAAGAGTTTCTCCACGAAACACCAGATTGCCATCGCGCCAGGAGAGGCGGTCATTGATCAACGTCGAGTCGACCTCTTCAACAGCCAGCGCCTGGCTGTCCCGTACGGTCAGCTTCTGACCGCGAACCAGGTCGCGGACCTGATCAGCCAGCTCTGATACGTCATCGCTGTGCGGCAGCGGTTTAACCCGAACCCGCCCCTCGGTGACAATCACATCAACACTTTCGTCTTCTTTGAGATAGACATTGAACGCCGTGCCCACCGCTTCCACGACATTGCTGCCTGCCCGCACGCGCAGCGGGCGCTGTTTGTCGTGAGCGACTTCAACATGCAGCTCCCCCCGGTTGAGCACCAGCAGGCGCTCCTGATCACTGTAGGTCACCGAAACCTGCGTATTGGTATTGAGTAACATTCTGGTGCCGTCCGGCAGGTTGACCGTTGAGTGAGCGCCAACCCCGGTTTCGTAAAGGGTGTCTGAGGTCTCGAGATTGCTCAGTGCCGGTCCCTCGGAGTTCGCCCCACTCCAGGGTGACATGGGCAACAGCAAATTGACGGCAAACACCACTGCCAGAATGGATGCGGCGACCGCCCATACCGTGCGTCCCACCGCCCGCGAGCGCTGCTGCTGAGCCACCGGGGGATCAAACAGCTCCGACAGGACCGACAGGCTGTCCATGCGGTCCCAGAGCTCCGCCATTTCCAGCAGGCAGTCACGATGACCGGGATTGACGTCGAGCCAGCGGCGCAAGGCGGCAGTCTCTTCTTCAGACAGACCGCGATCAAGACGCGCTACCCACAGGCTCGCATCCTCATACATCTGCTCTTCTGTCTGAAATTGATAAATATTACTCATCACTTTATCTCCTGGCTCTTGAACGAGCCCGGATTCCTGTTCACATTGGCCGAAGCCTGTTTCATGTATTTCCTGCACCGGCTCATGCCCGTGGCAATATGCTTCTCAACGGTGTTCTCGCTGATATTCAGGTTCTGGGCAATCTCTTTCTGGGAGTATCCGTACACCTTTTTCAACACAAAGGCTCGTCGACACTGCAGGGGCAGATGTCGAACCGCCTCACAAAACTGTTCAAACTCCTGTTTGGCCGATACCTGGCTGTATACCTGGTCAACATCATCGGTAGCCCAATCCAGGTTTACGCTGTCATCTTCCATACTGACGCCCACCCGCGTCTCGGCCCGCTTGAGATGATCAAGCGCCAGGTTGCGGGCCGTCCGGTACAGAAACGAGCGAGGGTGCCGGATCTGCTCGGTCTGCTTGACCGCGCAAATTCGGACATAGGTTTCCTGGACGATGTCCTCTATCTCCTTGGGAGGCACCAGCCGGGAAACAGCCCTTATCAGCCCTTTTCTGATCGAAAGGTATACGTTCTCCAAGCTCTCTTTATTTGTCATACTTATTTTCGCGTCTATGGTCGTATCACGCAATCCCCGCACAGCCGACGCCGGGGCTCGTTGTCTGTAGGACGACCGTGAAAGCAAAATCCGCCATCTGGCGCCTCCAGATTATCACCAAATCGGCTAGGGATCGGTCATCGGCGGTATGGTATCGGAGAAAAACACCCCGCGAATCCGGTCGGTATGGCCCCGGCGCTGGCGCCGGGAGGGCGGGAAGTCGCCGGTAGTCTCGCGCCAAGCTTCGAGCAGCCTGACGTGCTCCCGCAGTCGGTCCCGATAGGCAGGGTCACCGGCCAGGTTGTTCAGCTCCCAGGGATCCTGCTCGAGGTCGTAGAACTCGATCTCCGGGCGGGGTGACTGGAACAGTAGCGCCTGCTCCGGGCTGAGCTGCCCCTTCTGCTTGAGCTCGAACAGGGCCCTCCAGGAGGGGCTTTCCGAAACGTCCGCCGGGGAGCCGAACGGGAGGTGAATATAGGCGTTGTGGATCAGCTTGTACCGCCGAGTACGGACACTGCGCAGATGCTCGTCGGTGTCGTGCCAATTGCGCTCGCTGAAGGCCGCATCCCGGGTAAAGGGCTCCAGCCCCAGGATATGGGGCACCAGGGAGCTGCCGCCCATGTTCTCCAACGGATCCAGCCCCGCCAGTTGCAGCCAGGTCGGCGCCAGGTCCATGACGCTGATCACATCCGCCGTCCGCTTGCCTACGGGCACTTTGCCCGGCCAGTGGAAGATCAATGGGGTTTTGACCCCGGCATCGGTCAGGGCGCCTTTTTCCCGGGGGAAGGGGGCGCCATTGTCGCTCAGGAACACCGCCAGCGTCTCCTCGGCCAGGTTGCGCGCCGCGAGCGTGGCCATCATCCGCCCGATCACCCCGTCCATCCGGGCGATTTCATCGTAGTAACGCGCCAGGTCCCGGCGGGTTTCGGGGGTATCGGCCAGCCAGGGAGCCAGGGGCAGACGCGCCGGGTCGTGCGGCTCGGGGATGGTATTGTCCTGATAGGGACGGTGCGGATCGTCAAATCCGACCCACATGAAAAACGGCTTGCCCTGCGCCGCGTCGATGAACCCGTCGAGCTGATCCAGCCCCGGGTCATACCACTGGAACTGGGCATCCGCGTGAGGTCCATAGTGGGTTTTCTGCATATGCCCGGTGAAGTAGCCAGCCTGTTGCAATAATCCCGGAACAATCGGATCGCCCTCCGGCAGGGGCATGTGCAGGTCTTCGGCCCCGGTTTCGTGCGGGTAGCGCCCGGTGAGAATACTGATCCGGGAGGGGCTGCACTGGGGCGTGGTCAGAATGGCGTTATCGGCGGTCAACCCATCTCGCGCCAGACGGTCGATGTGCGGGGTTTTGATCTCAGGGTTGCCATAGCAGCCAAAGTGCCGGGCTCCGGCGTCGTCCGCCACCAGCACCAGGATATTGGGCGGGCGTTCAGCTCCCTGGGCACTCCCCAGGGGCAGTGTCAGACCAAGGGCCGTGAGGGCATTGCGGGTGAAGGCGCGACGAGTCATGGGCCATGTCATGGGGAAAGTCCTCGCGTTGGGCCGCGGCCACATTGGGCGCAGTGGTTATTATTGGCAATTCCGGGTCTGATAGTGCCCGGCTCTGTGGCAAGCATAGCCTGCCCCGTCACACACTGCAATCGATTGCAGCCCAGGAAAATCGGGACCCGACGGGTGCTATACTGAGGACGACATGAGCGTGGCCAAAAGGGGATGCCCTGGCGCCTGACTTATGATTGTCATATTTCTGCAATAAGGTAGGGCCTTCGTTTTATGGCGCAACAGGGTTACACCGTGTCCAACGCGTTTTTCAATCGCGAACTCAGTCTGCTTGAGTTCCACAAAAGAGTCCTCTATCAGGCCTACGATCATTCGCTGCCACTGCTGGAACGGCTCCGCTTTGTCTGCATTTTTGCCACCAATCTGGACGAATTCTTCGAGGTCCGGGTCGGTGGTCTGGTGGAAATGTTGGAGCTCAATGCCTCCAGCCCCGCCGGACCCGATGGCCTGAGTCAGGAACAGACCCTGACCGAGGTATCCGAGCGGGCTCACGCCCTGGTGGATGAGCAATATCGGATCGTCAATGATCAGCTCTTTCCCCTGCTGCGGGACAATCACATCCGAATCCTCCGTCGGGACGAGTGGAACGACGCGCAGATTGAGTACCTGCAGGACTATTTTGAAACCGACATCCTGCCGCTGCTCAGCCCCATCGGACTGGACCCGGCCCACCCCTTCCCGCGCATTCTGAATAAAAGCCTGAACTTTATCGTCAAGCTCGATGGCAAAGATGCCTTCGGGCGCAGCTCCGGCCGCGCCATCGTGCAGGTGCCCCGCTCCCTCAACCATATGATCGAGTTGCCGGAAGAAGTCGGCGGTGCAGGACGAACCTTCGTGTTCGTATCCTCCATTATTCACTATTTCATGTCGGAAATTTTTATCGGCATGACGGTGATCGACAGCTATCAGTTCCGCCTGACCCGCAACTCCGATATTTTTCTCGATGAAGAGGAAAGCGAAGACCTCCTGCGGGCGGTTCAGGGGGAGCTGGTGTATCGCCAGTACGGTGACGAAGTGCGTCTGGAAGTCGCGGACACCTGCCCCAAAGAGCTGGAAGACTTTCTGATGCAGCGCTGCGAAATCAAGCCGCGGGATGTCTATCGCATCAACGGCCCGGTCAACCTGAACCGATTGTCGGACCTGTTTGACCTGATCAAGGACAGCGCCTATTACTTCACTCCCTTTGTGCAGAACATGCCCCGATTGCCCAAGCGGGCGAACAGTTATTTTTCGGCGCTGAAAAAGCAGGACATCCTGCTTCATCACCCGTTCGACTCCTTCCATGCCGTGGTGGATTTTCTGCGCGAAGCCGCCACCGACCCGAACGTTCTGGCGATCAAGCAGACACTGTATCGCACCGGATCCAACTCGCCGGTGGTGGACGCCCTGGTGGCCGCCGCCAAAGCGGGCAAAGAAGTGACCGCCATTGTCGAGCTGCGGGCGCGCTTTGACGAGGAGCAGAACGTTGCCCTGGCTGAACGATTACAACGGTACGGTATTCATGTCATCTATGGCGTGGTCGGATTTAAAACCCACGCCAAGATGCTGCTGGTGGCCCGTCGGGAAGAGAACAAACTGCGCTACTACGTGCACTTGGGTACGGGCAACTACCACCCGAAAACCACCATGCTGTACACCGACTACGGTCTGATGACCAGTGACCGGGAAATCGGGGAAGACGTGTACCGGGTGTTTCTGCAACTGAGCAGCCTGGGCAAGGCATCCAAGATGGATTGCCTGCTGTACGCGCCCTTTACCCTTCACAAGGGGATGGTGCGACGGATTCGCACGGAAAAAGAGAATGCGGAAAAGGGCAAGCCGGCGCGTATCATTGCCAAGATGAACTCGCTGTATGAGGAGGAGCTCACCAACGAGCTCTACGCGGCCGCCCGGGCCGGTGTAAAAATCGACCTGATTGTGCGCGGCATCTGTCAGTTGCGCCCCGGTGTCGAAGGGTTGTCAGATAATATTCAGGTGCGCTCCATTGTCGGGCGTCTGCTCGAACACAGCCGGGTGTTCTATTTTGAAAATGACGGCAACCCGGAACTTTATTGTTCCAGCGCCGACTGGATGATCCGCAATATGTTTCACCGGGTGGAGACCTGTTTTCCGATCAAGCACAAGAAAATTCGCGATCGGATTATTGAGGATCTGGAGCTGTACCTGCAGGACAATACCCACGCCTGGATTCTGCAATCCAACGGTAGCTACCAGCACTTGCAGCCCAAGGGCGGAGAAGAGGCGGTTGATTCTCAGGCGATTCTGTTGGACCGCTGGGCGGCGCGGCAATTGACGTCGGTTTAGAGGGGTTGGTGGCTGAGGGCGGCGGGTGCGGCGGGTTCTTTTACGGCGGATGCGGCCTTCGGCCTTATCCGCCCTACGGGTGGCACGGCAGTCCGCGTAGGGCGGATAAGCCGAAGGCGCATCCGCCGTTACCCAACCATCACACCGCAACGATATCCAGCTGGTAACCGATATCTTTCACATACCCCGCCTCGGTTTCCAGGTCCGCCAGGGTCAGCGGATTACTCTCCACCCACTGCCCCGGAACACTCAAGGTCAAGATCTGCTTTTGCACGCTGAACTGTATGGGCGGGTTATCGGTTTTCTTCTGGGCCCGATTGAAAATCACCGCCAGCCGAAGCACCATGGCCAACAGCACCAGCTCGGTATTATCCATCGGAAATTTTTTCAGCGGGAAACGCTTGCGATGCGCGAGCGCCAACGCCGCCAATTGCGCCTGTTCGGCTTTTGAGCAACCCGCCAGGTCCACGTTATCGATAATGTAGGCACTGTGCTTATGATAATCGGTGTGGGAAATATCCAGCCCCACAGGGTACAGCCGCGCTGCCCAGCCCAGTAACTTACCCGCCTCAACATTGTCCATTCCCCAGGCCTCGGCCACCTGATCGAGCAACACCCGGGCGGTCTGCTCGACCTGGTCGGCTTTGGGGATATTGACATGGAAGCGCTTGGCCAGGGCGTCGACACTTTCCTGACGGATATCCCGGTTTTCCAGTCGGCCCTTGAGGTCGTACAACAAACCCTCGCGCAGTGCCCAATCGGCGGCGAGCATTTTTTCAATACCCAGGCTTTCGAAAATCGAAGTCAAAACAATCACCCCACCGAGAAATACCGATTCCCGGTCACTTGAAAGCCCTTTCAAGTTCAGGTCCAGCTTTCCGTGATCCTGATAGGCCTTGATGATTTTCTTCAGACCTTCAATAGTGATAGTGCCATCAGTCCAGCCATTCTGTTCGCAGACTTTGGCCGCCGCCTTGATGGTGCCGGAAGCCCCCAGCACCTCCTGCCAGCCCTGATCGATAAAACGGTCTAGTACCGGAGCAATTTCCTGCTGGCAGGCCAGGCGCGCTTTTTTGATCAGTTTGTCGGTAACCTTGCCGTCATAGAAAAAGCGTTTGGTAAGGGCCACACAGCCCATGCTCAGGCTTTCCTTGAGCTCCGGCAGCATGCCCTGGCCCAGAATCACCTCGGTGCTGCCGCCGCCAATATCCACCACCATCCGGCGCCCCTCTCCGGGGGCGATGCAGTGTGCCACGCCCAGATACACCAGGCGGGCCTCTTCCTCACCCGAAATGATTTCCACCGGATGCCCGAGTCGACTCTGGGCATCGCCCAGAAAGGCGCTAGAGTCCTCAATGCTGCGAAGGGTTTTTGTGCCGACGATCCGCACGCTGCGGGAGGGGTAATCCCGCAGCCGTTCTCCGAACCGGTCCAGACAGGCCATGGCCCGGTCACGGGCTTCATCGTCCAGGCGACCGTCTTCGGTCAGCCCCCAACCCAGACGTACAGGGTCACGCAGTTTATCGAGCAAGGTGAGCTGATCGTTTTCCCAACGAGCGACAATCATATGGAAGCTGTTGGATCCCAGATCGATGGCGGCGATGTGGCTGGCGCGGGCACCAAACAGGCGGGACAGATTGAACATCCAGTTACCCTATGCGTAGTGTTCCAATTCTTCACTGAGCGCGAGCCATTGTTCCTCGCACTCGTCGAGTTGTGCCTGGGTCTCTCCCTGAGATTTTAGCAGTTCCTGCAGACGCTGCTTGTTCTCGGCATCGTAGATCGCCGGATCGGCCAGCTCGGTTTCGATACCGGACAGCGACTGATTCAACTTATCCATCTGGCGTTCCACTTTTTTCAGCTTATCCGTCAGCGGCTTCAGTTGCGCGCGACGGGCGGCGGCCTCCTGCCGTTGGGCTTTTTTATCCTGTTGCGGGGGCGGCGCCGCTGCCCGATCCGCCGCATTGTCATCCTGGCGACGTTGCAACAACCAACGGTAATAGTCGTCCAGATCGCCATCGAATGCGGCGACCTGGCCATCGACCACCAGCAGAAATTCATCCACGGTGCTGCGCAACAGATGACGGTCATGCGACACCACCAATACCGCCCCTTCAAAATCCTGCAGTGCCAGCGTCAGCGCCTGGCGCATTTCCAGATCCAGGTGGTTGGTAGGTTCGTCCAGTAACAGCACGTTGGGCTTCTGCCAGACGATGATCGCCAGCGCCAAGCGCGCTTTTTCACCACCGGAAAAATGGGTAATGGGCTCGAAGGCCCGATCGCCGTGAAAATCGAAGCCCCCGAGGAAGTCCCGCACCTCCTGCTCTCGGGCCGTGGGGGTCATGCGCAGAATGTGTTGCGCGGCGGAGGCATCCAGATCCAGCGCGTCCAGCTGGTGCTGCGCGAAGTAGCCGAGTTGGAAATTGTCACCGGTGTGACACTCACCGCTCAGCAAGGGCAGCTCACCGGAGAGGGTTTTTATCAGACTGGACTTGCCGGCACCGTTGGGGCCGAGTAAACCGATCCGGGTTTCGGGCAGAATCCCCAAATTCACCTGACTCAGGATGCGTTTGTCGCCGTAACCGATATCGGCCTCACTGAGGTTGATCAGCGGGCTGGACATTTTCCCTGCGGGCGAAAACCGGAAGCTGAACGGTGAGTCGACATGGGCCGGGGCAATTTTCTCCATCCGCTCGATCGCCTTCAGGCGGCTCTGGGCCTGCCGGGCTTTATTGGCCTGGGCGCGAAAGCGGCGTACATAGGCTTCCATATGAGCAATCTGTTCCTGCTGCTTCTTGAACGCTGCGTCCTGCTGAGCGAGCTTCTCCGCCCGCTGATGTTCGTAGGCGGAATAGTTGCCCACGTACAGATTCAGTTTGGCGTTTTCCAGGGCCACAATGCGGTCTACCACGTTGTCCAGAAAGTCCCGGTCGTGGGAGATGATGATCAATGTCCCCGGATAACGCTGCAACCACTGCTCCAGCCACAGGGTTGCGTCCAGGTCCAGGTGGTTGGTGGGCTCGTCCAACAGCAGCAGATCCGAGGGACACATCAGGGCCTGGGCCAGGTTCAGGCGAATGCGCCAACCGCCGGAAAAGTCTGACACCGGGCGATCGCCATCCCCGGGCGCAAACCCCAGTCCGGAAAGCAATTGCTGGGCCCGGGCCGGCGCCGAGTAAGCCTGGATGTTCTCCATCTCGGCGTACAACCGAGCCAGTCGCTCGCCATCGTCATGGGCGGACTCGATGGCCGACTCAAGACGCCGCAGCTCGGTATCACCGTCGAGGACATAATCCTCCGCCCGCCGATCCAGCGTTTCCACTTCCTGGGCCATATGCGCGACGCGCCACTGGCGCGGGATATCCCATTGGCCGCTGTCGGTCTGCAGGCCGCCCAGAAGCAACTGAAAGAAGCTGGACTTGCCGCTACCGTTGGGGCCAATAAGGCCCGCCTTCTGACCGGGGAAAAGGGTGAGGTCGGCGTGATCGAGCAGAAACTGCCGGCCGCGCTGCAGGGAAACTTGCTGTAATTGGATCATGGCGCGTATTCTACACGTTCTGAATGGCCGGCTGGCCGTTGAGTGGCCCAACAGGACATTGGCAATGAACCTCGCCCGCCTCCAGACCCATTTGTGGGATTTCTCGCTCCAGCTCTATCAGCAGCCGGGTGTGGAGTCGTTGTGCCTGAGCCTGCAGGATGGATGGGGCGGCGATGTGAATATTCTACTCTGGCTGCGCTGGCTGGAACAGGAAGGCTTCCTCATCAACGACACCCGGCTGCGCCTTGCCCAGGCCTACATCGCCCCCTGGCGTACGGAGATCGTCGAGCCCTTACGGCGCATGCGCCAGCATATCAAGCGCCATTACGGCACGTCAGACCGGACCATCGAAGCCAGCCGTCAGGCGATCAAGGCCGCCGAACTGCAGGCCGAACAGGCCGTTCAGGCCCGACTGGAAAAACTCGCCCGCACCTGGCTCGGCAGCCAGCGCAAAGCGTCGGTGACACCGGGCGCCAACCTGACCGTCTATGCTCGAGCACTACATCTTCCCGACGACAAAGTCCGGGAGATGCTTGAGGTGCTGATCCGCGCCTGAGCCCAACACAAGCCCCAAACGCACAACGGGAGGCCTGAGCCTCCCGTTGTGCGTTTTTCCAGAGTCGTGTTTCGTTGGCCTTGCCCGGGCCTGCGGCCCGGATAGACTCAGCCCCTAGAATTTGTCATCACTGTCGAAAAAGTCGCGACCAAACAGGCTGCCCGATGCGGGACGATCCGGAACAGGCTCGGCCTTGGGCTTGCCGGTCGGCTCAATCAGCTCCGTGCTCTGGTGACCGGGAACCGGCTCATGGGGATGCTCCTGGGCCGGCTGTACCGGTGGTGCCTCCGGGTTGCGGTTCACCCCGGCGTTGCTCTCACTGGTCGCGCCCGCTGCGGGAGTGGTGCTTTCCGGTGCGGCCGGCTTCTGGGGCTCTGGTTTGGACGCTGCCTTTTTCGCAGGCGCCTTCTTCGCAGGGGACTTCTGGGCCGCGGGTGCCTTCTTGGCGGCCGGTTTCTTCGCCGCTGCTTTCTTGGCGGGAGCCTTCTTGGCCGCGGCTTTTTTCGGGGTCGCCGACTGGGTCGTGGATGCCTTGCTCGCGGCTTTTTTGGTGCTCACTTTTTTTGTGCTGGCTTTCTTACTGGCTGCTTTCTTGGCCGGCGCTTTTTTCGCCGGTGCCTTTTTGGCCGCAGCCTTCTTCTTGGTGCTCGCCTTCTTGGTGGTCACTTTCGCCGCAGTCTTTTTGGCGGCGGCTTTTTTGGTGCTTGCCTTCTTGGCGGTGGCCTTTTTGGCGGTGGTTTTCTTTGCACTGGCGCTGGCGGTTTTCTTGCGCGTACCGCGCTTGCTCGCCGCCTTCTTGTTCACTTTTTTCTCAACCGCGCGGGTCGCTTTGCGAACTTCACGCGCCAACTGATCCGCCTGTTTCTTTTCCGCCTTGGCCGAAGCCAGTGTCTGCTTCGCTACATCCAGAGTGGCTTGTGCGGTATCAACCACTTTCTGCTGGGCGACTACCGCATCGGACGCCTTGCGCAACCGCTGCTGAGCGGCGGCGGTTTTCGCCTTGACCTTGCCGGCGGCGGCCTTTTTGCTGCGCAGCGTTTTCAGCTTGCGCTTGGCCGTATCCAGAGCCTTTTTGGCCTGGGTGGCGGCCTTCTCAGCCTGGGTGAGTTTTTTGGCGCGCGCCTGGTCCAGCTGCGACTGGACTTTTTCGACCTGCTTTTCCAGATCGGACACGCTGACGGTAGCTTTTTTCTTGGCAGCCATAGTGAAATTCCTGTGCAGTTGGAAAGTGAGCGATTAACCGCGTAAACCTGTGCTGGTATTGTAGTATCGTCGAGCAAAAATGTGTATGGCAGCACGCCGAATTGGGCCAGATTGGCAAAAATTTTCGCCATTTAGTGCACTCGATGGAACCTACCGGCGAAAATGTGGACCAACGGGTTCTCATTGTGGCCAGTTAGCGCCGCAAAAAGGCGCCCATTGCCCCCCGGTTTGGGTTA
Organism: Marinimicrobium koreense; assembly: GCF_003762925.1. Classification (NCBI taxonomy): domain Bacteria; kingdom Pseudomonadati; phylum Pseudomonadota; class Gammaproteobacteria; order Cellvibrionales; family Cellvibrionaceae; genus Marinimicrobium; species Marinimicrobium koreense. The sequence continues at coordinate 79,554 of NZ_RJUK01000003.1, forward strand.
CCATGGAGCGCTCTTTGACACCGCTGGCTAAGCGGGCAGACTGACAAACCACTATAAAAGAAGGTGCAACGCATGAAACGCAATGTACGATTGATCGCGGGCCTGCTCGGTGCAACCGCTCTGATGGTTGGCTGCAATCAGGCCGAACCCGAGAACGAACCCGCCAAACTGGAAACTCTGGAAGAAAAGGTCAACTACGTTTTCGGCACCAATTTGGCCGAAAACCTGGCTCAGGGCGGCGTGACCATTGAGCCCGATGCTTTTGCCCAGGCCCTGCGCGACAAGCGTGACGGCGTAGAGCCGCGCCTGAGCGAGGAAGAGATGCGCGAAGTGATGCAGACCTTCCAGGAGCAGGAAATGGCCCGCCGCGAAGCCGAGCAGGAAGCGGCCGCGGAAACCAACAAGCAGGAAGCCGAAGCTTTCTTCGCGGAAAACGCCAACGCTGAGGGCGTGAGTCAGACCGATAGCGGCCTGCAGTATAAAGTGCTCGAAGAGGGTGACGGCGCCAAGCCCGGAGCCGACGACACCGTGACCGTTCACTACCGCGGTCGCCTGCTCGATGGTACCGAGTTTGACAGCTCCTACGAGCGCGACCAGCCGGCCACCTTCGCACTGAACAGTGTGATTGCCGGCTGGACCGAAGCGCTGCAGCTGATGTCGGAAGGTTCCAAGTACGAGCTGTACATCCCCTCCGATCTGGCCTACGGCCCCGGCGGCAATGGTCCCATTCCGCCCAATGCCGCATTGATCTTTGAAGTTGAGCTGCTCGAAATTGACGACCAGGCCGACGCTGATAGCGAAGGCGCTGAATAACCACTGATTCAGTCCCCGTCTTAAAAAAGCCGCCTCAAAAGGGCGGCTTTTTTAATGCCCGGTAGAAACTGGTATCGATCAGTACGTCAGATCGTGCACAAAGCCATCGGAACTGAGCGCTCGATAAACGTCCGGGTTGTCGGTAAAGGCGAGATCCATCACCGCCACGGCGGTCGGATGAAAGGCTTTCCTCTTGGGCAACTGCCAACTGTACACCACCGCCCGGCGCTGCAAATCCCACAGATCGACGCGACCCGACGGCTGCCCGGTCAAGAGCCAATCGCCATCGTCACTGAAGCGCGCCACGGTCACCTGGGTGCCGCGCTTGACACGCTCCTCGGGCAGCGGCAATTCCCAGATCAGATCGCCTTCCGCACTCCACAACCTGGGGCGTTCATAGCGGGCCGCCGAGAGCAATTTCCTGCCGTCCGGACTCATCGCCACGCACTGTACGGGGGAATCATGTTGCTGGGAGACAATTGGGTCGCCGGTCTCAAGATTCCACAGGGTAGAGGTTCCTTCATCGGAGCCAGTCAGGGCGCGGGTGCCATCAGCACTCAGAGACACCGCCGATACCCGGTCACTGTGGTGCAGGTTGCGGATGATTCCACCACGGCGGACGTTGTACACCGAAGCGCGATGATCGGCCAACCCCAACAGCGCGTGTTCTCCCTCAGGTCCGAGGTCGCTCGCCAGAATCTCCGACGGGCTACTCCAGTACTGTTCGGCCCGGCCAATCTGACGATTCCAGAGTACCAGCGTGCGCTCATCGGTCGTGAGGGCGAAGTTGCCCTCTGGCGAGAAGCTTGCCGAGGTGATCAGGGTGAGACTGTCGGCCTTGTGATTCCAGTCATAGCGACGCTCATCCGTGTCGAGGGCCCAGAGGCTGCCGCCCTGATAGCCGGAACCGACCACCGCCCAGGCTCCGTTGCGGGACAGGGCGCCCGATTGAACACTGCGGGAGGCCACTTCGAGACTGGCCACCGGCTCCGCCGGCCGATCGCACCCGGCGAGTGTCAGCCCGAGGAGCGAGCACAGGCCCAAGCGGGAGAAATGACGAACCACGGACGCAGCGTTACGCATAGGCGGGTCTCGCTCGTTTTAGTGATCGGGGATCAGGCCACCAGATCTTTATGTGCAGTATGTAACACGGCAATCATGCGATCTTCAGCGGTAAACCGCGTTTCCAGGGTTTCCCCCAGTGTCGACAGATCCCGATCCAAGGCTTCCAGGTCATCGGTCTCCAGATACTTGTCGTTGAAGTCCAGCACTTCCTGGGTGGTCAGATCCACCACCTTGAACAATTGGCTGGCCTCTTTCAGCGCGTCCTCGTCGTCGAATTCACGCCCTTCCTTGATCAGTTGGTCATACACTTCAAAGTGCCCGGCCGACACGTAATCCACCATGATTTCGCACAGGTGGCGCAGTTTATGACCTCGCAACTCTTCGTCGGCCTCACCGGCCTTCATCGCACTGAGGTCGCAAAACTGAACCAGCATTTTGCGCCGCTCTTCCAGCCAGCGATCAATGATTGTACTCACGCCGCCCCAGCGCTCTTTTGCATCTTTACAGTTGTCTAACATAACCCGTCCTTAACCGAGAGAAACATCGACGCCCGATTCAGCGCCGACGCAGGGCCTGCCACAGATGTGCAAGCCCCAGTAGTATAAATCCAATGAGCGTCCAGCCGGGAATGCTGATCCCGAACAGTGACCAGGCCACCTCGGCGCAATTGCCGTCACCGGTGAGCATGACCCGAAGTGCATCCAGCAGCGGGAAGGTATCCAGAATATAATCCACCCCCGGACCACAGGCGGGCACTTCGCTGGCCGGCAGGCTCTGCAGCCACAGCTGGCGACTGGACACGGCACCACCAGCGACCGCCGACAGCACCCCCAGCCCCGCGTAAATACCCCGTCCGATACGTCCCGGGTGGTGTAAAAACGCCAGAAGCGCCCAGACGCCCACCAGAATGACGAAAATTCGCTGACTGACACACAGGGGACAGGGCTCCAACCCCATGGCGTGCTCCATATACAGTGCAACGGCCATCATGGCCACCACCGCGAGCACGATGAGCAGGTTGGTCATACGAATGGTCAATGGCATAATCAGGTCTCGTGGGGCCATCACAAGGCGCTATCACTGCGCCGCCTTTAGGCTACAATGGTACGCAATAACGCCCTGAGCGCGCCACCATTTAGCGCACAGATTCCCGAAATGAATCACCGGTAGGTTTTTCGATGTCGATCTTCAAATATGCGTCTAACCGACCGTCGACAGGCTTTTTTCTGTCCTTGGCGCTCAGCGTCGGTCTGCTGTTGAGCTGGTCAGCCAGCGCCCAGGAGGATGAACTGGAAGACGGCCAGCTTTATGTACCGCTGAGTGAGCCACTGGTGGTCAACTACGGCGGACCGGGGCGGCTCAAGTATTTACGGGCCGAAGTCTCGCTACGTCTCGATAAATCCCGGGACGCCAGTGTGATCCGCCATCACATGCCACTGATACGACACCACCTGGTGATGCTGTTCAGTCGCCAGGGGGAGGAAGAGATCAATACCCAGAGCGGGCGCGAGCAACTTCGCCAGACCGCGCTGGCGGAAACCAATGCACTGCTCGCGCAGGAGGAAGGCCGGGAAGACGTGGTCCGGGATCTGCTGTTCAGAAACTTTGTTGTACAGCGCTGAGGCCCGTGCTCAGCGCTAAGCTTCCGGAACCGGTGTTGCGCAGCCGCAGTCCTGATACTGGCGGTAATAGTCCGCCAGATAGTCTTCAAAGCTGAGTTGATCCGCCGCTTCGACGGCCGCCTGGTCGCTCAGTGACTGTTCAGCCATTTGCGCGTAGGCAGCCTGCTGCTCCGGCTTCAGCGGACGCTGAAGGAACGCGTCCCGGTGCTTCTCGGCCAATCCCATGGCGTGACGGAAAAACGTCAGTTTGTCCCGCCGCATATCCTCAAGCACTCGCGCAGAGGGCGTCAGGGACGGATCCTCCACCTTGCGACGCTGTTGCCCCACTGCTGCCCGGAAGTGCCCGTCACCGGCGCTCTGGTCCAGCAGCCCCGCACAGTCACCCATCTCCTGCAACAACGTCTCGGCCCACTCGGCCATTGCAACCTCACCCTCTCCACGACACAAGGTCAGACCGGGTTCCCGACCACGGTAAACAATCCGCGCCTGATTTTCCTGAATGTTGCGGTACTCCTGGTCGTCGGCTTTCGGGCTCGGCGACAGCAGGCAGTGCAGAAGGAAAGCATCCAGAAAATGTATCTGCTCGGCACTGATACCCAAGGGCTCATAGGGGTTCAGATCAACGCAGCGCACCTCAACGTACTCTACGCCGCGCAGCCGAAGCGCCTGTAGCGCCGTCTCGCCACGCCGTGTGGTGCGCTTGGGACGCACGCTGCTGTAAAACTCGTTCTCGATCTGCAGCAGACTGGTGTTGAGCTGTTGGTACTCGCCGTCTGTCCCCTTCACGCCAACGGCCTGATAGGCCGGGTGAGGCTGGGTGATGGCTTTGCACAGCGTCTGAAGGTACGGGGGTAGATCGTTGTAGCAGACAATCATCTGTTGCTGGGCATCGCTTTGGTAACCCAGATCCCCCATGCGCAACGAGGTGGCGTAAGGGGCGTGCAGGGTATGCTCATCGCCCTCAAACGGCACCAGTTTGTGCGGCCGATTGCGCACAAATGAACGACAGACCGCAGGGGCGGCGCCGAACAGATAGATCAACAGCCAGGAGTAGCGCCGGAAGTTGCGAATCAGATCGAAGTAACGCCGGGTTTTGAAATCCTGCAGGGAGCCGGCATCTCCCTCTTCGCCTTGCAGGGTTCGCCAGAAGTCGTCCGGCAGCGAGAAATTGTAATGAACGCCGGCAATGGTCTGCATGACCCGCCCGTAGCGGTGGGCCAGCCCCAGGCGGTACACGGTTTTCATCTTGCCGCTGTTGGAGCTGCCATAGAGTGCCACCGGCACCCCGTCCTCGCCCTTGAGCGCACAGGGCATGCTGGCCGGCCAGAGCAGTTCCCGGTCCAGCACGCTGTAGGTGTAACGGTGAATATCATCCAGTTGCTTGAGCAGTGCATCGACCCGGGTGAACGGCTCGGTAATGAATTCCAGCAGCGCTTCGCTGTAATCGGTGGTGATATGCGGGTGGGTCAGCGCCGAGCCCAGCCCCTTGGGGTGAACCGCCTGGGACAGTTCGCCCTCGGGCGTCACCCGCAGGCTCTCTTTTTCCACGCCCCGGCGAATACCGCCCAGCGTCTGATTGGCGGTTGACGCGAAGTGCGTCAGAAGATGGCGGAAACGCTCGGATTGGGACAAGGTTGGCTCCTTTACAGCACGAACCGGCCGGTATTGAAAACGCGTTAGTCTTGCGCCTCTTGGGCGGACTCGGATGGCTCGGGCGAAGATTCCGGCGCCAGCTCGGCACTGTCTGCCCGGACCGGCTTCACTCGGGCCCGCGGCGGGGGCATGTCATCCACCGCCAGCACCGGAAGACCACGCTCATCGGGCTGACAGGGCAGAATATGAATCCGCTGCTCAAAATCCTTGGCGCTCACTTCCACCTTCAAATTGATGGCCTCGTCCTTGTGGGGTGTTTTGTACAGGGCGCCGCGGTCCCGACCGTCCAGCCAATCTTTCTGTTTACCCAGAAAATACCCATGCTGATTGCGCAAAATGTACAGCTCTGTCATTGATCACCTTGCAGTCGTCACTCAACGTCACAGGACGGAGGGGCGTGCGGAATCTGACCTCCGCCGAAACGGGAATTGTTCAGTGTTAGGGCCCCGAGTGCAAGGGGTTTTTGCCAAACCGTCGGTCTGGCTGCCGCCACCTCCGGTCCGTCATACCTCAAATGGGTGATGCCCCTCTACCCCACCTGTACTAGACTGCCGGGAGGAGTTTAGCGACAGCTTCGCGCCGGAGCCGCTGTTCCGCTCCATCGGCAGCGACAGGGACCCGTCCGGACCAGGATTCGGTACCGACCTCTCATAATCATATTGGAGCCAGATCATGCTTGTATTCATTCGAACCTTACTGTTGAGCTTCGCCCTGATAACGCTGGCCGCTTGCGGCGGCGGCAGCAGCGGCGGTGACACCCCACCCACCAACGACGACGGCGGCGGCGATACCAATGACGACGATGGTGGTGACACCAACGACGATAGCGATGGCGACGACGGCAACGATGATGACGGCGGGGACGACGAGCCCACCGCCGGCAGCCGTACCGGCACCTTTATCGACAGCGCGGTCGCGGGTGTAACCTTCACCAACGCGCCCAGCGGCGTCACCGGCACCACCGATGCCCAGGGCCGCTTTACCTTTGAGCCGGGCGATACCGTGACCTTCTCCATTGGTGATCTGAGCTTCCCCCCAACCACCGCACGCGGCGTCATCACCCCCCTGACCATCGCCGGCACCGATGACCCCACCGATGTGGTGGCGACCAATATCGCCCGCCTGCTGCAGACCCTCGATTTTGACGGCGACGCCAGCAACGGCATCGACATCGCCAGCCAGGCCGCCGACTTTGCCACGGCGGTGGACTTCTCAGCCGGGGACTTCGATGATCTGGTGGCCGATCTGGTTGCCAACTCCGGCAGCGACAACACCGCACTGGTGACCGCCGAGGACGCGCAGGCTCACTTGCAGACCTCAATCGACGATGTGCGCGACCAGGCCGTAGGTAGCTGGTATTACGTGGATACCTCGGCGGCGGATGTGGAAGAACAGTTTGTTATCGTGCTGACCCTGTTCGCCGATGGTCGCTTCGCCATATTTAATGACGAAGACTGGCCCGAAATGGATGGTTTCGAAGTGGGTGACCTCGACTGGAACATCAACAATGGCCAGATCACCCTGTCGAACGTGCGCGACTACAACGGCGAGATTGGTTTGGCCGGCAGCACCTGCGCCTCGGAGGAGGACAGCCTGTTCACTTTCGACCTGGTCACGGGCGACAACCCTGGCGACGACAAGCTCTTGATCGGCGCCGATACCGGCGTAGGCGAAGGTTGCGATGAAGAAGGTGACGGCGCCGAAGTCATTGAGTTCTCCCGCCTGTACAGCGAGACCGACGGACGAGTGGGCACCTGGAGCATTGAAACCGAGACGGAATTCGTTCTTATCCACCTGTTTGAAAGCGGCCTGTACGCCATGCTTCAGGAGTCGCCAATGGATGATGCCGGACAGACAGGCATAGAGCGCGGCCAATACACCATCGACAGCGACAACGGCGCCGCCACGTTCACCCAGGCGACAGACACCAATGGCGAATGGGGCCTTTCACACCCCTGCCCCGGCACGGCTCCTGGAGTACGGGATTGTTTGGATGGTGGCGGCGATACGATTACTACCATCAATTTCAATGCCGAGACCAACCAGCTGGTGCTGATTGAAAGCCTGGAAACAGAGAACAATGGCGGCGAAGAGCAACCTATCCTTTTTGACAGAGTCGGGCCGACCGGCGTGGAGGCGGGTTCAGGAAGCTCGGGCACCTGAGGCGGTAGCGGCGATGAAGCCACTGAGGCAACCACTGGTCATGGCAATTGACCATGAACCAGTAGGCTGACACGCTAGTCTCAGGAGCATGAAGCTTCCAACCTGAAGAGACCAGAACTTCCGCTCGGAAGCTCTGGTCCTCAGCCACCGCCCCCTCTCATTAGCCGTCTGCTCCTTAAAGCAATGGCCGGTAGGGTAAGACGACATTTTCCCACTCAAAATGAAAACGTTTCTATTTTTTTGACTCAGCCACTTGCCAATCACCTAAAAACGGGTCCATAATCTGCCTTATTCAGTGTCTTTACGACCATAAGCCGGAATGGCAACGTTTTCATAAACGTTTTATGAATAGTCTCATCCCGGCCGGGGCGTCAAAGCACACAGCGCTAACGGAGCGAAACCGTGTCGATCAAACAAGTGGCCAAATTGGCCGGGGTATCCATCTCCACGGTATCCCGGTGCCTGAACAGCCCGGACCAGGTCAAACCCAAGACCCTGGCCGCCGTTCAGTCGGCTATTGAGGAAACCGGCTACGCCCCCAATGCCCTGGCCCGCAACTTTCGTCGAGGCAAAACCGGGCTGATTCTGGTGGTGCTTCAATCCGTGGGCCTGCCCTTCTGGGAAGGCGTGATGCGCGGCATCAATGGCGTCGCCCGGGAAACCGGCTATTCGATCCTGATCCGGGAAACCGCCAGCAGCCAGCCCGAGCTGGACGACTACTGCAAGATGGTCATGTCCAAGGAGGCCGATGGCATCATCGTGCTCGCCAGCCCCTCGCCCATTTCCGGCACCAGCCAGTACTCCACCCAGGCACGGCGCACCCCGATCGTGCTCGGCTGCGAAAACGTCACCGACGAAATGGCCCATATCCCCAGCGTACGGGTCGACAACCGTCGCGCCTCAAGCGAGGCCACCCAGTATCTGCTCCAGCTCGGTCACCAGCGCATCGGCTTTATCGCCGGCTCGCGCGGTTCACTGCTGACCCGGGACCGGGAGCGGGGCTACTTCGATGCCATGAAGGCCAGCCCCCAGGGCGAACACCGGGAGTGGGTGGTCAACGGTGACCAGACCATCGACGGTGCTCGACGGGCCACCCGCAAGTTGCTCAGCCTGCCGGAGGCACCCACCGCCATTTTCTGCGCCAACGACGAAATGGCCATGGCGGCAATCTATGAAATCAAACGCCGGGGGCTGCGCGTCCCCGAAGACATTTCGGTGGTGGGCTTCGATGACACCCGCTACGCGGCCATCATGGATCCGCCCCTGACCACCGTGGTGCAGCCCACGGAAGAGATCGGCGAGCGCACCATGCGCCGTCTGATCAGCGCCATTGAGGGCCACGATATTGGCGAGGCACCGGAAATCGTGGAGCACCGGCTGATCGTGCGGGATTCCACCGCGCCACCGCGCTCCGATACCTCCGGCCAGGCGCAGAATCAGTCGGCGGAACGGATGGCCTGAATCGAGCAACACCGATTTACTGGTAGTCAACTAAACTATAAGATGGGCGGCAAGCGGCTCAAACCCAACAGACAGCACCCAACAGACAAAAGAGTAGAACTATGTACTTTTTAGGATTAGACATCGGCAGCTCCTCGGTCAAACTGGCCGTCATCAATGGCGAAACCGGCGAACGGGTGGTGGGCGCCACCTACCCGCCCCAGGAAATGACCATCAGTGCCCCGCAGTCCGGCTGGGCGGAGCAGTCCCCGGAAGCCTGGTGGGACGCCGTGCGTCAGGGCTGCGCCCAGATGTGGGCCGAGCACCCCGAAGCAAAAGACAAGATCGGCGCCATCGGCATCTCCTATCAGATGCATGGCCTGGTGGCGGTGGATGCGCAAGGCGAGGTATTGCGCCCCTCGATCATCTGGTGTGACAGCCGCGCGGTCGCCACCGGCGAGAAAGCCTTTGAGGAACTGGGTAAAGACTGGTGCATGGAGCACCTGCTCAACTCCCCGGGCAACTTCACCGCCGCCAAGCTGCGCTGGGTGCAGGAAAACGAGCCGGATACCTACGCCAAAATCGACAAGATTCTGCTGCCCGGCGACTACATCGCCTACAAACTGAGCGGCGAGTGCACCACCACCGCCTCCGGCCTGTCCGAAGGCGTGTTCTGGGACTTTGCCGAAAACAAAGCCTCCGACACATTGCTCAAGCACTGGCATATCGATCCAAGCCTGCTGGCCAAACAGGTCCCGAACCTGGGCGTGCAGGGCGAAGTGAACGAACAGGCGGCGCGCGAGCTGGGCATCAACCCCGGCGCCAAAATCGCTTTCCGCGCCGGCGACCAGGTGGCCAATGCCATGAGCCTGAACGTACTGGAGCCGGGCGATGTGGCCACCACTGCCGGCACCTCCGGCGTGGTCTATGCGGTCACCGACAAGAACATTGCCGACCCCGATCAGCGCATCAACACCTTCCGCCACGTCAACAAAGGCGAGGCCGAAGTGCACAAGGGCCTGCTGGCCTGCATCAACGGCGCCGGTCGGATGAACAGCTGGCTGCGCGGCGTGCTGAGCGCCGGCGGTGAAGTCTCCTACCCGAAACTGAACGAGCTGGGCGAATCTGTGGAACCTGGCAGTGACGGCCTGAACGTCTATCCTTTCGGGAACGGCGCCGAGCGGATCATGCGCAACAAGCTGCTGTCCGCCCAGATGGATGGCCTGGACCTGAACCGTCACAGCGTCAACCACATCGCCCGCGCCACCCAGGAAGGCGTGGCCTATGCCATGAACCTGGGTTTTGATCTGATCAAGGGCCTGGGCGCAGAAACCCGCGTGGTGCGCGCCGGGCACAGCAACATGTTTTTGAGTCCGATTTTCAGCAGCGCCTTTGTGAACCTGACCGGCGCTCCGCTGGAGCTGTATCAGACCGACAGCGCCGAGGGCGTCGCCCGGGCCGCGGCCTGGGGTTGCGACTACTACACCTCCCGTGAGGATGTGTTCCGCACCCTGACCCGCAAGGCGATTCTCGAGCCGGAGGCAGCGCTGCAATCCCGTTATCAGGAACTCTATGGCCATTGGCGTGAGGCGGTCGAGCGCCGCCTTGCCGAGGCCCGATAAGGACACCCGAAACCGGGCGGTGGCTCCACCGCCGCCCACCTCTTTTCACACAAAGCACAAAAGGTCATTACCATGAGCATCACCCTAGGCGATAAAGAGTATTTCCCCGGCGTTGGCAAAATTGCCTACGAAGGCCCTGAGTCCGACAACCCCTTCGCGTTCCAGTATTACGACGAGAACCGCGTAGTGGCCGGCAAGACCATGAAAGAGCACTTCCGCTTTGCCGTGTGCTACTGGCACACCTTCTGCGGCGCAGGCCACGACCCCTTCGGCCCCGGCCCCTTCCACTTCCCCTGGAGCGAAGGCAAGGACCACGAAACCCGCACCCGCATGAAGCTGGACGCGGCGTTCGAATTCTTCACCAAGCTGGGCGTGCCCTACTACTGCTTCCACGATGTGGACGTGATTGAAGAGGGTGATTCCCGCGCGGAAACCCAGAAGCGTCTGCAGAACTGGGTTGAGCTGGCGAAAGCCAAGCAGAAAGAATCCGGCGTAAAACTGCTGTGGGGTACCTCCAACCTGTTCAGCAACCCGCGTTTCATGAACGGTGCTTCCACCAACCCGGACTTTGACGTGGTCGCTTTCGCCGGCGCCCAGCTGAAAGACGCGATGGACGCGACCATTGCACTGGACGGTGAGAACTACGTGTTCTGGGGCGGCCGCGAAGGTTACATGAGCCTGCTCAACACCGACATGAAGCGCGAACAGGAGCACCTGGCCCGCTTCCTGACCATGGCCCGTGACTACGGCCGCAAGAACGGCTTCAAGGGTAACTTCCTGATCGAGCCCAAGCCGATGGAGCCCACCAAGCACCAGTACGATTTCGACAGCGAAACCGTCATCGGCTTCCTGCGTCATCACGGCCTGGACAAAGACTTCAAACTGAACATCGAAACCAACCACGCCACCCTGGCCCAGCACACCATGGACCACGAAATGCAGGCAGCGGCCAACGCCGGCATGCTCGGTTCCATCGATGCCAACCGCGGTGACTACCAGAACAGCTGGGACACCGACCAGTTCCCGTACAACATCAACGAAACCGTTGAGATGATGCTGGTTCTGCTGCGCCACGGCGGTTTCCAGGGCGGCGGTGTAAACTTCGATGCCAAGCGTCGTCGTAACTCCACCGACCTGAACGACACCTTCTTCGGTCACATCGGTGGTATGGACGTGTTCGCCCGCTCACTGTTGATCGCCGACGACCTGATCCAGAAGTCGCCGCTGGAGAAAATGCGCGCCGAGCGTTACGCCTCTTTCGACAACGGTAAAGGTGCCGATTTCGAACAGGGCAAGTTGTCTCTGGAGCAACTGGCCGAGATTGGTAACGCCCTGGGCGAGCCCAAGCAGACCAGCGGCCAGCAGGAGCTGTACGAAAACATCATCAACCGTTTCGTACGCTAAGCAGAACCCCTATCGCTGCCCCACCATAGGCTTGCGATAGGCAGCCAGAGCGAGGGGGCGGCATTGAATGTCGCCCCCTCGCTCCGGTTTCAGACCTTCAACTCAACTTGATGGAGAATCGACACCCAAAAAAGACACGCACGAAAAGTAACACCACTATATACAACGATAAAACCAGACACTGGTTAACCAAAAACATGAGAGAGAAAAACAATGAAAACATGGCTATCCCTTGCCGGGGCAGCGCTGCTATTGGGCGCCTGCACATCGGCCAACAACCCCGATCAATCCCAAACCGACGCCGAAGACTGTAGTCCTTACCTTGGCAACCCTTACGTCAAACACTGTCAACAGTGGGAGACCACCTACGAGGGTCAACGCCAGGCGGATCTCGGTGACGGTACTTATCTCAACCCCATCATGTCCGGCGATCGCCCCGACCCGAGTATTCTCAAAGACGGCGACGACTACTACATGACGTTTTCCTCGTTTGAGGCCTACCCGGCCCTGACGATCTGGCACTCCAAAGACCTGGTGAACTGGGAGCCGGTTGGCCCGGCCCTGACCGAGTATGTCGGCAGCATCTGGGCGCCGGAGCTGACCAAGCACGACGGACGCTACTACCTGTACATTCCGGCAAAGTTTCCGGGCAACAACAATATCTATGTGGTCTATGCGGACAATATCGAAGGCCCCTGGTCCGATCCGATCGCGCTGGATAACGACCTGATTGACCCGGGTCACGCCGTGGGTGAAGACGGCAAGCGCTACCTGTTCCTGTCCGCCGGTTATCGTGTGCCACTATCTGACGATGGCCTGCGCATTACCGGCGACATGGAACACGTCTATGACGCCTGGGATTATCCCGAGCACTGGGACGTGGAATGCGACTGTCAGGAAGGGCCCAAGATCATGCAGCACGGCGGCTATTACCATATGATCACCGCCGTAGGCGGCACCGCCGGTCCGCCTACGGGTCACATGGTGATTCACGCCCGCTCCAAATCCATCCACGGCCCCTGGGAAGACTCGCCCCACAATCCGATTGTGCGCACCGAGAGCGCCGCGGAAAAGTGGTGGTCCCGCGGTCACGCCACCCTGGTGGAAGGCCCGACCGACGGCGACTGGTACATGATGTACCACGGTTATGAAAACGGTTATTACACCCTGGGCCGTCAGACCCTGATGGAGCCGGTGAAGTGGACCGACGATGGCTGGCTGGTCACCAAAGGCTACGATATGAGCCAGCCCATTCCCAAGCCCGAAGGTGGCACCGCGCTCACGCACGGCATCCCACTTTCCGATGATTTCAGCACCAACAAGTTCGGCATCCAGTACAGTTTTTTCCGAGGGGATATTACCGAAAACGAACGGGTGCACTACGATCACGACGCTGGCGTTCTGGAGCTGGAGGCCAAGGGCGACTCACCCAGCAACAGCTCGCCTCTGACCTTCATCGCCGGCGATCACTCCTATCAGTTTGAAGTCGATATCGACTTTGACGAGGGCGCTCAGGCCGGCGCCATGGTGTTCTACAACGATAAGCTCTACGCCGGCGTTGGGGTCAACAAGGCGCATTTCGTCCTGCACCGCTACGGCATGGACCAGCGCACCGCCCCCAAGCCCGACGGCATGGACACCCAACTGCGGATGCGGATCACCAATGACCGGCACATTCTCACCATCCACACCAGTACCGATGGTGGGGAAACCTGGATCAAGTATCCGACCCAGATGGAAGTCTCCGGCTACCACCACAATGTGGCTTATGGCTTTATGAGTCTGCGCCCGGCCCTTTACGCGGCCGGTGAAGGTAAAGTGCGCTTCAGTAACATGGTGTATCGCGCTCTGCCCTGATAAGCTACACACGCACCCGGCCTTAAAGACAGACAATAATGGCCGGGTTGCACAGGGACTGGCCGCCGGGCGCCACGCCTACGGTCAGTTTCAGGTCAACATGGGGCAACAACCAGTTCAACGATAACAACCACGGTCTGGCAATTTTTGGAACCCAAAAAAACCATAGGTATTCACTCCATGACTACAAATGCAACTCTCCCTGAACAGGGAAGTACGCTGTTTATTGTGTTGATCAGCTGCGTCGCCACTATCGGCGGCTTTCTGTTCGGTTTTGACAGCGGCGTCATCAACGGCACGGTCGAAGGCCTGCAAACCGCGTTCAACTCCGACAGTGCCGGTACCGGGTTGAGCGTGTCGTCCATGTTGCTCGGCTGCGCCGTCGGCGCCTTCTTTGCCGGTAACCTTGCGGACAAATACGGACGTCGCTCCCTGCTGATCGTCGCCTCGGTCTTTTTCATCGTGTCCGCGTGGGGCTCCGGCGTTGCTGGTGGCACTGTTGAATTTGTCATCTATCGCATTCTGGGCGGTCTCGCCGTAGGTGCCGCCAGCGTCATGGCACCGGCCTATATCAGTGAGGTGGCTCCAGCGCGCTACCGCGGTATGCTCACCTCAGTGCAGCAGATCGCCATCATCACCGGCCTGACCATGGCGTTCTTCAGCAACTACCTGTTGGCCAAATTCGCCGGCGGCTCCACCCGGGAGTTCTGGCTGGGCTTTGAAACCTGGCGCTGGATGTTCTGGATGGAATTGATCCCGGCATCTATATTTTTCTTTGCTCTTCTGGCTATTCCGGAAAGTCCCCGCTATCTGGTGGCGTCTGGAAAGATGGAGAAAGCCGGTGGCGTACTGGCCCGGTTGTATGGGCGCAGCACGGCCGAGACCAAAGTCGAAGAAATCAATACCTCCCTGGCCAAAGACCATCACCGCCCGCGGCTGTCCGACCTGATCAACAAACAGACCGGCAAGCTGCGCACCATCGTCTGGATCGGCATCGGCCTGGCGGTACTGCAGCAGTTCGTGGGCATCAATGTGGTGTTCTACTACGGTGCAGTACTCTGGCAGGCAGCGGGCTTCTCCGAAAACGACGCCCTGGCCATCAACGTCATCTCCGGCAGCATCAGCATCGCGGCCTGTCTGTTCACCTTTTTCTTTGTCGACAAAATTGGACGCAAGCCGCTGTTGTGGTTCGGCTCGGCCGGTATGGCCATCACTCTGGGCCTGGTCGCCTACGCCTTTGCCGGTGCACCGGTGAACGTGGAAACCGGCAACCTGAACTTGTCCGACAATGCCGGCCTGCTGGCCCTGATTGCGGCGAATGCTTATGTGTTCCTGTTCAACCTGTCCTGGGGCCCGGTGATGTGGATCATGCTCGGGGAGATGTTCCCGAACCAGATTCGCGGCTCTGGTCTGGCCGTTGCCGGTCTGGCCCAGTGGTTGGCCAATTTCCTGGTCACCTGGACCTTTCCGATTCTTCTTGCGGGCATTGGTTTATCCGCCGCTTACGGTATCTACACCTTCTTCGCCGCGCTCTCTGTGGTGTTCGTGTTGATGATGGTGCATGAGACCAAAGGGAAGGAATTGGAGGAGATGGAGGGGTAATTACCTTGGGTTACGGCGGATGCGCTTCGCTTATCCGCCCTACGCATAGCACGGCAGGTCGTGTAGGGCGGATAAGGCCAAAGGCCGCATCCGCCGTAACCCAAAGTGCAGTTCGAAACGTGCTACTTCCCGGAACGTTACGTTGGCACCGCGGAGGCTGGGTAACCCCTTGTGAGACCGTCGCCTGCCTGGACGGCAGGCGATCGAGCCTACAGGGATGTATTTACGGCGTGTCTCACAAGGGGTTACCCAGGCGGAGCGCTCCACGACGAAGCTCCTTTAGTACCACCGAGCCAAACGCAATAACGCAGCGACCGAAATCGCATCGGTGATTTCGCCGCGATCTACCATGGCGATGGCGTCGGTCAGCGGTAACTTTTTCACTTCAATATCTTCGCTATCATCCAGACTCTGCTCGACGGTTTGCAGATCCCGGGCCACGTAAATGATCGCGGTTTCGTCGGTGACCGAATTGGACAACTGCAGCTCCTGCAACATCTCCCAGTGTTGGGCCGAGAGCCCCACCTCTTCCTGCAACTCACGCTTGGCGGCACTCAATGGGTCTTCATCGCGGGGACAACCGCCTTCCGGGATTTCCCAGGTATATTCACCCATGGTGTAACGGGTCTGACGCACCAGCCAGGTGTTGCCTTCTTCATCAATCGGGACCACTCCGACCGCGGTATTTTTGAAATGCACCACGCCATAAATGCCATCCGTACCAGCCGGAGTGATCACCTCCTCGTGGGACACTTTAATCCAGGGGTTTTCATACACGCAGCGCGTCGACTTGCGCTGCCAGCCGCCGATCCTATCAGTCACACAATCACCTTTATCATTTGGGGGAGACATTCAGGGGTCAATGCAAACGGTGGGGGTCAAGCTCAACGCGCTGGATGTGTCGACCGAGCATCAACACCCGGCCAAAGTAGCGATCACCACCGGTGACGGTGAACTCGAAATAGAACGCACGCCATAAACCGGGGCGACCCCGGGCGTCTTTTTTGATCCAGAGCTTACGCAGATAAACACTCTGGTCCAGCATCTGCACCTGCATCTGTTCACAGTGACGACGGGCCGCGATGAACGCCCGGTCTTTCGCCTGGAAGGCGCGCCAGCTGTAATAAATGAACAGGCCCAGAACGGTCAGCCAGATCAACGCTTTCAAATCGAGCATGAATTCATGATTCCCGGACAAACCCGAAGGATACCGTCTGGTGACTCGCGGAACCACCCCGAGAGAAAAATTTTCAGCATAAGAAACGTTTGGCTTAACGCGAGCGAAAAGCAGAGGGGGCAAGCCAGAGCGAAGAGCACTCTGACCCAATGCGGGCCGCCGGAACCGGCGGCCGCGCAGGTGATTGCGTTCGGTCAGATTACAGCGGTGTGACGTTTTCCGCCTGTGGTCCCTTCTGGCCCTGGGTCACTTCGAAAGTGACGCTCTGGCCTTCTTTCAACGTGCGACGACCTGAACCATTAATGGCACGAAAGTGAACAAACACGTCTGCACCACCTTCACGCTCGATGAAACCATAACCTTTGTCGTCGTTGAACCACTTAACAACACCTGATACCAGTTGATCTGACATACTTTCCTCGTCTAGCAAACAAATGCAGATCCGAAAACATCGACGAACCTGCCTGACATAAACCGACCTTGGTCAACGCCTGGGCGAGCAACGCAAAAGCCGGGGTGAAACAACCCCAGGGGTTGTGCTAAGGGAAGGGTCGAACAAAGTTACTGGAGGGTGCCTCGCGGGAGCCTAGCCTTTGGCCGTTCACAATCTCTAGCAAAAAAATTAAAGCACTTCGCTCCAGGCAGTTCAAGCATAATTTGATGAAACTTTGAGCGGGTTCCGAAGCGACAGTGCACGGCACCCATGGGGTGCCGAAAAAGGTGTGTGGCACCACATGGGTGCGCTACCGACGGGCGAGTACTTCGTGCAGGTAGATGGAGAGCACCACCAGAGGCATGCTGAATATCATCACCACGCGCTTCAGTACTTCAAACTCCAGTCCTTCCTTGGCCAACTGGTAACAGGCCAGCGCCCAGACGGCACTGGCGAAGTAGGCCCAGCGCCAGCGCCGGAAAACACCCAGCGCCACCACCCAGCCCACCGGGGCCAGTAACATACCATAGCCCTCTGAGTAGCCCAGAAACACCGCACCGGCAACCAGCAGGCACAGGATCAACAGAGCATTGAGCGACAGGTCCAGTCGGCGCTTACGCTCGGGGGTGAGTAGCGGCATAGTCGGCGTTATTCCTTGTCCACGAAGTACAGAGGATCTTTTTTGATGGCGGCCAGTGCCGCATCCCAGGCCGCCTGAGCATCCACCAACATGCAATCGGCCGCGAGCAGTTGGCCACGCTTGATGGCGCCTTCGGGCAGCAACGACTCCAGGCGATCGTAGCGTTGCACATAGCCTTTGAAGCTGTGACAGCGAACGGCATTGGTGATCTGCCGGCCTCGGGCGTCGGTGAGAATGAAGTCCACAGGCTCCTCTTCCAACAGGTACGGCGGCATCACCTGTTCTTCCACCGCGTGCATCATGGTGTTGACGGTGAAATCGCACCCGAGAAAGAGTATCCGGCCGCCGAGCTTCGGCAAGATGGCGAAAGGCGAATGCTCACCGCAGGGAGTGTGGTCCTTTTCGTGGCCCACGAGCAGGTCCGAGGTATTGGGACCGATCGCCGCCGCCGAGTGCGTCGGGTGAAGGCTGCGCACCACACCCTGCTGGCGCCGGAACGCCTCACTCAGGCTGCCGACACAGGAGGGGGTTTCCTCGGTATCGAACAGCGGATTTTCGGCGTTGACCGTTTCATAACTGAGCGTGGGCATTGCCAAGGTGCCCTCAGGCCCCAGGGCCCGGCGCAACCCGGCCGATACGATATCGGCGGGCATGGCCTCCCCCAGTGAACGCAGCGATGCGTGCACCATCAGGGTATCCCCGGGCTTCACACCCAGGTCTTTGAGAAGGTTGGACAGTTCCAGATGGGGGTTGATATTCATAGCAGCTCATACTCCCATGGCTTTTTGAGCAAGCGTGTTTTTGATCAGTGGCAGATTGTCCACCCGCCGGAGCCCACTATTGCGCAGGGCGATCCAGGCGGGAGAGCGACTGCCGAAGAGTCGTTTGAAACCTTCCATGGTCGCCATCATGCCCAGGTTGTCCCCCAGGCGTTGGCGTTGATAACGGCGCAGTATCGAGGGCTCCGACAGCGGCAGGCCGCGAGTCAACGCCCGTTCAATTTCCTGATACAGGGCCTGCACATCCTTCAGCCCCAGATTCACCCCCTGACCGGCCAGGGGGTGAATACTGTGCGCCGCATCGCCGACCAGGGCGATGCCCGGGCGGATGTAATCCCGGGCGTGGCGCTGGTAGAGCGGAATACCGTGGCGGCGATCCGTACCGGTGACCGCCCCCAGAGTGTACTCGAAGTCCCGTCCGAGGCGGTCGCAGAATGCCGCGTCGTCCAGGGCCAGCAACTCGTCGGCCAGAGCCGAGTCGGCGGACCAGACGATGGAGCTGTAGTGCTCATCCCAGGGGTGTTCACCGGCATCCGCCTCACCCCAGTGGCAGCGCAGGGGCAGGAACGCCAGGGGCCCGGTGCGCATAAAGCGCTGGCGGGCCGTCTGGCCGTGGGGCCGCTCGGTCCGCACGGTGGTGACAATGGCCCTCTGTTCATAGGGCCACTCCCGGATATTGAAACCCGCCAGCTCCCGCACCCGGGAGTGAGCTCCATCGGCGGCAATCACCAAAGGCGCAACCAGCGTGTGCCCGGTATCGAGGCCGACCGATGCAGCCCCGTCATCGCGCTGCTTAAGGGTCGCCACCGCCGACGGCCGGAACCACTCGACCGTGGACTGGTAGGTCAAGGCCTGACGCAGGTGGCGCACCAGAACGCTATTTTCCACAATGTGGCCCAGATGGTCGCAGTTGAGCTCATCCGCGTGAAAACCGATGCGCCCGCTGGCCTCACCATCCCACACCAACATATCCCGGTAGGGGCAGGCCCGTTCGGCCTCTATGTGCCGCCATAGGCCCAACTGCTCATAGATTCGGCGGGACGCCGGCGTCAGCGCCACCACCCGGGGATCGAACTGCTCCCCCCGATACACGGCCGGCTCGGCGTCGCTGGCTTCCACCAGCGCCAGGCGCAGGCCACGGGCCGCCAGCAGGGGCGCCAGTTTCAGTGCCAGGGTGGCCCCGACCTGCCCCGCACCGACGACAATGACATCGTACGTGGTTTCACTCATGGCCCCATCTCCGACAGCCGTTGAACGGGAGGTTCCCAGGGCGCACGCGGCCCGGCCGTGCCCATGGTCTGGGCGGCAAACCAGTCTTTTACCCCGGGCAGAAAGTCCAACCCGACAAACCCGAGATGACGCAACGCCATCAGACCGAGACGGCGGTTGGAAAACACCCGCACCAGTTTATCGCTCAGCTGTATGGTCAGACGCTGATCCTGGGCGCGCTGCGCCACATAACGATTCAGCACGGGCAGCGCCCCGGGATCACCTCCCTCCAGACGCGCCCGCCGCAAGACCGCCGCCAGGGCCGCCGCATCGCGCAGTGACAGGTTGAACCCCTGCCCTGCCACCGGGTGCAGATAGTGGGCACTGTTGCCCAGCAACACCAACCGCGAGCGCACCTGCTCCTGGGCCTGAACCAGCGCCAGCGGCCAGGACTGTCGCTCGCCGACCCGGGTCAGGCGCCCGAGACGCCAGCCGAAGGCCCGCTGCAGGGCGTCAAGAAATTCCGGCTCCGGGGCGCGGCGCAGTGCCTCGGCCTCGCCCGGGGGCAGGGTCCAGACCAGCGCGGCCCGACGGGCCTGCGGGCTTTCATCCAGCGGCAACAGCGCCAGGGGCCCCCGGGGGGTAAAGCGCTCGTAGGCGCGACCCCTGTGAGGTCGCTCGAACGAGACATTGGCAATCACCGCATGCTGCTGATAGTCGCGGCGGACCTGCTCTATGCCCAACCGACGGTGCAGATCGGAAGCGCCTCCGTCCGCGAGCACCACCAGCCGCGCGGTGAGCGTTCCCGGGGCACCCTCACCCTTCAGGGTGAGGGTGCTCAGGTGCCGCCCCGGCAACAGGCCGGTCACCTGCGCCGGGGCCAGCACCCTGACCTCCGGCGCGCCATCGGCCGCCGCTCGCAGGGTCGGTGCCAGCCAGGCATTTTCCAGAACGTAACCCAGGGCATCCCGGGCCTGCTCACGGGCGTCAATCAGGGCCCCGCCAAGGTGCCCCTGATCGGACACATGCACCTCCGTGATGGCCGTCGCGTGGGCTTTCAGCCGAGACCATAGCCCCAGACGCTGCAGAATATCGGCGCTGCCAGCGGAAATGGCGGTGGAGCGATTGTCATAGTGAGGTTCGTAGTGATCACTCACCAACCCATCGGGAGAGCGGGCGTCGATCAACACTGTCCGCCAGCCGGCACCGCTGGCGGACAGCAGTCCGGCCAACACAGACCCCACCATGCCACCGCCCACAATGGCGATGTCGTAGTCCGGCAGGGCAAGCGATTCATTCATGGACAGGCCTCACACAGGAACAGTGGCGGTCATTACCGCGATCGCGATGCATCAGCCATCAGTGCCTCGATGTCATCCGGCTCCTTGGGCACACCGTCGGTCAGAACCTCGCATCCCTCTTTGGTCACCACCACATCGTCTTCGATCCGAATCCCGATGCCGCGCCACTTCCGGGCGACCCGCTCATTGTCCGGCGCCACATAGAGTCCGGGCTCCACGGTCATGACCATACCCGGCTCCAACAGTCGCCACTGGCCATCGATTTTGTAGTCGCCCACATCGTGCACATCCAACCCGAGCCAATGACCGACCCGATGCATATAGAATTCGCGATAGGCCTCGTTGGCGATCAGTTCATCCACTTCACCCTGCAAGAGCCCCAGCTCCACAAGACCTTCGGTCAGCACCTGGACCGACACCTCGTGGGGACGGTTCCAGTGGTTGCCGGGGCGGATCTCGGCAATCGCCGCTCGCTGCGCCTTGAGGACCCATTCGTACAAAGCCCGCTGCTCCGCACTGAAGGTGCCGTTGACCGGGAAGGTCCGGGTGATATCCGCGGCATAGGTTTCGTACTCACAGCCGGCATCAATCAAGACCAGGTCACCGTTTTTCAGTGCGGCGCTATTTTCAATATAGTGCAAGATGCAGCCGTTTTTACCGCCGCCCACAATACTGCTGTAAGCCGGGAAGCGCGCCCCGGCCATGGCAAACTCGTGCAGAATCTCCGCCTCGAGCTGATACTCCATCACCCCCGGCTGGCAGTAGCGCATGGCGCGACTGTGCGCCCGGGCGGAAATCTCCCCGGCGTGGCGCATCAGGCGCAGCTCGGCGGCACTTTTGATCAGGCGCAGGTCGTGCAGAAAGTGATTCAGATCGAGAAACTCCCCGGGTGGGGTGGCACCGGAGCGGACCTTGGCACGGATACTGTTCACCCAGTCCATGACCTGGCGATCAAACTCCCGATCTTTGCCCATGGCGTAGTAAACCCGCTCCCGGCCTTCGAGCAGACCCGGCAGAATATCGTCGATGTCATCAATGGGGAACGCATCGTCGGCGCCGTAATCCCGGCAGGCACCTTCGGGTCCGGCGCGGTAGCCGTCCCAGATTTCCCGGTCCGGGTCCCGGTCGCGGCAGAACAGGACGAATTCGCCGTGCTCCCGCCCGGGAATCAGTGCCAACACCGCGCCGGGCTCGGGAAAACCGCTCAGGTAGTGCAGGTCGCTGTCCTGGCGGTAAGGGTACTCGGTATCGCGACTGCGCTGACGTTCCGGCGCCGAGGGCACTATGGCAATGCTGTTGGGTTCCATCACCTCCATCAGCGCCTTGCGCCGACGGGCGAACTCCTGACGTGTGATTTTCATGGATCGACCTTAGGGCTCAGCCGTTAGGTAACGCGAAAAAGGGGTAACGACATCAATGCAGGGTCGGGGGTTCATCCGCCGATGGGGTCTGGGTCGCCTCGGCACCGGGCACATTGGCATCCACCAGCGCCCGCGCGCCAAACTCCATAAACAGCGACAGCGCGGCCATGCGCACATATTCCACCACTTCGACGTAATCGTTCTCGGCTTCACGGGCGGACTCTTCATCGTCCAGCTCCACCTGGGCAATGGCCGCCAGATCTTCCAGTGCCTCGCGGGCTTCGTCCGAAAGGTTAGTGTCGCCGGCGTGCCCAGCGCTGCCAAAGCCCACCAGAAAACCGTGACACCACTGCCCGAGGCACTGCACCCGCAGGGTGATTTCCCGCTCATCTTTGGGCAGCAGCGGTTGCAGCGCAAAGCCGTTGCCGGTCAGTTGCGCCCGGGTATCCCGGTACACTTGGGTCAGCGCATTGCGGACCGACTCGTCCGGCGCCTGGGTAAAGTCCAGCTCTTCCACCGCCTCAAGCAACCATTCGGTTTCATCCGGTTTGGCCCCACCACAGAACTTCCCGCACAACAGCCCCTGCAATTCCGCCGGGTTGATCAGAATACCCAGCGGCTGTAACAGCTCGCTCAATTGTTCATAACTCAGGGGGGTTATTTCGGGTTCGGTCGTCATGGGCACCTCGTGTCGTTGACCGGATATGCTAACACGAATCCCGATTTGACGGCGGCAAGTATGGTTACGGCGGATGTCTTCGAGTCCGGTTACGGCGGATGCGCCTTCGGCTTATCCGCCCTACGCATACCTCCGTGGTTCGTGTAGGGCGGATAAGCCGAAGGCGCATCCGCCGTGACCCAACGGGGCGAAGATTGACCCTCTGCGAAGGGCGCAATATAGTAGCTGCACGCGAATAATGAACCCGGTCCCCGAAATCATGTCCGATGAACTGCTAGAAGCCCTGGAAGCAAAGATGGATCGTCTGATCCAGGTCTGTGAACGCCTGCAGCAGGAGAACGACGAACTGCGGGCCAAAGCCAATGACTGGCAGCGGGAGCGGGTGCGTTTGATCGAGAAAAACGAGCTGGCCCGCGGCCGGGTAGAGGCCATGATTACGCGCCTGAAGAGCCTGGAGGCTGACTCGTGAGCACCGAAACGGTTTTCGTAAAAATTCTGGATAAAGACTATCAGGTGGCCTGCCCCCGAGAGGAGCGCGCGGCACTGCAGGAGTCTGCTGAACTGCTCGATGAGCGCATGCGGGCCATCAAGCGCAGCGGATCGGTAATCGGGCTGGAACGGATCGCCGTGATGGCGGCCCTGAACCTGAGCCACGAATTGTTGCAGGCCAAACGCCAACCGCAACAGCCCTCGCTGGATCTGGACCAGAACGAACTGCAGCGCCTGAACGACAAAATCGATCGCAGCCTGGAGCAGTTCGAGCAGCACTGAGCCCCCACCTTTTGCCGGTGCCGAATCCGGTTGCGTTGCCCCCCGACTTCCGGGTTATACTGAAAGCACGCCCTGGGGTGTTCGCCAGTCAACACGTCCTTGAGCCGATAACCGCAGTACAGGCGTTGTTCTGTAGGTCCTGTTGAGCATTACCGCGCGAACGGGAAGCCTGATGGACCGCGAACATCGCCACCTTGAGCCTTAGGGTTCAAGGCCCAATTGACAGCGGCACCTTGGGGTTCTCCTTTCTCTTGCCGGTCCGGTTTGGGTCCGGTGATTCCTTTAGGACGATTCAACCGCGGACGTCTCGCCCTTGAGCACGATTTCCGAATTTCCCGCACCGGACAAGAAACAACTGCGCCAACGATTGCGCGCCCGCCGCAATGGCCTGACGGCCCAGGAACACCGGGACGCCGCCCACGCAGTGGCGCGTCAGATAAGTCGCACCGCGGAATTCATTCGCAGTCGGCGGATCGCTGTGTACTGGCCCAATGACGGCGAGATTGATCCCACCCCCATTGTGGAGCGAGCCTGGCAGTTGGGTAAGCAGTGCTACCTGCCCGTCTTACACCCCATTCAACCAAGGCGACTCTGGTTTGTGCTCTGGCAGCGCGACACCCCGCTCTACCCCAACCGCTATGGTATTCCGGAACCGAATCCCTACCGGGAACCGCGCCTGGCGGCACCCTTTCTGAATCTGGTATTGCTACCCTTGGTGGGCTTCGATGCGAACGGAGGGCGACTGGGCATGGGCGGCGGTTTCTACGATCGGACCTTCGCGTTCAAGGCCGGTGACGGTCACATCCCCGGGTACGGCCCGGACCTGTTTGGCCTGGCACACGCCTGTCAGGAAGTACCCGCGCTGCCGATTGAACCATGGGATATTTCCCTGACAGCGGTGGTAACCGATCGGGGTGTTGTTCGATAAGAGGTGGGTGTTGCTGAGCGACGGACGCTAGGAATTATCGGCCTGCTGCAGGACCACCGAGGCAGCGCTGCTGTCGTCATCACCAAACCAACTGCCCAGATCCAGCGCACTGATCAGCACGCCCAGGCAGAACACAAAAATGACCAGAGTAACGATATCGGTTTTCATTTTATTCGGAACCTTCTTTTTTAACCGTTCAGGTATTCAGTTAATCGACATCCGTCCAGAACTAAATTTCCCTGTTGGCGTACCGTTTTATCGCAACGAAGTCTAAGGTTAGTCGAAAATCGTGACAGATCAAGAAAAACGTCGGAAAAATGGACGTTTTTTGAGGCAAATGTGTTGAAAATCACATTTTTAGGGCGGGTTTTGCGGTTTTTTTGGTGGATGACGGGCTTCGCCCGTCATCCACCGACTCAACTATCTCTCCGTGCGCCTCAGCTCAGAAAGAACTGATAGGCCTCATTGTCGGTTTCATCCCAATAGGGATAATTGATTTCATCCAGGAATTTGCGCACCTGTGCCCGCTCTTTCTTGGGCACCTGCATACCGATCAACACCCGCCCATAGGCGGCGCCGTGGTTGCGATAGTGGAACATGGAAATATTCCAGTGCCCGGCCACCCGATTGAGGAAGGCGAGCAGCGCTCCCGGACGCTCCGGGAACTCGAAGCGGAATACCATTTCATCCCCCACGTTCGGCGCGTGCCCGCCGACCATGTGGCGGATATGCATCTTGGCCACTTCGTTGTCGGTCATATCCACCAGGTCATAGCCCTGCTCGCGCAATTCGGACACCAGCTCGGCGCGGTCGTGGCCGCCGCTGCCCACCTGGATGCCGACAAAGATTTTCGCCTCCTGGCTATCCGCGTAGCGGTAATTGAACTCGGTGATATTGCGCTTACCCAGTGCCTTACAGAACTCTTTATAGGCACCCGGGCGCTCCGGAATGGTGACCGCCAGAATGGCCTCTCGCTGCTCACCAATTTCCGTGCGCTCGGAAATGTAGCGCAACCGGTCGAAGTTGATGTTCGCCCCGCAATCGATGGCAACGAAGGTCTGACCGGTAATGCCGTTCTCCGCCACATACTTTTTCATGCCCGCCACGCTGATGGCGCCGGCGGGCTCGGCGATGGAGCGGGTGTCTTCAAAAATGTCCTTGATACCGGCACAGATTTCATCGGTATTGACGGTGATCACCCCGTCAATGGTCTTGCGGATCACCCGGAAGGTTTCCTTGCCGATCTGGGCCACCGCCACCCCATCGGCAAAGATGCCCACCTGGGGCAGAGTCACCCGCCGCTTTTTCTCCATCGCGGCCTTGAGCGAGGCGGATTCATCGGACTCCACCGCAATGACTTTCACATCCGGGCGCACGTATTTCACGTAGGCCGCCACACCGGCGCAGAGACCACCCCCACCGACGGCGACAAAGATTGCATCGATATGGCCCGGGTACTGGCGCAGAATCTCCATCGCCACCGTGCCCTGGCCGGCAATCACGTCCGGATCGTCGAACGGGTGGATATAGGTCATGCCCTTTTCTTCCACCAGTTTTTTGGCGTGGGCCGAAGCTTCATCGTAGCTGTCCCCATGCAGGACCACCTTGCCCCCACGGGCGCGCACAGCGTCCACCTTGATCGGCGGCGTGGTACGCGGCATCACAATGGTGGCCTTGATGCCCAGATGATGTGCACCCATCGCCAGCCCCTGGGCGTGGTTGCCCGCCGAGGCCGCAATCACGCCCTTCGCCTTCTGCTCCGGGCTCAGTTGCAGCAACTTGTTGTAGGCGCCCCGGATTTTGAAGGAGAACACCGGCTGCAGGTCCTCGCGCTTGAGCAACACCTGATTGCCGGTGCGCTGGGACAACAGCGGCGCCGGATCGAGTGGCGTCTCGACGGCGAGGTCGTAGATGCGGGCATTGAGGATACGTTTGATGTAGGAATCGGGCATAGGAGTGTATTGCACCAAAGCTGTGTGAGACGGCAAACCCCCATGGTAAACAATTTGCGAACCGCTGGCATCCATCGCGTATAATGCGCGCATCCACAACAGCGAGGTGACCATGACCCAGGACGAACTCAAGAAGGCAGTCGGCCAGGCAGCCGTCGACTACATCGCCCCGAAACTCCAGCGCGACAGCATCATCGGCGTGGGCACCGGCTCCACCGCCAATTGCTTTATCGACGCTCTCGGTAAGCTCAAAGACGATTTCGAGGGCGCCGTGGCCAGCTCGGATGCCTCGGCGGAGCGTCTGCAGAAGCTGGGCATCACGGTGTATGACCTGAATGAGGTCAGCGAGCTGCTGGTGTACGTTGATGGCGCCGATGAGAGCAACGCCCAGTTGGAGCTGATCAAGGGCGGTGGCGCGGCGCTGACCCGGGAGAAGATCGTCACGGCGGTATCCCGGGAGTTTGTCTGTATCGCTGATGAGAGCAAGTGGGTGGATGTGCTGGGTGCTTTCCCGCTACCGGTGGAGGTGATTCCGATGGCGCGCTCTTATGTGGCGCGCGAGTTGGTGAAGCTGGGCGGTGATCCGGTGTATCGCACGGGTGTGGTGACGGATAACGGGAATGTGATTTTGGATGTGCATCACCTGGAGATTATGGAGCCGAAGAAGCTGGAGGCGGAGATCAACCAGATCGCCGGGGTGGTCACCAACGGCCTGTTCGCCCGACGCGGCGCCGATGTGTTGCTGCTGGGCACCGCTGAGGGTGTGAAGACCATCAAGCCCAAGTATTAACTGCGATAGCTTCGAAGCGAGTCCGGTCCGGGGTGGGGTGTATCTATCCCGGACACGCCGTAAACCCATCCCTGGGGGCTCGACGCGCGGAGTCCCTCCGCTTACGGTCCGGGATAGATACACCCCACCCCGGACCTCAGTGCCATCGACAAACCTAAACGCTCACCACCCTCTTTCGCGCTTCACATCAAACTCGCGTAGGTCGGGTTAGCGCGCAGCGCGTAACCCGACGCTTGGCACTCGACGTCGGATTGCGGCCTTCGGCCGAATCCGACCTACTCGGACTTAATCGCGAACAGCCACTCTTAAGATTGGCCTCACCCTGCCGATAGCGCCTCTATAATCTATGTACATTTGCCACCGCAGTTGGTGCTGGCACTGAGGGCGCTTGAGGGGTAGACCAGACTCAATGCCCCACACTCAATCCAATCAAAGGATAAGCTTTCATGAACTGGATCAAGCGCAGTATGCAGACTCGGCTGATGGCCGTGGTGGGGCTCGGGTTGGGGGGCTTGCTAGTGACGGCAGTGATCGCCATCAGCCAGTTGAACCAGCGGCTGGACCGCTACAACGAACTGATTACCGTCAACATCGCCCAGGAACGAGCCATCAACCAGATGAACTTCGACTTTAAAGTCCAGGTTCAGGAATGGAAAAACGTCCTCCTGCGTGGCTACGACGACAGCCGGCGCGTCCGGTACTGGAACCAGTTCGAAGAACAGCACAACATCATCCAGGACGAAGGGCAGGCACTGCTCAGCCAAATGGAACCGGGCACCGTGCGCCAGGAAGTGGCCGACTTTCTCGACGCCCACCAGACACTGTTCCGCGAATACCGCGCCGGCTTTGAAGCCTTCAGCGCCAACAACTACGACCCGACAGTGGGCGATAACGCCGTCTCCGGCATCGACCGGGAGCCCAGTCGGCTGCTGAACGACGCTGCAGAACACATCAGCACCACCGTCTCCACCCTCACCCGCGAGGTCGAACAGGGCAGCGCCCAGGTCAGCTTCTGGTCGCAAGTGGCCATTGCGAGCGTCGCCCTGCTGGTGGTGGTGTTGCTGTGGTGGACGCTGCGGGCCGCCTTCCTGCGCCCCCTCAAAGTCCTGATGGACCATATTCAGGAAATGGCCCAGGGGGATTTCACCGGCAAGGTGCGTATTCAGCGGGCCGATGAACTGGGACAACTGAGCGACAACCTGACCCGGTTACAATCGGAGATGGGCGGTGTCATCGGTTCGGTAAAAGACTCGGCGCTCAAACTCAACCGCGCCTCCGAGCACATCAACCTGAACGCCGATGAAATCACCCGGCTGACCGGCGATACCGAACAGTCCACCGATCAGGTGGCCACGGCGGTCAACGAGATGTCATCCACGGTGCAGGAGGTGGCCAACAACGCCTCCGGGGCCGCCGAGGCGGCCAATCAGGCCGATGAGGGAGCGCGACGTGGGCGCTCGGTGATGGAGTCCACGCTGGATTCGATCAATCATCTGTCCAACGATGTGAATTCCGTGGCCGAGGCCATGCGTCAGCTCGAGGGTGAAACCAACCGGATTGGCAGTGTGCTCGAAGTGATTCAGAACGTCGCCGAGCAGACCAACCTCTTGGCCCTCAATGCCGCCATTGAGGCGGCTCGGGCCGGTGAGCAGGGGCGCGGCTTTGCGGTGGTGGCCGATGAGGTGCGCACTCTCGCCCGTCGGACCCAGGACTCCACCCGGGAGATCGCGGAAATCATCGATGCGGTGCAGGCCGGCGCCGCCAACGCCATGTCCGCCATGGCGGCCAGCCAGGAACAGGCCCAGAATACCGTGGCCAGTGCCGGTGAGGCCGGTGAGGCGATTGCCGAAATTACCCGGGCCGTGGCCAGCATCAGTGAGATGAATGCCCAGATCGCCACGGCGGCCGAGGAGCAGAGCTACGCCGCCGAGGAGATCAACAAGAACATTGAGCGGGTGGTGGAGCTGGTTCAGGGCGCCCACCAGAGCGCCCAGGGGTCCACCAAAACCGCGCGGGATCTCAATGAGCTGTCGCGGCATCTTTCCACTCAGATCGCGCATTTCCGGGTGTAGACGGTATATCCAAAGCCGGTGCGGGACAACCGCACCCCACGTAGGTCGGATTAGGCCGGAGGCCGTAATCCGACAAGGGCGTCTGTATTGTGTCGGATTACGGCCTTTGGCCTAATCCGACCTACTCGGACTCATCCACCAAGGTTTCTACTAACGCCACTGAATCATTTCGCCCAGCCGCTCAAGGTCATTGATCACCCGCCACTGGCCGCCGCCGGATTCCACCCGGCCCTGCCAGTGCTCCAGGCGCTTGGCGTAGTCCCGCGGGTCGATGTTGTCCCGGCGCAGTTTGGTGACATTCAGGGCAACCACTTCCACCCCGGACATGTCGATGGGGAAGTCCCGAATCTGCCCTTCCTGAAGGTCTTCCTCCAGATCGGAGAACACGAACAGGTAGCGCTGCCCGGCGCCGGTTTCAGTCAGATAGTCGTGACCCTGAATCACCCCGCCGGTGATGTCGGTATTGGCGGCACCTCGCTCGATACCCCCCAACACCTCATCCAGGGTTTCCTTGAAGGCCCGCTTCTGGCCATTGGCCACACTCGGACGATCGTCAAAAGTGACTTTGGCAACGATGTTTTTCTCGGTAAAGCTGCCGCCGTCAATCAGGGCCACCGCCATGGAATCGCCGCTGTCCAGACTACCCAGCAGATAGGCAATCAATGACTGGGCTTTGTCCAGCTCCTCGGTGTAGGTCCCGGAGGTATCCAGCAGCAGGTACACGGCGCGGTTGTCTGTTCGCTGGGTGTCGCTGCAGGCGCTGATCACTCCCAGCACACTTAGCAGCGCGGCCAGGACAACGCCGCGCCGGAGCCAACCGGAATAACGGTTCATGGTTGTCTTCGTCGTACGCTTCATGGCTGTTTCCACAGTTCGCTTCATGGCTTCACCCCCACCACCTTGGTTGCTTCCAGATCCTCACTGTCATCCCAGGGCGGGTCCTCGCGGTCGGCTTTGCGCTCACTGGCACGCGGACGGTTCACCCGCTGCTCGATGGCCAGAGGGACCACAATCAGCATGTCGTACAGGTGCACCAGCATCTTGCTCAGGTGATTGGCCATGCCGCCCACCAGACGGACGACCAGGCGCAGCCCCCGTAGCAGTGCCACGACCATAACCCCCACCACGGTGCGCAGGGAGTGAATGAACGACTCCAGCGGAATCGCCACAAATGCCAGCACGAACGGCAGAATGAAACCGAGCACCATCTGACCGATGGAGGGAATCCAGCGGAACTGGGCCTCCACCACCGCGGCTCCGGTCAGGGTCTGGTTGAGCGCCTCGCGGTCCAGAGCCAGCAGGTCGCGCATATAGGCCAGGGAGGCTTCAATGCTGGCCAAGATGGTCAGCAGCGTCAGGCTGACAATCATCATCCGCCGGCGCATCCGGTCATCCATACTGCCGATGATCGGGAACAGATGGGTGATCCGCAGGGACTCCAGCAGGAACACCCCCATGGCCACTTCCAGCAGAATGATCACCAGCGCGGCAACGTCCGAAATGCGCATGGACCCCACATAACTATTGCTGCCGACCATTTCCGACATGGGCATGGCAATCAGGTGGAAGTTGATCAGCCCGCCCATCAGCGCCACGGCCAAGACCAGCCCGGCAATCAGGAACTGGGTCATGGAGGACGCGGTCAGGGAATTCACCGCTTTGTCTTCCCCGGCACGAATCGCCGCGTATTCCTGCATCTGCTCATCAATGGTCTTGCTGCGTTCATCCAGCCCATCAATGGTCTGCTTCACCTGGCTCAGGTTCTGATCCAGGGAGCGCCACTGGGGCTGCATCCCGGCCAGAATCCGGTGCCGCTCCCGACTGCTTTTCTGGTACAGCTTCAAGGTCTCTTTATGGGCGTCTTCAATCACCTCCCGGATATTTTCCAACACCTTGTGTACCGCCGGGTCACTGCTGCCGGGCAGGCCGGAGACAGTTTCGATCACCTCCGACCAGGCCGGCGGCAAAGGCGGCGCATCGCTGGCCTCCTGATAGTCGGCCTCGATTTTCTCGATGGCGTCGGCAATCTTTCGGTGCAGATTGGGGTAGCGGCTCAGATCCCGCTCCATGATGGTATGCACCCGGTTAAAGTCCCGCTCAATGGCGGCTTCCGCCGAGCGGCGCCCCATGGCCAGCAGCACGTCCCGGTTGCGCGCCACCAGGCGGCTTTCCAATTGGCCGATGGACCGGCTCCACAGGCGCATGGCCCCATGCACGGCCCGGCCACTGGCGCGAAACAGTTGATGGGCATGGCGGCGCCCCAGATAGAGCACCACCACCAGAATCACCAGCCAGATTGCCAGCGAGAGCGCCGGCGAATCCGACCAGAGGGTCAGTAGTTGATTGAACATGATGAATCCTCCGAATCAATGATTGTGCCAACCAGCGGATTGGCTTGAGTCGAAGTATCGCGAACGTGGGTGAAAAATCGGTGAGTTGGTCAGGCAAGCAGGCTGATACCACCTCAGAGGCGGGCGGCTTTGCCCAACAGTGACCGCCATCACAGCCTTTCTGGCAGCCAATGCTACACTTTGGCCATGGCAGACATACTCTGGGTTGAAGATCAGTCCCACTGGATCGAGAAGTTCCAGCCGGTGCTCGAGGCCACCAATTTTGATGGCCGGCCCACCCGTGTGCAGGTATTCCGGTTTGCCGAAGCGGCCTGTCAGCACATCAAGCAGAGCGGCGCCGGCCAGGCACCGGATATTGCCTTGCTGGACGCTCAGATAAACGGCCGGGACAGCGCCGGCGCCTCGGTATCCCGGGCACTGCAGCGCAAATGGCCCGACGTCCCCCAGGTCTATCTGTCCGAGTACAGCGGCACGGATATTGAGCAGAGCGCGTTCGAGCAGGGAGGCATTCAGGACTTTATCGCCAAGCATCAACGCAATATCGAAGCGGTCTTGTGCTGGCGCATCAAGGCCGCCTTGCGCCAGCGCGAAGCACCTACAACCGAACAGCTCACCAGCGGGCCCCTGACCCTGGATAAGCTCACCTGGGAAGTCTTCTGGCACGGCCACAAGCTGATGAACCCCAACAATCCCCGCCGCCCTCTGGGCCCGACGCCCCGGAAAATTCTGCGCTACCTGGTGGAGGCTTCCCCCCGGCCGGTATCCACCCTGCAGATGGCCGAGGCATTGGAAGCCGACCCGGAGCGGTTTTCCTACGCCAATTACCGCCAGCACATCAAAACCCTGCGCCACGCCGTTCAACAGGCCCAGCCAGAGCGGGACTTCATGGCCCTGTGTCAGCAAGGCGAAGGGATCGTCACTTTTGGGGACCTGGGTGCCTATTGCTGGAAGCCGGTCCAATCAGAGTAAGGAGCCTCACCGTGGCCGACCCCGACAATACTGCCCTCAACACCACCTCCCACCCTCCGTCGGTACGCCCGCGCCGGCTGGCCTTTCCCTGGCTGAGCAGCCTGGCCGGGTTGGCGCTGGGCGCCTACCTGCTGGCGGCGGGCGAGCCCCAGCTGTTGCGCGAACTGGGCCTGATGCCCGAGGGCTACCGTCTGCACCCACTGCTCCAGGAGCTGGAGATCAAACTGGCGGCGCTGCTGATCTTTGCCTTGCTGATCCTGCGCGACGTATTCCATCACAGCCGGC
Organism: Marinimicrobium koreense; assembly: GCF_003762925.1. Classification (NCBI taxonomy): domain Bacteria; kingdom Pseudomonadati; phylum Pseudomonadota; class Gammaproteobacteria; order Cellvibrionales; family Cellvibrionaceae; genus Marinimicrobium; species Marinimicrobium koreense. Next base: position 112,492 of record NZ_RJUK01000003.1, read on the forward strand.
GCCTACGCGCCTTTGACCGGGATATCGAGCGCTTGCGCACCGAGCTGAACCAGGTCTGGCAGAGCAAGAAACAACTGCAACTCAAAGCCCACACCTATGCCGGTCACGCCGACAAACTGAAACTGTTTATCAGCGAGAAGCTGCTGGAATATATCGAGTACGACGAGAAGTTTCTGCACTTCAAAAGCATCGCCGCCGAAGTGCGTCACAACGGAGTCATCTGCTTTGACAAGGTGCAGACCGCCTTACAGAGCCACCTGGAACAGGATCAGTATCCGGACGAGGAGACTCATGGCCGAGACCGCGACGCCTTCGAAGCGATGCGCTATCTGTGGGACCTGCTGGACCTGTCCACCACGGACAACATTGCCCTGCACATCGGCAACCAGCTGTGCGAGTGTGAGGAGCACTACTACCAGCGCCTGCTGAACGATGACGCCTCCGAAGCCGTACCCCATCGCCCGGATTACCGGCCGAGGCGGGCCACACTGAAGGCGCTCGCGCCCCTGCTGCAGGAATCACCGAGCCGGCTCGAAGCCCTGGATGAGGGCTCAACCGAGCGGTTGGTACTGGACGACGACCCCCAGTTTCGTGCCTATCTGGACCCGACCGACAGCCTGCTCGGCAACGAAAACCACTTTGTCCTGATGCTGGAAAACCTGCTGAAAAACGCCCAGTTCTTTGCCCGTAAAAAGGCCAAATCCAAATACAACCGGGTGGCGCTCACCCTCGGCCAGTTGGGCGCTCGGGTCGAGCTCGCGGTGTACAACCGGGGCCCCCACATCGAGCCCGACGCCATGGAGCAGATTTTTCAGCTCGGCTACTCCACCCGCCGCGCCCGGGAGCACCACGGCAAGGGGCTCGGATTGTTCTTTGTCCAGGAGATCGTCAAAGGCTATGAAGGTCGGGTAAAGGTCGAGAACGTTGAAAACCGACCCGCCTATTATTCCCTGCGCATTGCCCTGGCCGACGGCCAGCTGACCACCGAAGTGATTGAAGTCACCCTGAACGAAGACGGCCAGCCTCAGTGTCGGCGGGCCCAGACCCTCAGCGCCCCCTCCGAGCCGGGAGCGGCAACGCTGGAATGGGATTTCGACCAGGCCATCACCCGCGTGGAGCTGACCCCGACGGGCAGTCAGGACACCCTCGCCCTCGAGCTGGACCCCTCCGGCGGCCGGGAGACCCGGCTGGACCCTCAAAACCCGGCCACCCCCCGCTGGGCCTTGGAGGTGCAGCCCCGGCGCAAAGGCGGCAAGCTCACCTTTACGCCGCTGGATGTCGCCGGGGTGTGCTTCCGGGTGCTATTGCCCACCGCCGCCTCGAGGGTCGAGGGGGACGATGAGGACCTGGACGCTCTGGCACCCCGGGTTGAGGACCTGAACCGCCCCTTCGAGGCTCTTGAGGAGTACCGGGACTGAAGCCGCCCGGGACATTGAAATTCGGCCAGTCATCCCCATATATAATTAAACGTTACTACCAGTATAGGTTTTTATATTGTTGGCATTTATAAGCGCCATTGCTTTTTGCCCCTTGCCTGGCCGCAGTGCAATCCTTATTATGCTGGCACACGTATAAAGCGGCCACGACCCGCTTGGCGCGGTCGACACCGCTTCACTCACGATACCGATTTGGAGACACAGCTTTATGAGTAGCGACGCTATTGTGCACGTCACTGACGAGAGCTTCGACGCCGAAGTTCTGAAGTCCGACAAGCCCGTTCTGGTGGATTTCTGGGCAGCCTGGTGCGGTCCCTGCAAAATGATCGCTCCGATCCTGGACGAGCTGGCCGGCACCCACGGTGACAAGATCAAGATCACCAAGATGGATGTGGACGCCAACAAAGAAGTCCCGGGCAAGTTCAACATCCGTGGTATTCCGACGCTGATCATCTTCAAGAACGGCGAGCCGGACTCTACCAAGGTGGGCGCACTGTCCAAGCAGCAGCTGGTCGAGTTTATCGAAGGCGCTCTGTAAGCCCGAACCCCGTCGGCAGCCCCCGCCTGGCGGGTGGCTGCCGGGCGCACGGCAAGCAGTGACCGGCGCCTTTGCACTACCCGGCGTTTATCGCTATACTCCCTTCATTCGATGTTTGCCCGGCCTTGATTCAGCTCTGAACCACCATCCAGATCGATGGACCAGCCAAATCGATGGGCAGCTCCGGGGAGTTGACTGAAACGCCAGTTGATTTCCAATAAATTCCCGCTTGTTCTCCCTGTTTCGGCGCTCTGTGGCTCAGCCACCCTGGCCTGCAGTCAGCCTGTAAGCAGAGATAACAGCACCCCGGCACCGCCAGTCCCGCACGCTCAGAATCACAATTTTCGTGCAACAACAAATCCATTAACCTTCACACCAAAGTCACACTGTATGAATTTAACCGACCTGAAAACCAAACCCATCGAAGAACTGATCGACATCGCGCGGGAAATGGGGCTGGAAAGCATGGCCCGTTCGCGCAAGCAGGACATCATCTTCAATATCCTGAAGCGCCACGCCAAAAGCGGTGAAGACATCTACGGCGACGGCGTCCTGGAAATCCTGCAGGATGGCTTTGGCTTTTTGCGCTCGGCCGACAGCTCTTACCTGGCCGGGCCGGACGACATCTATGTCTCCCCCAGCCAGATTCGCCGCTTCAACCTACGCACCGGCGACACCATTGCGGGCAAGATCCGGCCCCCGAAGGAAGGCGAACGCTACTTCGCCCTACTCAAGGTCAACGAGATCAACTTTGACAAGCCCGAAAGCTCCAAACACAAAATCCTGTTTGAAAACCTCACCCCCCTGTTCCCCGATGAGCGCCTGCGCCTGGAAGCCGGTAACGGCTCCACCGAAGATCTGACTCCGCGCATTATCGATCTGATTTCTCCCATCGGCAAAGGCCAGCGCGGCCTGATCGTGGCACCGCCGAAAGCCGGTAAGACCCTGATGATGCAGAACATTGCCCAGGCGATTACCCGCAACAACCCCGAGTGCCACCTGATCGTTCTGCTGATTGACGAGCGTCCGGAAGAAGTGACCGAGATGCAGCGCTCGGTGCGCGGCGAAGTGGTCGCCTCCACCTTTGACGAGCCGCCGGCCCGTCACGTGCAGGTCGCCGACATGGTGATCGAGCGGGCCAAGCGCCTGGTGGAACACAAGAAAGACGTGATCATTCTGCTCGACTCCATCACCCGCCTCGCCCGCGCTTACAACACCGTGATTCCCTCCTCCGGTAAAGTGCTGACCGGTGGTGTGGACGCCCACGCTCTGGAGCGTCCCAAGCGTTTCTTCGGTGCGGCCCGGAATATTGAAGAGGGCGGCAGCCTGACCATCATCGCCACCGCGCTGGTCGACACCGGCTCGAAGATGGACGAAGTGATTTACGAGGAATTCAAAGGCACCGGCAACCTGGAACTGCACCTTGATCGGAAAATCGCCGAGAAGCGTATTTACCCGGCAATCAATGTACGTCGCTCCGGCACCCGTCGCGAAGATCTGTTGATGAAGGAAGATGAAATGCAGCGCGCCTGGATTCTGCGCCGCCTGCTGCACGACATGGAAGACGTGGCCGCGACCGAGTTCCTGGTGGACAAGCTGAAGGACTTCAAGACCAATGATGAGTTCTTCCTGTCCATGAAGCGGAAGTAAACGTTGGGCAACGGCGGATGCGGCCTGCCGTGGCAGGCGTAGGGCGGATAAGGCCAACGGCCGCATCCGCCGTAACCACACCACGACGCTCATCCGCCGTTACCAAAACGCCCCTAACATAATCTGCCTCCACGCCCCTCGCCTATGAAATACCGCGACCTCCGAGACTTCATCCACCTGCTCGAACAACGCGGCGAACTCAAACGCATCACCGCCGAAGTCGATCCCTACCTGGAAATCACGGAAATCTGCGACCGCACCCTGCGTGCCGGTGGCCCGGCCCTGCTGTTTGAAAACCCCAAGGGCTACGATATTCCGCTGCTGGGTAACCTGTTCGGCACCCCTGAACGGGTGGCACTGGGCATGGGTGAAGATTCCGTGGAAGCCCTGCAGGAAGTGGGCAAGCTACTCGCTTTCTTGAAAGAGCCCGAGCCCCCCAAAGGCTTCAAAGACGCCTGGGAGAAACTGCCGATTTTCAAACAGGTCCTGAACATGGGCCCGAAAGTCGTGCGCAAGGCGCCCTGTCAGGAAGTGGTGCTGGAAGGCGACGCAGTGGATCTGGACAGGCTCCCCATTCAGACCTGCTGGCCCGGCGATGCCGGCCCGCTGGTCACCTGGCCGCTGGTGATTACCCGGGGCCCGGAAAAAGAGCGACAGAACCTGGGCATCTACCGGATGCAGAAGATCGGCAAGAATCGGTTGATCATGCGCTGGCTCGCCCACCGCGGCGGCGCTCTGGATTTTCGGGACTGGCAGAAAGCCCACCCGGGTGAGCCCTTCCCGGTCTCCATCGCGCTGGGCGCGGACCCGGCCACCATTCTTGGCGCGGTCACACCAGTACCAGACACTTTGTCCGAGTACGGGTTCGCCGGATTGTTGCGGGGCGATAAAACCGAAGTGGTGAAAAGCCAGACCAACGACCTTCAGGTGCCCGCCTCCGCCGAATTCATTCTGGAAGGCTATCTCGCCCCGGACGATATGGCCGATGAGGGGCCGTTTGGGGATCACACCGGTTACTACAACGAAGTGGATCGCTTCCCGGTCTTTACCGTGGAGCGCATCACCCACCGCAAAGATCCGATTTATCACAGTACCTACACCGGCCGCCCGCCGGATGAACCGGCCATTCTCGGCGTGGCACTGAACGAGGTGTTCGTGCCGATTCTGCGCAAGCAGTTCCCGGAAATTGTGGACTTCTATCTGCCGCCGGAAGGTTGCTCCTACCGCATGGCGGTGGTGACCATGAAGAAACAGTACCCCGGTCACGCCAAGCGGGTGATGATGGGCGTCTGGTCCTTCCTGCGTCAGTTCATGTACACCAAGTTTGTGATTGTGGTGGATGATGATGTGAATGCCCGGGACTGGAAGGATGTCATCTGGGCAATCACCACCCGCATGGATCCGAGTCGGGATACGGTGCTGGTGGATAACACCCCCATTGATTACCTGGACTTCGCCTCGCCGGTATCCGGGTTGGGTTCGAAGATGGGGCTGGATGCCACCAACAAGTGGCCCGGTGAAACTGATCGCGAATGGGGCAGTCCTATTGTGCAGGACCCCGAAATCAAACAACGCGTGGATGCGTTGTGGGATGAGTTGGGGATAGATTCGTAGTTGGGTTACGGCGGATACCACGGCAGTCCGCGTAGGGGCCGAGCGCAGCGATTAGACCCCGCATCCGCCGTTACCAAACGTCCACCTACCGGCGAACTGCATGCGATTACTCTCTATAATTTTAATCTTCATTATCTCTCTCGCGGCCAACGCAGAGAACCCCACCTATCCAATCCACTACCACGTCACCTTAAACCCCGAGCACGACCGCGCCGAGGTGGTGATTGAAAGCGACCACCGGGGCCTGCTGAAATTACTGGATTTTGATCTCAGCTCCGGCCGCTATTCCAATCTGGAAGCCAACGGCGAGCTGAAAATCGAAGACGATCGCGCACTCTGGACGCCGCCCAAGCGCAACGCCCGTTTAACCCTGCACGTAGAAGTGTCCCACGAGCGCGACCCGGGCGAGTACGACTCTCTGATGACCGAGAACTGGGCCATCTTTCGGGGCGACGACATCATTCCGGCGGCCCGCGTGCGGACAGCAGGCAAGGTTTACGCCGAGGCCTGGCTGGAATTTTCGTTACCGAAGCATTGGACCAGCGTCACCACCGGCTGGGATAAAGAGGGGGCACGCCGGTTTCGGATCGACAACCCCGAGCGGCGCTTCGACCGGCCCACTGGCTGGATGATTGCCGGACAACTGGGCACCCGCCGGGAGAAGCTGGGGGATACCGAGTTGGTGGTCAGTGCGCCAAAGGGCAGCAGCCTGCGGCGGATGGATGTGGTGACCCTGATCACCAACGTCTGGCCCGAGGTCGAACAAGCGTTTCAAACCGCGCCTCCCAAATTCGCGGTCATCGGGCACGGCGACCCCATGTGGCGCGGCGCCCTGTCTGGCCCCAATGCCCTGTTTCTCCACGGCGACCGGCCCATGGTCAGCGAAAACGGAACCAGCACGGTCATTCACGAGCTGATCCATGTGGTCACCCGGATAGACAGCCGTGATAGAAGCGATTGGTTGGTCGAGGGGCTGGCGGAATTTTATGCGGTGGAACTGCTGTATCGGGCCGGGTCGCTGACCGAAGCCCGACGCACGCGAATTATGGAAGGTTTGGCCGACTGGGGTAGCGAAGTGAAAACCCTGCGTAAGAAACGTTCGGCCGGCGCCACCAGCGCCCGGGCGGTGGTGCTGCTCGATGAGCTGGACCGGGAAATTCAGAGTGTGACAGACGGCGAGCGCAACCTGGATGACGTCACACGGGTGTTGATAGAGAAGCGTACGGTGACCACCGGGATGTTTGTAGAGGTGGTGGCCGAGGTGATGGGTAAACCCTCAAAGGTACTGGATACGCCGCTGCTTCGGCAGGCGGAATAGTTGGGTTACGGCGGATGCGGGCTTTGCCCTCCGATACGTCGGACCGATCCGCCCCACGCGTGCCTGCGGAGGTTATTGTGACGGTGGGTTACGGCGGATGCGCCTTCGGCTTATCCGCCCTACGGCCGAGCGCAGCGGTATAACTCCGCGTAGGGCGGATCGGTCCGACGTATCGGAGCGAAGCGCATCCGCCGTAACCACGCCCAGCCACATCCGCCATAACCCAAACCTTCCAATACTCATCAACCCAAGGCACAATAGCGTCACACTAACTATAACCCAACACCCGGAGATCCACGGCAATGCTCAAGAAGTATCTGTTTACCGCCGCCTGCGTACTCGGTCTGCTGTTTACCTTTACCAGCGTCCAGGCCCAGTCCATCCCGCAATTCAAAGTCCTGATGTTCACCAAGACGGACGGGTTTCATCACAAATCCGTGAATGAAGGCGTGGCCGCCATTCGCAAAATGGCCGAAAAGCACGAGTTCGCCGTTGACTGGCACGAAGATGCCAAGCTGATCAACGACGAGAATCTGGAACAATACGACGTCGTCCTGTTTTTGCTCACCACCGGCAATATCCTGAACGAAGAGCAACAGGGAGCCATGGAGCGCTTCATCCAGTCCGGCAAAGGCTTCGTGGGTATCCACAGCGCCTCGGACACCGAATACGACTGGGACTGGTACACCAAGATGGTGGGCCGCACGTTCCACATTCACCCCCGCAACCAGACCGCTGAGCTCGAAGTACTGGATCGCAAATTCCCGGGTCTGGAGCGCATGCCCGACAAGTTCTGGTGGACCGATGAGTTCTATGAGTTCGGCACCGAGCGCATCGATACGCTGAACTACATTCTGTCCGTGGATGGCGATAGCTATGACCCTTACGCCAAGTGGGGCGAGAAGGAAAGCCAGGACATGGATTTCCGGCCCATGGCCTGGTACCACGAGTATGATGGCGGCCGCGCCTTCTACACCGCCCTGGGGCATATTCCCGCCACCTATGGAGACCGACTGTTTCTGGAGCATATCTATGGCGGCCTGATGTGGGCGGCCACGGGTAAAGGTCTCAAGAAGTAGATCTTAGGTACTTCGCCCTCGCCTCGGGGGCGGTTTGTCGGATTACGCGCTGCGCGCTAATCCGACCTACGGGCTAACGGCGGATGCGCCTTCGGCTTATCCGCCCTACTCAAGCTGCGGAGGTACGCGTAGGGCGGATAAGGCCGAAGGCCGCATCCGCCGTAACCACACCCAAACCAATCTCTTCTGGCGCATTTCACACCATTTTGCCACCCACCGCACAACCTGTCGTATATCCCAGACGTATACTAGCCTTTAAAGACTGATCCACCGGCTGGGTATTCGCTATGTCTGTCATCACCAGAGCCTCTTGGCCATTCGCCCTGACAATGGCACTGGTCGCCTGCAGCGGCAATCCGGGGCCCACGGTTTACGAAGTGCGCGCGGAGTACAATCAGGGCGGGCAGATCACGCCCAGTCAGCGCCAGGTGGAGGAGGGTCAGACCACCAGCTTCACCATCACCCCCGAGCCGGGCTACGAGCTTCAGAGCATTACCGGCTGTGGCGGCGAGCGCACCCGGGATATCTTCACCACCGATACGGTTCAAAGTGACTGTACCGTCAGCGCCCGCTTTGAACTCAGCGATTATCAAGTCAGCACCCAGGTAAGCGGCTCGGGCACGCTGTCTCCAGAGTCTGCTCTGGTCACCATTGAGGATATCACCGAGTTTGCCGTGCTTCCCGCCGAAGATTACCGCCTGGCCAGCATTTCCGGCTGCGGCGGCAGTCTCGAAGAGGACCGATATACCGTTGCCAACGTACAGGCTGACTGCACTATCAATGCCCGCTTTGAGCCAGACGTGTATACCGTGAGCGGGACCTTGAACGCCACCGCCCTGAATCAGTTTGACGGCACGCTCAATGACGCCAGCACCGAGTTGGTGCTGAACGACAGCTTCGATACCCCCCAATTCATCAATAACCGCACCACCCTGGCCGGCTTTGCTACCGCCGAACCTGCCGACATCGACCCGCGCTTCCCGGCGCACTTCGCAGACACCGCCAACCCGGCGGATTACTATCGAGTCAGCCTGCAGGAAGGCCAGCTGATCCAGTTGCAGGTGGTGGATTACGCCCCGGTGGAGGGAGATGAGCCTCGCTATCAGGGCGACCTGGATCTCTACCTGTTTTCGGCCACGGAGGACCTGGTCGGCAGCTCCACCGGTACCGGAGAGTTTGAGGAGCTGACCATTGGTGCAACCGGAGATTACCTGATTGAAGTCGCGGCGGCCCAGGGCACCTCCAAGTACATACTGCGCCTGCTCCCCGAAGGCACCGCACCGCAGACCGACCTGAGCCAGACCCAAAGCGGCGACTTCGTGCCGGGACAGATGCTGGTGATACCCGCCGAGACCGGCCAGAAGCGTCTGAACACGGCGAACCGGGTGCGAGTGCAACTTGAACACAGCGCGCCGTTTAGCGCACGCGCCGCCCATCGTCCGGGCAGCGCGCTGGCAAGCCTCAGCCTCCGCAACCCCACCGCCTACCAGAAGCTCACCACCCTGCGGTCCATCAAGGCCCGGCGTCTGGATCCGGCCGTCGCCCGGGCGGAACCCAATTACCTGCGCCACGCCCAGCGCGTTCCCAATGACCCGCGCTACAACCTGCAGTGGCATTACGACGCCATCAATCTGCCCCGCGCCTGGGATCTGACCACGGGGACCCCGGTCAGCGGTGATCCACCCATTGTCGCGGTGGTGGATAGCGGCGTGCTGCTCGAACACCCCGATCTGCAGGGGCAATTGCTCGACGGCTATGACTTTATCCGGGACGACGAGGTCGCTAATGACAACCAACCAGGTATTGATCCGGACCCCAACGATCCGGGCGATGGCGATGGCCTGAACCCGGACAGTTGGCACGGCACACACGTGGCCGGTACGGTGGCGGCAGCCAGCGACAACGGCCGGGGCGGTGCCGGGATTGCCTGGGGAGCGCAGATTATGCCCCTTCGCGCTCTGGGGGTTGGCGGAGGCACCAGCTACGACATTTTACAGAGCGTGCTGTATGCCGCCGGGCTGGAAAACGACAGCGGCACCCTGCCCGAACGCCCGGCGGATATCATCAATCTCAGCCTGGGCGGCCCCGGTAACTCCCAGATCGAAGCGGACACCTTCCGGGAGATCAGTGAGACCCTGGGCATAGTGATCGTCGCCTCTTCCGGTAATGAAAACACCTCCGAGCCGCTGTTTCCCGCGAGCTACCCCACGGTCATTTCTGTGGGTGCGACCACCGCCGCTGGGCGACGTGCGCCCTATTCCAATTTCGGCGCAACGCTCGATCTGGTCGCGCCGGGAGGCTATCTGCAGGAAGACGCCAACGGTGATGCGATTCCCGACGGTATTCTCAGCACCAGTGCAGAGCGAGATGGTACGGGCGCCATTCAGCCCGGTTACAGCCTGTCCTACCAGGGCACCTCCATGGCGGCACCCCATGTGGCCGGGGTTGCGGCCTTGATGAAAGCCGTATACCCCGGGCTGACCGCCTCGGAATTTACTCAACTGCTGGAACAGGGGGAGCTAACCTCGGGGGATGGCACGCGCAGCGATGAGCTGGGCTATGGCCAGATTGACGCTGAGCGCGCTGTGGGCACCGCATTCGGTATCGCTAATGGCGATTTCGAATGGCCCGCGCGGGTGAACGTGCAGCCATCCCGGGTCAACCTGGGTACCACGTCGGAAACGCTGGTCGAATTGATCTCAGAGGGAGAGGGAGAGCCGGGCTCGATCACCGTTGACACCGAGGTACCCTGGCTGGCGGTCGAGCCTTTTGAGGTTGAGCCCAATGGCCTGGGCCGTTACCGGGTCAGCGTCGACCGCGCGTCCCTGGAAGACAGCCCGGGCTTTTATCGGGGTCGGGTGCTGTTTACCGTGGACAGCGACAGCACACTGACGTTGGAAGTCTTCATGGAGGTCGGCACGGTTTCAACCACCGGCCAGCTCACGCGAACCTACGTGCTGCTGATTGATCAGGACGACGCCGAAGGCACGGCCTACCAGGCGGTGGCCCTCCCCACGGACACCACCAACGAAGAAGCCACCTTCGAAATCACCGGAGTACTCCCGGGCCGCTACTCTGTGGTCGCGGGCTCCGATATCGACGCCGACGGCATCATCTGCCAGCTGGGCGAGCAGTGTGGGGCCTACCCCAGCCTGGAGCGTGAACAGATCATTGAGGTGACCGACGCCGACCGCACCGGGCTGGATTTCACCTTGGGTATTCTGGGGGGCCTGCTTGAATCCAGCTCCCAATCTCTGTCGGGCAACCCCGAGCCACCCGCAACCCACGTCAGGCAAGTGCCCCCACCCGAGCAGCGCCGACAAAGAAGCTCTCAAGAGTAATCATTTCCGGCCGCTAACCCTAAAGCAGGACGCCCCGCCATCAGGTCCATTAGCCCAAATTCTGGCCTGATACGGGGTTCGCTATGCTCCGAATCAGCGAACCTCAGGATTTTTATCACAATTTTTTCTAGAACATTCCGTGTCTGATCGGAACCACTGTGGCAAAATGCAAGAAAATACGCCACGGAGCACTTTCCGGATCAGCGGGAACAACGCGTCGGCCATTAATAGTAAAAATGAGGGTATCGTGAACAATCTATCGCTGAAATGGAAAATCCTTCTGAGTGTCACCCTGACCTGTATTCTGGCGGTTATCGTGACGACTGTGGTTACCGTCCGAGCCGGGCTTGCCACCACGGAAGAGACGATTATTGAAGACACTCGCACCCTGACCCAGGTCTTGGGCACGTCCAATATCGGTGCCATCAGCTTCGGAGACAGCACCACCGTCAAGGCATCGCTGGAAGCACTCACCGAAAGCGAGCGTATTCTGAACGCCGTGATCTACAGCAATGGCGAGCCGTTCGCCTGGTTTGTGCGCAATGCCGACGGTGACCAGCTGCCCAGCGATATTCCCCGCAGCCCACGTCAGGCGGGCATGCTGGAGCTGGATGGCGATATCGTCATGACCGAATCCATCATGGATGGCGACAACCGGATCGGCACTATTGCCGCCCGCGTGGACATGAGCGAGCTGGACAACCTGGTCGGCGAGGCCGTGGGCGATGCCGTCATCCTCATCATTGTGATCAGCATCATTGCCGCGTCGATTGCCTACCTGGTTCAGGCAAGCATTACCAAGCCGGTCAATCAGGTGGTACGGGCGCTGCGTGATATCTCCGAAGGCGAGGGCGACCTGACCCGGCGCCTGCCGGTCAGCGGCAGTGATGAAATTGCAGAGTTGGCCACCTGCTTCAACACCTTTGTGGAGCGTCTGCACAGCATCATCGCCAGTGTGGCCGACACCGCCCAGGAAGTCAGCGAAAACGCCCATATGGTGTCCCAGCTGTCCAACGAAAACGAAAACGCCATCAAGAACCAGCAAGCCGAAATCGAGCAGGTGGTGGTGGCCATCAAGCAGATGGCCAATGTGGTGCAGGACGTAACCGAGAGCGTCAGCGAAACCGCCGAGAAGGCGCACCAGGCCGATCAGTCCGCCGCCAATGGCAAGCAGGTGGTGAATGCTACCACCCGCCAGATCGAGAACCTGGCCTCGGAAATCCGCCGGGCCGCCGAAGTCATCGACCGGCTGAACAAAGAAACCGTCAGCATCGGCTCGGTACTCGATGTGATCCGTGGAGTGGCCGAACAGACCAACCTGCTGGCCCTGAACGCCGCTATTGAGGCCGCCCGCGCCGGCGAGCAAGGTCGTGGCTTTGCGGTGGTGGCCGATGAAGTGCGCACCCTCGCCTCGCGCACCCAGAGCTCCACCACCGAAATTCAGGAGATGATCGAGCGCCTGCAGGTGGGTGCCAAAGAAGCCGTGGAAATGATGGCCGAGGGTACCAGCCAGGCGGAAGCATCGGTGGAGAAAGCCGGTGAAGCCACCAGTTCCCTGGTGGATATTACCGAGCTGGTCAGCGTGATTCGCGATCGCACCAACCAGGTGGCCGTGGCCTCGGAGGAACAGAGCTCGGCCACTCAACAGATTGAAGGCAACATCGACAGTATTTCCCAGGTTGCATTGAGCACGGCGGAGAGCTCCAGCCGGATCAATTCCAACACCAGCAGCCTGGCGGAAACCGCGGAAAAACTCACCAGCCTGGTGAACCGCTTCAAGCTATAGGACAGCGCACCAAAAACCATAAGCCAGAGAGAACAAGCGTCATGAAAAAACAACTACTTCTTTGCAGTGTGGTAGCCACCCTCAGTCTGCCTGGCCTGGCTCAGGCATGTAGCGCCCCGGACGCCAAGCCGGCCATTCCTGACCCGATGACGGCGGAAACCGCTCAGATGGTCAAAGCCAACAACGAAGTGAAGGCTTACGTTAAGGCCATGGAGGAGTACCTGGGCTGTGCCCGCATGAGTGGCGGTGAGAAGCGGAAGGAAATTTCGGCGTTGGAGGATTTCGCGGCGGAGTTTAACGAGGCAATCCGGACCTTCAAGTCGCGGAATAGTTGATTTCGGGGTAGCGGCGTAGGGTGGTGACGGCGGATGCTGCCGAGTCGGGTTACGGCGGATGCGCGCTTTGCGCTTATCCGCCGTAACCCAACCACCCCATCACATCACATCATTCGATCACCATAATCCGACACCGGCTTCTTCGGCCGCGCATTGTTCAGGCTAGAGGGAATTTCGCTGATGTGCCCACCCCGGGCCAGAAAGGCCTCCACCTGGCGAGCCAACTCATCGCGCAGTCTCTGGCGGGCGGCCACACTGAAGTCCTCATGGGCTTCCGATTTAGCGGAATACGACAGCTCAACTTCAGACTCATCCAGCGCCTCATCGTCGGCACTGTCTTCATCCTCGAGCACATCATCCACATCGTTGTCGTTAAGGGGATATTGACTTGCCATAGTGACACCTCCACCACGCCAGTTGCACGTCAACCCAGGCCATAACGACCGTTTTCGAGTGGCCGATTTTGACCCGTTTTCGCGTAATTTATAGCGCAAGAAAACGACGACGTCATGAGTTTTTGGTGGTGTTTTTAGGCTTTTTTTACCTTAGCAGGGAACCGGGGTAAAATTTTGGTTATTACCGGCGGGTGTCCTCAGATCGTTCCGACACATCGACACCGTTGAAACCGGCGTATAGTCCCACAGACCACCCTATGGAGCGCGCCCCTGGCGCACCTTCAACCACTAACGGAAGCAGTTATGAATGTTCGGCTACTGAGTAAACACTTCCCCCAACTGGCTGAGCTGCCCGAAAAAGAACAGGCGGCGATTCTGCAGCAGGCCCACGAGCGCGCCTATGCGCCCGAGAGAAAACTGACCCACTGGCGGGGAAACATCATCAGCCTGGTGTGGATCTGCGCGGTATCGCTGTTTATCGCGCTGGTGGCGGGACCGGCGCTAGGGCTGGGGCGGCCGGTGACCGGGGGGATCATCATGGTGGTGGTGCTGCCCATCTTCATGGTGCTGCGCCATCGGCAGTATGTGGCCCAACTGAGGCCCGAAGTGGATGCCATCCTGGCGCGAACCCGGGACTGAGCGGTTCGCTCCCCATAAAACAAAACCGGCGCCCTGAGGCGCCGGTTTTGGGTAGTACTGGAGCGATCAGGATCAGATCGCGTCCGGGCCGGTTTCGCCGGTACGGATACGGATGATCTCCTCCAGCGGCGTGATAAAGATCTTACCGTCGCCGATTTTGCCAGTCTGGGCGGCCTTGGTAATGGCTTCCACCGCCTGCTCGACCAGAGAGTCGTCAACAGCCAGCTCTACCTTTACCTTGGGCAGGAAGTCCACCACATACTCGGCACCCCGATACAGCTCGGTGTGACCTTTCTGGCGGCCAAAACCTTTGACCTCGGTGACCGTCATGCCCTGAACGCCTACCTCGGACAGTGCGGTGCGCACGTCGTCCAATTTGAACGGTTTTACTACAGCAGTGATCAGTTTCATTGTGAGTTCCTTACTTAAACGACTTTAAAGTGACGGTGTTGAAATGCCCTATGCCTCTAAGATACACGTTACAGCGGTTTGGGTCATCTCCCGCCACTCAAAAGCAAGTGGCTTGAACGCCGGAGGTGCAGAACACCCCCGGCCGGTCTTTACTTGTTGCTGACAAATTCCGGATAGGCTTCCATACCACATTCGGACAGGTCCACACCTTCGTATTCCTCGTCCTCGGAAACCCGCAGGCCAATCACCGCCTTGAGAACACCCCAGACGATCAGGCTGGTCACGAATACCCAGACGAAGATGGTCAGTGCACCGATAATCTGTCCCAGGAAGCTGACGTCGCTGTTGGTGAAAGGTACCGCCAGCAGACCCCACAGGCCGACCACACCGTGTACGGAGATGGCACCGACCGGATCGTCGATCTTCAGCTTGTCCAGGCCCACGATGGAGAAGACCACAATGATACCGCCGATGGCACCGATGATGCTGGCGCCCAGAGCGCTCGGGGTAGAAGGCTCAGCGGTGATCGCTACCAGACCGGCCAGAGCACCGTTCAGCGCCATGGTCAGGTCAGCCTTGCCGAACAGGATGCGGCCCAGGATCAACGCAGCCACCAGACCAGCTGCCGCCGCGGCGTTGGTGTTCAGGAACACCATGGCAACGGAGTTGGCGTTGGCAATATCGCCCAGTTTCAGCACCGAACCACCGTTGAAGCCGAACCAGCCCATCCACAGGATGAACATACCCAGGGTGGCCAGCGGCAGGTTGGCACCGGGAATAGCGCGCACTTCACCGTTGGGGCCATATTTGCCTTTACGGGCGCCCAGCAGGAGTACACCAGCCAGAGCCGCGGCCGCACCGGCCATGTGGACGATACCGGAACCGGCGAAGTCAGAGAAGCCCAGGTCGCCCAGGTTATACATGCCAAAGACATCAGCACCGTTCCAGGTCCAGGAACCTTCCATCGGGTAGATGAAACCGGTCATGACAACGGCGAAAGCCAGGAAGGCCCACAGCTTCATGCGCTCAGCGACTGCACCCGAGACAATGGACATGGCGGTAGCCACGAACACGACCTGGAAGAAGAAGTCAGAAGCGCCGGAATAGATGGAACCACCGGTGAAGTCACCACGTTCGGAGAACTCACCCAGGGTAGAGGCGACATCCACGTTCTGGATACCGGAGAGGAAAATTCCCCCGTCGTACATAATGGCGTAACCACACACCAGATACATGATGCATGAGATGGCGAACAGAGAGACGTTTTTGGTCAGAATCTCTGTGGTGTTTTTAGCACGGACCAGACCCGCCTCCAGCATAGAGAAGCCCGCGGCCATCCACATGACCAGAGCCCCACATACTAGAAAGTAAAACGTGTCGATCGCATACTGCAAATGAAAAATATTTTCTTCCATTGCATTTTCCCCGTCTTTATGGATTGTGAGTTGAAAAAACAGCTGATATTGCCGGCCTGACCCCGGACAGTGCATAGAGCAGGCCAACAAGATAAAAAACTTATTATTCAAAGACTTAGGGAATAATTACGATTGGGAGTCGCGCGCCAACCAGCCACTTCGCACCAACATGGCGCATGCACCGCCCCGGTGCGCACCAACTTTGCACCAAACTGGAACTGGCACCGCTTTCCGCTTTAGAATGGCACCTGCTGTGCCAGACAGGCACTGTGATATGCTCAAGGAATAAAGAAGGCAGGAATCTGATTCTGATGGAATACGACAACGTTACCTTTATGGCGTACCTGAGCGCAGCCGTCGTCGCCGCGCTGCTGACGTTGACGTACATCTATCAGTTCTTCAAAGAACAGAAGACAGCCATCTTCGCCCCAGCGGCGGCAGTACACACCCTGAACCTGCTGGTCATCGTCGCCGGCATCAGTCAGCCCTGGCCGGCCACCCACTGGACGTTTTTCTTCGAGTGCCTGCACTACAATATCTGGACGCTCTCGGTCTACCTGACCCTGAAAGCCAGCGCATCCAACAGTGCCCTGCCCCGAAGCCTCAAGATTCTGTTTCTGATCGGCTGGCCGGTGACCCTGTTTGCCCTGGTTGCGTCCGCCACCCAATGGGAGCTGATCTTTTCATTGGAGGCATGGCTGACTCTGTCCCTGGCGGTAATCGGGCTGGTGAGTGTAGAGCAGCTATTCCGTTACGCCGCCGGCAACGATCGGCAGATCAAACTGTTGTGCATGAACCTGGCCGCGTTGTTCCTGTACGACATCTATCTGTTTACCCATGCGCTGATTTTCCAGCAGATTGATCCACTGCTGTGGCAATCCCGGGCCGCCGTTTCCATTGCCACCTGTCTGTTTATGGCCCTTGGCGGCCTGCTGCTTCTCCAGCGCAATGACCGGCCGGCCAACTTTACCCTGTCCCGACCGATTGCCTTTTACACCACCTCCCTGATTGCCGTCGGGGTGCTGATTACCATTCTCGCCCTTGGTGGTTACTACGTGCGCCTGTATGGCGGCAACTGGGGAACCGTCATCTACAGCCTGGTGTTGATCGGTGCGGTGTTATTGATCACCACCGTGTTCGTGTCCACCACCATCCGCTCCCGCCTGTCGGTGTTGATCAACAAACACCTGTTCCGGCACAAATACGATTACCGCAGTGAATGGTTGCGCCTGATCAACTATCTGGCCCAGCCGGCGGAAACCAGCGAAGCCAATGAACGGGCTTTCTTTGCGGTGGCCTCGGTGACCAAAACCCCGGGCGGCGCCATCTGGATTCGTAAGCAGGGCTTTTATGAACCGGTCTACCAAAGTGGCCTCCCCAGCTACATTGACCTTCAGGAAGAGCCGGTGGACAGCCCTTTCTGTCAGACTTTTTTACAATCCGAGTGGGTTTTCTTTCCCGAAAGTGGCGACAACCTCGCCCTGAGTCAGTACAACGAATACCTGCCACCCTGGGTGCACAACATTCCCGATCTGTGGCTGCTGTTCCCCTTTATTGTCGGTGACGAACTCATCGGTTTTATGGCCTTGACCAAGCCTGTGGCGGACGCCTCCCTGACCTGGGAAGACCTGGACCTGCTGAAAACCATGGGACGCCAGCTGGCCAGTTACCTCAAACGGCACCAGCAGGCCGAACAGCTCGCCGAGGGACGCCAGTTTGACACCTATAACAAGCTCGTGGCTTTCATCATTCACGACCTGAACAACCTGATTGCCCAGCAGGCACTGGTGGTACGAAACGCGGAAAAACACAAGGACAAACCCGAGTTCATCGACGATGCCATTCATACCATCAGCAACTCCGTCGATCGGATGAACAACCTCCTCAAAAAGCTGCGTACCGACGGTAAAGACCTGATTACCCGCCTGTCGATCAACGACATTGTAAAAAAAGCCGTCGCCGAATGTTGGCGACAAAAACCCATGCTGACGGCTGAAATCAGCGACGATATAAGGTACATTGAAGCGGACGAAGTGCGTTTGGTAATGACCTTCACCCACTTCATCAAAAACGCCCTTGAAGCGACGCCGGACGACGGCCGGGTTCACGTCACCCTCCGGTGCGACGATCACGAAGCGGTGATTGCCATC
Organism: Marinimicrobium koreense; assembly: GCF_003762925.1. Taxonomy (NCBI): domain Bacteria; kingdom Pseudomonadati; phylum Pseudomonadota; class Gammaproteobacteria; order Cellvibrionales; family Cellvibrionaceae; genus Marinimicrobium; species Marinimicrobium koreense. The sequence continues at coordinate 130,599 of NZ_RJUK01000003.1, forward strand.
GAGGATACCGGTAGCGGCATGGACTGGGATTTCATTCACAACCGGCTGTTCAAGCCGTTTGAAACCACCAAGTCCGGCAAGGGTATGGGGATTGGCGTCTACCTGTCCCGCGAGTATATTAATGACTTGAGCGGCACACTGAATGTGATCAGCGCCGTCGGCGAAGGAACCACCGTGACCGTCACCTTACCGGTCACGCAAGAGTAAAACGAACATGGCCGGTTCGGTGCCCACCGCCGGGAGCGGCCCCACGGAGTGAACACACCTCCGCAAAAAGGCTAAGGCATTATGAGTAAAAACAACAAGCACACCCTGTTGATTATCGAGGACGACCGAGGCCTGCAGAGCCAGCTGCGTTGGCATTTCGAGGATTACGAAACGGTATTTGCCGAGAACCGGCAGGATGCCATCGCCGCCCTAAGGCTGCACGAGTCACCCGTGGTCATTCAGGACCTCGGCCTGCCCCCCGACCAGGACGGTGTGGACGAAGGCTTCAAGTGCATTCAGGACATTCTGCGCATGTCACCCACCACCAAGATTATCGTCATGACCGGGAAAACCGATCACGACAACGCCATCCGCGCAGTGGCGATGGGCGCCTACGACTACTACGAAAAGCCGGTGGACCCGCAGACGCTGGACCTGATCGTCCAGCGCGCCTTCAACATTTTCGAGCTGGAGGAAGAAAACCGCCGCCTGGCCCGCCTCCAGCAAACCCCACTGGAAGGCCTGGTCACCAACGACCCCCAGATGCTCAAGATCTGCCGCATGCTGGAAAAGATCTCCCCCACCAACGTCACCTGTACCCTGCTGGGAGAAAGTGGCACCGGTAAGGAAGTCATGGCCCGGGCCATCCACCACCTGAGCCCTCGGCGCAACAAGCGCTTTGTCGCGATCAACTGCGCCGCCGTGCCGGAAAACCTGATCGAAAGCGAGTTGTTTGGCTACGAGAAAGGCGCCTTTACCGGTGCCGGCAAACAGACCCTGGGTAAAGTCGAAACCGCCCACGAAGGCACCCTGTTCCTCGACGAAATCGGGGACATGCCGCTCAACCTACAATCCAAGCTGCTGCGCTTCCTGCAGGAGCGCGTCATCGAACGCGTGGGCGGCCGCGAGGAAATTCCGGTGGATGTCCGGGTCATCTGTGCGACCAACAAAAACCTGCAAGAGATGGTAGACGAAGGCAGTTTCCGTGAGGACCTGTACTACCGAATCTGCGAGATGACGGTCGAGATTCCCCCGCTGAGAACCCGGCAAGGCGACAAAGTGCTACTGGCACGACACTTCATGCTCAAATTCGCCAAAGAACACGATCAGAAGATCAAAGGCTTTACCCCCGATGCGGTCCAGTCCATCGAATGTTACGGCTGGCCCGGCAACATCCGGGAAATGGAAAACAAGATCAAACGCGCGGTCATCATGGCCGACGGCAAACACATCACCCGGGACGACCTGGGCCTGATCACCGACGGCGAAGACCTGTCGCTCAACCTGCGCCAGGTGCGTCAGGAAGCCGAGCGCCACGCCATACTCCGGGCGGTGGCCATGACCGACAACAACATCTCGGCCGCCGCCAAGCTGCTGGGCATTACCCGGCCGACGTTTTACGACTTGATCAAGAAACACGATATCCCGTTAGGCAGCAACACAGTCCCTAACCTTTAGCTCCCATGATCTCCGTAGGGCGGATAAGCGCAACGCGCGCATCCGCCGCAACCGAGTTAGCGGCCTCGATGACAGAAACCCCACACCCAGATGAATTCTTCCCACCCCACCACCGCCAAGGCCTATTCTACTCCTCAGCCTGGCTAGAAGCCTGGCAAGAAGCCTACGGCAACCACCCCGCCATCAAACTGCATCCCGAAGCGGGCCTTTATACCTACCCACAAAAACTCAAAGGACTTCTGCCAGTCCGAAGCGCCACCCCGATCGGCGCCACCTCTCCCGGAACCCGCAGCATCCGGGCCGAATACCTGGTTTTGTCTGGTGCCGAAACCGTGTTGGAGGCGCAACAATTCCTGGAAAAATTGACGGCCGAAAAGAACTGGCACCAACTCTGCTTCCCCGATATACCCGAAGGCTCCCCGGAGTTCGAAGCCATTCAGACCGCAGCGAGGAATCTGGGATTACAAGTGCGAGAACAAGAACGCAACACGGCTTTTGCTGTCGATCTGAGCGTCGGGGGATTTGAAAGTTACCTGACAGGCCTTGGGAAAAACACCCGGCTAAAGCTTTTCAACCGACGCAAGAAGCTCGAGGAAGCCGGACAGGTCGAACTCGAAAACTGGTGGCCCGACCGGCGAAACGCCTTTTACGAACTTCTCAACCAGTTCCACCAGAAACGGTGGGGGAAACCGTGCTATCACGGCCGCAACCAGACATTCATTGAAGACCTGCTGACCCGGCTCGACCAAGCTGGAGCACACGTCGATCTATCGGTCATCACCCTTGACGGAGAGCCGGTGTCAACAACGCTGGATATCGCCGCTCAGGGGCGCTGTTACAACCTTCAGGCAGGGTATGCAGAAGACCTTGTGAAAAACGTCTCGCTTGGCACCCTGCACCTTGGCTACCAGATCGAGAAAGCGTTTCAGGCCAAGTACGACCACTATGACTTCATGGCGGGTGAAGGTAAAAACACGCAATATAAGGCCTCCCTCGCCAACTGCCACGCCGACCTGATCACCCTAATGCTGGTTCGACACCCCCTGCTCAAACTGGCCTATCGCTTACAGGACAGACTGTCGAAGCCTACGACTATGGAAGGTGCTTGACGATCGGAGGGCCCACCAACCGGCTCAACCATACCGGCATTCGCTTCCAGAGTGCGATCATCAGACGGAACTTCGGGTTATCCGGGTTCAATTCCGGCGGCTTTGAGTGATCCGGCGTAATGTAGTACCAGTGATGCTCATAGGGCTTCGCGCCCCACTGCTTCTTGAAATGGTAGGTACCCGCACCCCGCGTTGATCGGCCAAAATCAAAAAACTCATAGCCTTCGGAAACGGCATAGTCGAGTATCTGGCGGTACATCCACATATTGGTGTTCAACGCGTTGGCCGGTCTGATGGTTGATGCCCAGGGGATCTCCAGCATTGGGCCATGCCCGAGCAGAAAGCCGGCCGACACAGCCCGCCCCCTGACCTTGACCACCACCAGGGTTGCCGCCAGGCCGGGCTCAGAGAGCACATTGGCGAACCAACTCTTGGCGTACACCGGCGTCCCCAGATCCCGCATGTTTCGAGCGAAGACCCGGTAAAAGTCATCTAGGAGCTCCAAACCACCAAAGGCAACCGTAGGATGGTGCTCCTCAGCTTTTTTGGATTGTGCCCGCACCTTACTACCCAGCTGCCGGTCCAAGGCCTCGAGCGTTTCAGGCAGAGGCAACACCATAGATACCTTTCTATCGCTACTATTGGGCCATAGTCCATCCTGCATGGTTCGCACCTCTATGTGCGTCAATTGCTCCTGATGAGCTACCTTCTGCAACCCGGTTAACAGCGCCTTCGCCACATTCCAGTAAGGACTTAATACTCCACCATAATTAAAATACGGAACTGAAACGGCAAACCGACCAAACAGCCGACTCGAAAAGAACGTCAGAGGAACGCCACCAACGATACGCCCCTCCGGGGTCATTGCCACCCAAATTCGAGTGGGGTGCCCAAAAGACTTCTGAATAAGACCGCCCCAGGAACGATGCATATAAAGTGGTGCTGCGGTTTCGTCTCTTACAAACTGAAACCAGGCGTCATACTCTTCACTATTGAGCTCTCTCAACTGAAAAGGCTGAGTATACTCTGACTCGTTCGATATACGATAAAAGGGGGGAGCTTTCGTTTCCTGGTACGCTTGCACTGCAGGCTGCGATCGGGACGGTTTCAGTGCATCCTCGACCGCTTTTATACGCTCAGAAACCGCTGTCATATCGGCGATCAAAGCCTCGCGTTGGTCGCTATCGGGCTCGACCGATTTAAAACCTCTGGCGATTTCCGCTTTTCTTGATTTCAGTGCTTTCAACTCTGCTTTTAATACCTTTGAGTCAGTTGAAAGGCCCACCCCAGAATGGCAAGCCGTACCGAGTTGACTCACAGTATCTGATTCCCTCGACGTCATAGTGTCCTCATACGGGCTTACACCGGAAGCTTGCTACGCAGCGCCTCGATCCAGGACGCATACCGCATAAACTGATCAAAGTCGCCAGGAAACCCTATACGCGCAACTCTGTACGGATTCCTCCTGATATCCTTCAAGTAAGACGTCTGGGATATTGTGCTTACAGCACCGCGATAATGTGCCATTCTCACCATAAGCTCGTGGTTTCGGCTGAAGTCTTGAGTGGTACCCGACGGATAACAGAATATCTGAGAGGGGCTCTGAAGCTCCTCCTTTAATCGTGCCTTGGAATAGACCAGCTCCTCCGATATCCTCCCTGGGTTCATTGCGCTAAGAACGAAGTGAGAACGAGCATGTGAACCAATAGTCACGCCAGCCTTTTCTGCTTCTCGCAATTGATCCCAGCTCGCAGGAAGGTAGTCTTCTGGCGCAGAGAAGGGCGTTTCAACATCCAGGGCTGCGCTGATACGATCAACAAACTCAGGAATATCTGAAGATTGGATTTTCTTGGCGTAAGCACTCAGAAGTCGCCTGGAATGCACACGATCCTTTACCGAATCCAGTTTTAGTGGTATCTCGCTGCCTTGCATAACAACTGATGCTTCTCTGAGGCGGCTATTTCTTATCAGAAAGCTTATCTTCGCGTCCCAGGGCCAATCCTTTCCATCGATGAAATCCGTAATAACAAACAGAGTGGGTTTTGCGTCGTATTTCAACAACACGGGTATCAACCTGGTCACCTGATCGGAATACCCGTCATCGAGTGTAAAGCACAACGTAGGCCGCTTTATCCGTTGACCTTGCACCGCCCGGTCGATCAGGTCATCCAGTGCAATAAAATCGTATTTTTGCTTTACCGCAAACTGAAGACACTCTTCAAGCAGCTTTTCTGAGGTTCCATGGTACGACCGGTCCCCCGGTAGGGGACGATGCAACATGAATATCGTTACATAAGGTCCTGAGAGCGCGGAAAAACATCTCTCCAACCCACGACTGGTCATTGCCCGGCGAATCCATCTGTTCATAACAACCGCCTTTATCCGAACCAGATACGTATCAGTTTAAACCCAACCGGAAATCCTTGCTCCAAAAAGTCGTCGATTACTGGCGATATCTTCGTGAATGCCGATTCTGGTCAGCTCGTGCCTGTTGGCCGAGCGGTTAAGGTTGATACCCCTTCGAGTGGTAACCGCCGCTCTGTAGTGGGTTCGTACCATATCCAGCGCTTCCTGGTTATAGTCGCCATTTGGGAAGCAGAATAGATCAATACTGTCACCCGTCTCGCGCTGCAACTTCCGTTTGCTATCAACAATCTCATATTCCATATCCGGTAAAGTAACCGAAGAGGTGAGCCGACGGTGAGTATTGGTATGTGACCCCACAGTCACAAGTCCCGAGCCCCTCATCTCATTGAGTTGCTGCCAGCCCATGAGCGCACACCCCAAGTGCTCACCACAGTACTTACGCCAGCCAATAGACTCCAAAGCGTGAAATATATCCAAATCCGTATGCGCTTTCAGTGCTTTTATCACCGAAGCGACCTGATCTCCGCTTACCCGCCCTGATACAGGATCACACGAAGAGAGGGCACTCCTTAATACTGCGTTATCCCGCATCGCGCCTATGCCGTCGCAGAACATCAGCCCAACAATGATGTTTGGCCAGAACTGGAAATCAGTTCCTATCTTGTCGGCTACCGCAAACAGAGTGGCGGGAGCAGACTCTTCCTTCAATATCGGAAAAGCGTATTCGTAGTTGTCCAGCCAGCCATCATCAAACGTGACCGCACAGGCTTTCTGGGGTAACGGCTCATCGTTATCTTTCGCATTTACCCAGTCCGCGAGCGACACAAGGTCAAAGTGTCTCTTCAGCTCTCTCAAATGCATCTGAAACGTTTCGGGCTGAACGACCATACCCGGCTCTTCCAGGGAAAACCGTCGATCGTCTCGCGGTAGGACACGGTGGTACATCAAGATCCATAGACGACCTGATAAGACCGGATTCCGATGAGGACCCAGCGTGTTCGCCATGGACCTTATACCCGCCTTGAGCAGACCTTTGATGACCAGACTCCTCACTGAATCAATGACCCAGTAATTGCTTTATATATTGTTGAAACTCAAATTTTGCCGGCCCCATGTCATCGAGACGGTTGATCTCATGACGACACCGTCTACCCTGGGGGGCAATAAACTGCAGCAGTCTACGGAGCTTCGACGAAAAGGAACGTTCCCCACGCCAGTATAAATACAAGCTATCGAGGTCTCCAAGAAGCCATCGCAACCGCTGCCCCACCACATACTCATCGGGAAAAGTGGCTGTCCTGTCCTGACTCTCAATCTGCCATAACCAGAGCGGGAAGTCGACACCAGAATCAACCGCCAATTGCAGCGACCCCCAGAATCGAGTATTCACTTCCATCAGATAGGGTATTCCATCGTCAGTTACTCTGAACTCAACCATGGCAACACCGTGCCACCCCACGCTGTCGAGCAATTTTACAGAAAACTCTTTCAACTCTGAATCAACGGATACACTCTCACTGAGAACGCTCACACCACCCTCTGGGGGCTTCTCTCGCAAACGACGATGTGCAAAGAAGCTGACCGCCCTTCCCCGATCGTACAGACAAAAAACGCCAGCTCCTTTTCCAGGAATGTATTCCTGAAGCAAGAATGGCTGCGTATCCAGATAGGGAGACAACCGAAGCTCTCTTTCAAGATCCTCTTTCGAGTATAGAACGCGGACCCGGGTAGAAATCCAACCACCACCGACATACACCTTTGAGAGGCAAGGTTTCAGAACCAAAGGAAAATCCAGCGCGTCGATATCAAGCTGCTGAGCACTGTGGTATCTGCGGGACTCGGGGCACCGCAACCCCAGCTCGTTCGCTCGCTTGACCAGCTCACCCTTGTCTGCCAAGGACATGAGAACGTCATAATCGACAAACGGGTATAATGTAGGACCGAGCCGCACGCGATTGATCAGCAACAACTGGCTGGTAATTTCTGTGACGGGCAGAACCATATCGAAGGGAACTTCTGTCAATAAATTCGACAGCCAATCGACAAAGGCAGAGGGCTCCTTCTCAGAGCTGGGGCACTGATAATATTGATGGCTATAACGCGAGCAGCCGGCCAATGACCGAGGGAGTGCATCCGCAGTGCTCACCTCTATACCGGCCTTGCCAAGAGAACGGGTAACCGCAAGCGCACTGCGTTGTGCGGCGTCCAATACCAGAACACGATTAAAAGTCACGGGCTTACTACTTTCCTTAGGTTTAACACCGAAGTGGCTAATACAACAGGGGACCTCAGCATCGCAAATGGCGCTAGCCGCAAGGACACCTTTTATAGTAAATTGAAACCCGGAATACACCGGTCAGGCTCCCTGGAATGATAAACCAAAAACCCACAATATTACACGCCATTGATACGACTGGACCCGGAGGTGCTGAGACAGTTTTCCTGGATCTCGCTCAGCATCTGGCTATTGAAGGCTACGGCACGATAGCCATTATCAAGGGACCAGGCTGGGTGGAGGACCAACTCAAAAGTCGGAACATTCCCTACCTCATCGTCAAACCCGAAGGGTTTCTTTCTCTGAAATACTATTGGAGGCTGTTCCAGATCCTGCGCGAACAGCAGGTTGCGCTTATACAGGCTCACCTACTTGGCTCAACCCTTACTTATTCACTCTTGTCCTTTATACGGCGCATTCCGCTGGTAGCCACCATCCACGGAAAAGTCGATGTGAACCCCAACGAACGCCGGGTTTACCTGAAGAACCGCATCATGCGTGCCGGTGTTGATAGACTGGTAGCCGTTAGCGAAGATCTCGCTCAGTATATTGAGCAGCGAGGATTATTTCATAAAGATGCGATCCGCATTATTTACAACGGGATACAGGTCGATAGGTACCGAAGAACCACCCAGCAGACGATCAAGCAAAGTCTAGGCCTCCCACGTGATGCGATCCTTGTTGGGAGCCTTGGAAACGTCAGACCGGCCAAAGCCTATGATGTTTTGATTTCTGCAGCCAAATCAGTGATAGCGCATAATCCCAAGGTTCACTTTGTCATTGCAGGCCATCAAAAAGCCAAACTGATGGAAGAGCTCAACCGGAAAATGGAAGCAACCAATGTCCAGAGCAACGTCCATTTTATCGGCTTCCACTCAGACACCGCTGAATTTCTGGGACAAGTCGATTATTTTGCACTATCGTCGTCATCGGAAGGCTTCTCTATCGCAACAATAGAAGCAATGGCAACAGGGCTGCCCATCATTGCCACAAAATGTGGCGGACCAGAGGAAATCATTAGACACAACGAAACCGGATGCCTAGTTAACACAAATTCGCCCGAAGAATTAGCTGACGCAATCATCACTCTCATTGAGGATCCCGAAACCGGTGAGCGATGGGCGAATACAGGTAAGGATGCTGTCAGGAAAGTATTCTCCCTTGAGAAATCTCTTCAGGAGTACAGACTGATCTACCAGTCTTTACTTCACAGCCCTCGGTCGAGATTGTCATCCAGGAAAGCAGGGGCTTCTGATGTTATCGCAGATCAAAGGAATCGCTAAAATGGACCACGAATCGTGTTAAAAAGATTAGACCAGAAAATCAAAAACTCCTTTGGATCAAAGAAGGGGATGGCCAGAGCCATCTGGCACTATAGTTCGATGATGCTTGGAAAGTATCGACCTTACCAGAGTGTCGATTTCGACTCAGTTGAACGCCTCGTATTTATTTGCGCAGGGAACATATGCAGAAGCCCTCTGGCGGAAGCGGTGGCCAACAGCATGGGATTTCCCTCAGTGTCCTACGGCCTGCACTGCAGAGGAGGAGACCCGGCTGACCCTAGAGCACGGTCTTTTGCAGAGTCTATCAGCTTAGATCTTTCCCTGCACATAACAAGAAACTTCCAGGATTATACATACCAATCAGGTGATTTGATCGTTGGCATGGAACCCAGCCACTTGGCCGCACTAAGAGACAGGGAAATTCCACCTACAACAACCATTACATTGGCGGGTTTATGGCTGCCGAAAGCTAAGCCCTACATACATGACCCACACAACACCTGCGATATGTTTTTTGACCGGTGTGAGCGCGAAGTTGCTCTGTCTGCCATGCATCTATCCTCTAGGGCATCGTAGATCATGCAGGAGCTGTATTTTCTAAAGGTAAAACCTTTATGGAATCAATTCTGGAAGGAAGGTTTTTCTTTCTGGATGATATGTGGATATCTGTTCTTCGAATATGTCAGACCACAAAGCATCGTACCGTCGATAAATTTCTTACCTTGGACATCCATTCTCATTCTATTATCAGCATTAGGGTTGTTGTTCGACAGCAATAGAAAATGGGTTTCTGATCGGCTCAACAAATGGATTATCGCTTTCTATCTTGTAATACTGGTTTCCACATACACAGGTTACAACACAGCAATCTCCAGACATTATTTAGAGTTCTTCTATACGTGGCTAATAATATACTTCCTCATAATTAACACGGTAACGACAAAAGAACGATTTTATATTTTCCTGCTTATCTTCCTTCTTGCAAGCTTTAAGCTTTCATCTCATGGAGCCCAAGTTTGGGTGTCGAGAGGGTTTGGCTTTACAAAGTGGGGCATTACTGGACCAAGAGGTTTTTTTGGCAATTCAGGCGAGCTTAGCATCCAGATGTTAGTTTTTTTCCCTGTTGCGTATTATCTCTTTATAGCGCTGAAAGATTATGTAAAACCTTGGGAAAAGTTTATTTTACTATTATTCATAATAACACCTGTTATGACAATATTGGGCGCAAGCTCTAGAGGCGCGCAGCTAGCACTGTCAATTCAATGTATTGTTATGTTTTACAAGCAAATATTTAGAGTCAAAGTTCTTTTAGGAATTTCGATATCAGTGCTTGTCGTCATGTCTTTGCTTCCAGAAGAGCAGAAAGAACGCTTTAGGACTATGGGAGATGACAAGACCTCGGAGCAACGGATCCTCTATTGGACAAACGGCATCGAAATGATAAAAGATCATCCATTTTTTGGAGTAGGATTCTTTAATTTCGTGCCATACTACGAAAGATATTATTACGGTGACATGCTATATCCGGAAGCCGAGCTACCTCATAACATATTCATTCAGGTTGGAACCGATACCGGATTAGTAGGTCTTTTTATCTACATCGTCATGCTATCAAGATTTTTATTGAAGAAGAAGGCGACTGGAAACTCCAAAGACGACATTTTCTTCCTAAATATACAAAAGGGAATATCAATAGGAATACTCGGGTTTGTCGTGGCCGGCCAGTTTGTCAGCGTTGTTTACTATCCCTTTATGTGGATAGGCCTAGCCCTTTATGTTTCGCTCCAAAACTGTTTTAGAAAGGAGATTTAAATTAGTTGTTTCTAGTCAAAACTTTTTCAAAAATTCCTTTTATCCTACTCACTTTTAAATCAAGTGGTGCGGGGTATATCAAGAATGACTTGGCCATATACCAGAGTGCTAAAGATTTATTCTCTTTCCACTGAAGAGTAAATAAATAATAATACAGCCATGCGTCTGCTTTTATTCTCAAATATCTTTCCGGAATTCGCCTGTTAATCTCCTTCCTACATCTATATATCACGTCAAAATCAACGCCTTTCCGAGCTGTCTTGTGGATACGGATGGTACATAAAACTTCTCTGATCATTAAAATTCGATACTTTCGAGACACCTTTATCCAGAAATCCCTATCTTCACCCCGGGACAGACTATTATCAAACCCCCCCAGTTCGTTAAAAACACTTCGTCTTATTAATTCATTTGATCCGCTTCCTGGCATATGAACCTTTATACAAAGTTCGCTGTACTTGATCTCTTCATTGGGTATAGTTTCCTTCCAAAAATTATTTCCAAACTCATCTATGTAATCACAGCCACCACCAACAATGGCGACGGACTGATCAGATTCCTCCATTAATGCCACCTGCCGCTCAAGCTTATTGGGATACCATAAGTCATCATCGTCCAATATGGCGATATACTTCCCTCTGGCGTAACTCACACCAATATTCTTTGCCGTAGGTGGATTTGAACCTCCATTTTTAAAGAGTTTTATTCTGCTACCGTATAGATTCTCTAAATAATCATAGGTACCATCGGTAGACCCATCGTCAATAACTATAATTTCATAATCTTTGAAAGTCTGGGACAATACAGATTCTAACGCTTCGGTGACCCAAATCTTTCTATTTACGGTTGGGATTACTACTGAAACTAGAGGGTTAGGATCCTTGTTTTCTTTCATTTCGTTGGTCTCCAAAGACCTGTATACGGGAGTTGGCCTAGAGAGGACGAGACTGAGGGAAACGCCACAAAGAAAATAAGAACCACTCTCTTTATAATATTTTGGCATAACCCGACCATAAAATTGTCTCCTAATCCACAGTTGAAGACTATAATCTAATTACGGTTATAACAATGCCTGTCGGTATTCAAGGTGGATCACAGCTTTCTGGTGAACTGTTCTGCATATAAGGAATAATCCGACACTAACCATTGTAATTGAATATATCGTTAATCAGTATATGGATGTGTGTTTTTTTCTAATGTATTTCTTTTGGGTCAAATTATGATTACCGATGTTTTGAAAGTCCTGCGTCGAGCTTTCTCGATAATGATTATGGCGCCACTCGCAATCCAAATCATCCCTGCTTCAAGTGCCGAGGTACTCTTTGAAGAGAACTTTTCTACAAAAGTAGTCAATTCTTCACCGAATCCTGTCTGGTCCTGGAATGTAACAAGTGACGTGCAAAACGGAATGATGGTAGGTAAGGGAGATATTTATCAAGTCGTTGAGGGGGAACAGTTTCTTTCGTACCGGAATTCGTTGCAAATGGACTTTAACGGTCGGAACGGCTTTTGTAACGTCTGTGGTGGAGATGACGTGACGGTAGCTAGTATTTCAGGTTCTACCGCGTGTGTTAATGCCCCCAACGGACCTCATGAAACTATTGTTTACAACAAAAGTAATCAATTCAGCACTTGGAAGGTGACTAACGAGTCAAACGGTAACCTATGCTTTGATATCTCAGCCCCTCACCAGGAGCCCATTCACGGGATTGATCCTTCGGTATCAGTCGGAGATGAGATATATCTGCCCAAAGTCTGCGGTGTAAATGGGACGATTGGTGGTTCAACTAACAGACGCTCCGACTGCAACAAAGCAATCAATTATCTCGATAATGTGGATCGTTCAACAGTTGGTTACGGAGAGTCGATAGCCAGGCGCTTTTATCTTTACATACCGAACGAGACTCAACTTCCTAACACTACAATGAAGCTTGGTTACTCATACTGGCAATCTCCCGGACAGAACGCCAGGGCTGTAACCCTCAAGCTATCGGTACAGAGAGATCTGACTCTTGAGCTTACAATGCCTAACGGTGATAAGTACGCGAAATCAATGAACGATTCAGACGCCTTTTTCATGCCTAAAGACACTTGGGTCTACTTCGAAGAAGTATTTACGCGTGAATCAAGCTCTGGTGCGAATGATGCCAGGTATCAACTTTTCGTGAGCGAGATCGATAAAGATGTATCACGTCCAGTAGTGGAAGCAAATAACTTTACTCTTGGCGAGTTGGTACGGATGTCTATCGCCGGAAACTGGCAGCATAGCAACGAAGTAAAAGGATACGCGTACTTTGACAACATAAAAATTGAAACATTTACGGACCCGGAAATGACAATCGGCCCGGTAAATCGACCCGTTATTGAAAACTAACGATGCTTTTGCTGTAAGAATCAGTTTGAATTCCGACTCACTTAACATATAGCTAACGCTAAAGTGGGTCGGGTTCAACTATTCAAGTTTAATCTCATAGAAAACAATTTATCTTACTGGATTTAAATATTAACGCACTTTCGTTTATCCTCTAAAATACTTCTCACCCTTTCTAGATCTCACTCTCATTAAAAGACCTGATAATAACCCTGCTAATCTACCCCACAGATATGCATTATCTATAAGGAAAATCGAAAACACGTCTTTTAGTGAACCTTTGTATTTACTTCTTCTAATCCTTTTTACTGAAAGCGATGCCGGACAAATCAACGCCAAAGCTAATCCTATAAGTAATAATTTTGCAGATGTTAACAACCCTACGACTGAGAATATCAATCCAAATCCATAGAATGACGTCAGAATAAATATTTTGTCTTTAAACGACTTCTCAGTATGTAAGCCGTAATCAATAGAGTGCCAAATTTGACGTTTTACGAAACCTGTGAGGCTTGTAGGGTATCCTAGATGAGTAACGCTAAACTGTCTCGTAACTCTTACGTTTACGCCACTTCTCCTTAATCTATGGGTAAGCTCGCTATCCTCGCCAGAATTCAGACTTTCGTTGAACCTACCTACCTTCAAAAAGTCGTCCCGTCTAATCATTATACATCCTCCCACTAAAGAGGAGGTCTCGTAGGACGCACCGTCAGGATTTAGAATCCAATACTTTTCTACCCAGTACGGATTTTCTCTAAGAAAGTACTGCCCTCCAACCACAGAATTATTGTCCAGTAACTCCAACCCTCTTCGAATCCACCCCTTATCAACGACACAATCACCATCCAGAAAAACGAGCACGTCACCATAGGAATTTTCTGCACCGAAATTTCTAACAGCCCCTACTTTAATGTTCTCTTTTACATAAACTTTAACACCATAACTACGTGCAATTTCTAAAGTCGAATCTTCAGAGCCATTGTCAACTACTATAACTTCGTACTTTTCATTTGGGTAATCAATGCTTTTTACCGACCGCAAGCAATTCGACAAATATTCTTCTTCGTTGAAAGTGGGTATTATTATTGAAACACTTGGGAGACCGGTATTCATTTACTTATCCCTATCGTTGAAACTACCTTAGACATAAGAAATCTAATTTTTTGTCTAGTTTTTCCTTTTAAGATATTCTTTGCCATATAAACTACTTTTCTAACTCTCTGCCATTTAACGCTTTTCCCATTGTCATACAATACAACATTATCGTCTATAGTTATTGGAGATCCTGTTATAGTTGGCAACGAGCCATTTTTCTTTAGAGAGATAGGCCACACCTTTCCTGAAATACTGTTCTTACTAAACTCAATTTGAAGAGCGCCAGATCTAGATAATCTTTCATCCCAGCACAGATCAAAAATGAAGTTCCCTAAAGAATAGGCTGACATGAAACCATTAACCTTACTTATTTCATAAAATATATGTGGATGACTTCCTATTATAACGGAGACGCCCATCTCTTTAAGTTGTTTTGCGTACTCGCGTTGATATGGTAGTGGAACAGGCGACTCCTCTAAGCCCCAGTGCAACATTACAACCAAATGATCAACTTCCGAAACTGACTCTTTAACTAGCCGGGAAAACTCTTCATTTATTTTTTGATAAGTATCCTGATCACGATATGTATTATCAGGTACATCCGAAGCCGCCAAAAACCCAATGCTAACATCATTAGCAGAAACTCTAACGAGCTTTTGACTTTTCAAGCCCACTGGATTTATTTTCAGGTCATCCAGTATCTTTAAGCACTCATTGAATGATTCATCACCATGCTGTATTGCGTGGTTGTTTGCTACCTGAAGAACTTTGAACTTTGCTTTTTTTAGTTGACCTGCCACTGATGGCTTTACTTTCAGTATTAAGTCTTCAGGGTTATTTGAAGACCACCCTTTTGAAGTAATAGATGCTTCAAGATTTCCTACACAGAAGTCACACTCGTCAATAATGCTTTGGACTTCCGAAAATAAGTAGTTTGTTTCAGCGAAGGTCCCTGGTCCATTTCCAATTGAGGGATAGTATTCGCCCAAGTTAATGTCGCCAACAAAAAGAATCTTCATTATGATAACCCTATAAACATTAAGCTTTTCTATTCAAATGGGCAACTTAACTTTTGATATCAGCCACCTGAACTTTCCATTCTCAGTTCTTGGTATATCTTCGACCACTACAACTTCAACATTCATGTCATGGCCAACTCTATCTTTGAAAGATCTAACAAGATTTGATATGTCGGAATTACTGAATCCTTCACCACACACTACCTTTATAGTGATATTTTCTAATGATGTTTGCACTACCTGAGACTTTACTATAGTTGTTATGGGCTTGAACGGATGCGTTAACGCCGATGACGATATCATCTTTCCATCCTTAGTAACGATTATATCTTCTTCCTTCGTCGCCACAGAATCAAGAATATCCATTTCAATACCGCAACTGCACTTTTCCTCTGAAATTGACGAAATATCATTTGTCCTATACCTGATTAACGGCATGGCATAGTTGGTTAGAGAGGTTCCAACAACATACCCTCTCTCACCTGGTTTCATCACGTTCCCATCACTGCTAACAATCTCGTTGTATGCCAATTCAAAATTTAGGTGGTAGTTATGCTCTTTAGCGCACTGCGTAGCAAATACAACCCTTTCGGCCATACCGTAAAAATCGAATACTTCACATGAAAAAGCTTCTTCGATAACAGATTTTTGATTATCAAGCAAAGGCTCCGAAGAGGTAAAAACGGATTGCACTTTTATTTTGATTTTTCTTATCAAAGCATATTTAGCGATTATAGATATAGTCGAAGGATATCCTTCAATGGCTTTAGGAGAAAACTCTTTCATCGTATTCAGTATCGAATCAATATGATCGTCTGAAAGATGAAATGATGAGAACCACATCATGTTATGAAATCTATCAAGCTGCCAGAACGGTGGACTTTTCTTTGAGGGAGATACAATAGTTCTTCCTAGGAAAACAGCTATCTTGTCACCAATTGTGATACCCCCCCAGCTTTTCTGTCTCCAATCCAGTGCATTGTTAAAGACAGAAGTATGCTCATCCCAGTACAAATTCAGAGGCGCCCCGGTAGTTCCCGATGTATGCCCATGAACGAGAGATGATTTTTTAAACCGTTCACTTATAAATTCGTTTGGATACTTTTTTATATCCTCTTTGGTTATAAGAGGAATATTCTCCATATCTTCTAAAGACTTTATGTCCTCAGGGTGAATTCCGATCTCCGAGTATTTCCTTCTGTAGAACGGAACGCTTTCGTAAGAATGCAGCAATATTTTCATTAATTTTTGATACTGATATTCCTTTATCTCATCACTCGAGTAATGTTCAGTTGAATCAATGTGCGATTTTATCTTTTTAAAGTTTGTCCCGTATCTTTTGTGATGTAGAATTCCGGCATATAAATTGAACCCAATGTGCTGAATAGCATAAGGAGATCTTTTGTATAATTCATCTAAGCTTAGCATAATAAAATCTCATATAGATCCAACTGCAAACCTTCCACATCTTCAATTTTTCTATATAAAGAATCTTTGATATTTTTCAGGTAGCCAAGACCACCTATTCGAAATTTTTTCATTATGTTTTTTATAGCTTTCTAAAATTTTGTCGCAATCTTGTATATTGGATAACGACTCATCTAACAATTGATTTGCATATTCGTATAATTTTTCGTCTACACTATTATAGCTCTTTACAACTTTAAGATCTTTTTCATCAATTTCAGAAAGTGACTTCCGTACTTTCGATACATTCTGTTTTATATAGTACGGTTTTTTATTCCATTCTAAAATCTTCCACAAGGATATCATTGACTCATCAAATCTTTCCGTAACTCCGACCCACCGGAAAAATCTGTTAATGTTCTCTTTAGCATCATTTAGCAAATCAGTATCATCACCATACGGTAGTCTGTTCACATCACCAGTTATAAATCGTGCTTGCCCATTATTCATCCCAGTGACGATTCCGCTCTCAACAAAATCGGAAATCGACATGGCGTCCCCCTCAACTATTTCGTGATTAGGGTTATTCTTATTTTTTTTGATGTAATAGTACTGGGATATAACTCTATCTATGGGATTTCTCAAAAACGTTATGTATGAAAAATTGTTGTTCAAATAGGAATGTAGCCCAAAAGGCATATGTCCCTTAAGAAGCTTAATCCTTTCTTTTTCATATGTAGGCAAATCAATAAATTTTCTAATCTCTTCGTCGTTCTGTTTACTGCCAAAGACATTGTATATTTCAGAGCTATCGTACCTCTTGTTAATAATTGAGTGAAATGTACTTCCGCCAGTCTTTGGTATATGAATGAATATCAGGTTAGTCATTTAGTTTCTCCGGTATATCCTCAAGCTTCAATAAGCTTCATAATAATGGTTGCCATGCGTTCCCCAATAACATCAGCGGAAAAATTTTCTTCAACATTTAATCGTGCTTTATTCTGAAATTCTTCCCAAGGAAACTCTTCGGTCATTAATCTACATATAGATTCTGCTATATCACGGGACGATCTCTGCCTGAACAGAATCGCGTCATCCCCCTCGTTTACACACTCCGGGATTCCACCAGTTCGACTAACTACAGCAAGGCAACCAGTTGCCTGGGCCTCTTGTATTACTACACCCTGAGTCTCAACATGCCCTTCTTTAGACGAAATGCTAGGAAGAACTAAAACATGATTAGAGCTATATTTTTCTACTAATTTCTTGGAGGACAATCCGCTTATAAAGCTAGTTCTGCTGCTGACCCCCAACCTCATAGCGAGGCGCTTTAGCCTATCTATGTCGGGGCCAACCCCTATAAATGTCCACTTGATGTTCACACCACTGGACATCAATCTCTTTAACGCACCTATGGCGTACCCCTGCCCTTTATCCCTATGAAATCTTCCGACAGTAATCACATTCAGACCACCTTCCGGAGAGGGTTTTGGCATTGGGGAAAAAGGAAATTCTGATAGCGGTAGCCCCTGAGGAATAATGGTGATTATTTTTTTATCACATCCCAGTTGTTGAACCTGCTCAGACGAGAAACTCGTATTAACTAAAACCCGGCTAACATTTTTATACAGTATTTCTCGCTTCTTCTCGTTTAGCTGTTTAACTCCCATTGGCGGCAATCCATGGAAGGTTTGTATAATCGGAATATCTAGAATTTTTGATAGAATTAAAAACTTGTAAGTCAACCCCTCTGAGTGTGAATGTATAATGCTAGCGTCTTTGAAACTTTCAATTTTGGAAAAAAATTTAAGCGCATAGAAAATGTTCTTAATAAACGACTTGGTATCGCTTGAAATAGCCTTTGAGATTTCAACACTTTTCATGATTCTCCAGGGACGAATGAGACTTACAATCGCCGGAGTTATTAAATTTTTCCTCTCGAAGGGAAATCTAACTACTCGATCGGTAAGATTTAATGTATCAACTTTCTCACCGTATATATCATTACTATAGTTTTCTGAGTAAATAGTAACATCGAAGTTATTTTTTAGAAGTTGCTCCAAGTATGTATCAATCCACGGCTGATTAATTGCAGGGAACCTAGGAGCTACAACTATAACTTTCGCTTTTTTGTCCATACTCATTCCAAGGGGTTAATTTATTAACGGCTGACTTTAGCAAATACGACATCCCAAATTGTCTTTATGAAACTGTCGACCACGATCTTCGTTTCCTTTTTAAAGAACAAAGATAAGTAAATTAATAAAAAGAAAACAAAGATTAATATCACTTTTAATGACAGCAATATAGTCAAGCTATCTATGGATAATGAAAAACATTGATCAATAATAGAAAAAACGAAAGATACCGAAACAATTGAAAGAAAATACTTAATTTTTATATTATTATCGAAGAACTTTTTGGATTTGTTATATGAAAGCAAAAAGACAAAAATTGTAGCCATCAAAAGAGAATAAGAGGCGCCAATATACCCAAATATTGGGACTAGAATGAAGTATAGTACTGTTATAAAGAGAGCCGACAAATACTTAATATACGTTATGTAAATGTTCTTGTCTGAAACAAGAAAGCTAAAAGTGAAAAAGTTGGTCATATCCGTAAGCAAAGCTGCATAGACTAACGGCGGTATAGCCAGAATAGACTGATAGAACAAAGGACTAGACATTAGTTTAATTATAGGGCCCGATGTCACCGAGATTCCTAATGCTATTATCACCAGAAGAATCCCCATTCCATCAAATACTTTAGGGTAAACACTGATGCCTTTGTCTTCACTCTGATATATTTTAAATCTTTCAGTTTGCCACCACTGGGAGAATGGTTTCCAGAAGAGCATTGGTATTATTGCAGCAAATTTCCCAGCCAACTCAAAAAGACCCACTTGGTCAAGGTCTGAAAAGATCCTGATGAAAAACCTATTGGAAGACCCTATATATAAGCCAGCTAGTCCGGCTAACCATAATGGCCAGCTAAATATGATAAAACGACGTATCAGTGAATAATCAACAGATAGTCCAGTATGAGAAAGAATATAGAACGCAGAAATTATCGCAAAAACAAGTGACGAAATTACGCTTGAGTATACAACGCCCGCAACACCCATCTCCAGATTAACTACAAAAACTATATTCAACACCAACTGAAGAATTAGCTTGCTGATAGAGTTTACGATGAAAAGTATTGGACTTTCTCTAAGCCTGAAAAACGTTAGCCCATAGACCTCAACCGCACCAAATAACAATATAAATCCATAAATTGAAACATAATGATAGAATGAAGGTGTTCCAAAGAATAGATTCGATATTGTGTTGCTGAAGATAAATACAAGAGTGGTAGATAGAATACTTATAGAAAAGGTAATGACGAGTGCCGTTGAAACGACAGTATTCTGACCTTCGCTACTTTCCTGTTCATAGAAAAATCGCGGAACCGCCTGAGCGAACCTTGCTCCGATCAGCAGTTCAAAAAGACTCACCATAACAACCAAAAGACCAACAACACCATAATCTGCCGGCGTCAGATAGGAGGTATAGATTGGCAACATTATGAATCCGGCCAGTTGCCGGATAATGGTACCTGCGGAGTAAATGGCAATATGTTGCGCTGCGCGTTTTTTGCTGGACCTTTGAGGAATCATGAATGCAGCCCTGTTTCCAGAACTGACTGGAAAATATTGCGAAGTTTTCGATGAGTTTCATCTAACGAATATTTTTCCCGGACTCTTTCCTTCGCTGCCTGGCCCATTCTTTCTACGACTTCCACCTTCTGAATCATTTGTACTATGGCGTGAGCCGCTTCCATCACGTCCTCATCATGGTATATGATTCCTGTCACGTTGTTTTCCGTTGCGCCACTCACTGATGGATTATCAGGCACAATTACCGGCAGGCCCGCTAACATGTACTCCAGGATCGACAAGGAGTATCCCACCTCCCCTTTGGAGGGGTGAAACGCGCAAGTGGCCGTCTGAAGTAGTGCCGGAACTCCCTCAACGCGCCCCGGGAAGCTGACATTGTCTTCCAGCCCGAGGTTCTTTGCCATATCGCGGAAATCTTCCAGGTGGGGGCCATCTCCCATAAACACATAGTGCCAGCTGTCATTACCGATCAGGTCCTTGACTCTGGATAATGCGCGCAGTGCGAAATCCCCCCCTTTGTACCGATTGGCTCTTGCAGCGGTTACGATGACCTTCCGACCCTCTGGTATACCCAATGTACGGTGCAGACTGATGGGAGCTGGCAGACCTAGCCGTATCCCATTACTGGCTTCATAGCATTTTTCCTCCGGCATACAGGCAACCTCGAGGTAGCGCTTCCTTACATAGTCGGTTGCCCCGATGCAGGCATCGGCAGTAAGTCCGGGCATGCGGTTAAGTACCAACTTGAACCATCGCTTCAGGCCGGTGGGAGCGGTTCGCTGACCGGGGGTATGATCATGGACGAGGATCGCTTTGACCCCCGCCAACCGAAAGGCCAAGTAGATCCAATGCCTCGCAGGTTTATCCGAGAGGTAGATCAGCTTTACCCGGTTCCTCTTGAGAAACACCCACTGCCTCCGCAGAGTCGACAGCTTGAGTCTGGAGAAATCTTCGACCACCGGATCAATGGGGGCATCTCTGATAACATCCGGAATCCGGCTAATGCTGGGGTAAGCCAGAATGGATCTCATAGTTGAGTCATATTCCGATGCGATCATTGCCCAATAGCTTTCCATCAACCACCAGGCATAACCGACATCGGAATCCCAGTTGGCGACCATGAGCAGGCCGGGCTTTCTGCTCGCATCAACCTTCGTCATAGGGGACCAACCTCCGGCTCTTCACCTGACGCCGGTCAAACCGATCAAAATCGTAGCCCAACGACTCAATGTCTTCATGATATAGCTCAGCAACCCGTCGGATGGTGTCTGCCCCATAGATATCTCGGTAACTTCCGCGTTTAGAGGCATTAGTGTGAGCGAGTTCTGCTTGTGGGTTCACCCTTTCGGAAATCAGGCGGAAATCCGCTCCGATTGTTTCAAAGTACCCCACGTAATCCACAAGAACGTTCCCATTGGCATCTTTGATGAACCAGGACTGGGGCCAAAAATGCTTGTGGCTCTCCAAACGTTCCACCGTAAGCCACTCCATGACGAACTGCTCAAAACTCGTTATATGCCCCAGGTTCTCATCTGACCATTTCCTGTCGTTGTCGTCCCAGCCGCCATTTTTGAGGTAGCTGTACGCCGAATAGAGCCGGTCCCAGGGGTTCCGAACAAATGTGAATTTGAAGAAGCGATTGAAGTCGTTACGGCCAAATATCACCCGGTACTGAGAGGCCGTATAGTGATAGGGCAGCGCCCCAAAAAGGCTCAAGGCAACCGATGTGCCGGCCGATTTTGTGATATGTACGAAGATGGCCTTTCGTTCGGAAAAACCCTTTAGGGAAAAGTCCCCTTTTGGGTGGTGGTTGACCCGGGTCTTGAGGCGCTCAAATTCCTTTCTATGGCGCTGTTTGTATAGCCAATAACGGCTTTCATTTGAAAGCAGTCGGTTATATAGTGTTCTCAACAAAGGCATTGTAGTCGACTCCGTTCCTGAGACGGATATACTATCGCAGTTCCAATAACAAAACTACTTTGAACCAGGAAGATTAAGGCCGCATGTTCATATCGGAACCCCTTATTTTTGTAGAGCTTCATAAAACCGGTGGCTCTCACATAGGTCGCTGCCTAAGGACCATACTGGACGGCCATCAGCAAGGCAAACACAATATCGTCCCGGCCAACCTTCATCATCGCTTTATCCTCGGGTCAATCAGAAACCCATGGGACTGGTATGTATCCCTATGGGGTTTCGGCTGTGACGGAAATGGCAGCGTCTACCACCGGACCACTCGCCGGTTTGACGCTAACTATTACTGGCGCCAGATCAATAAGGAAATGGGGACTAATTGGCTCTCTCCAGGCCAGTATGGCCGTCAGCTTCTGGCGGACGTTAACAAGCCGGTTTCCCTGTGGCGCGCCAGCTACAAGGACAGCGCGGACCCCGAGGGCTTTAGAGCCTGGCTGAAGATGATACTCAACCCCGCCCGGCGTTTCGATATTGGCGAGGGGTTTGGCTTCAGCCCTCTGGCCCAAAGCAACGGATTATTGACCTATCGTTATTTCAAACTGTTTACCAACCTGAGCGACAAACTGTATCAAAATTCGACACTGTCGAACGGCGTTACATTATCCGACTTATGGGCTACGCATAATATTACGAACTTTATTATTCGCAATGAATCCCTGGAAGAGGATTTGATCGAGGCCCTTCGCTGCGCAAACGTACCACTTACCGAGGACGATATCGCGCTCATTGAACAGGGGAAAGTAAAAAAAACCAACACGTCTACACGGAGGGAAACGGGCTTTTATTACGACCAGGAAACGATCCAGCTTGTTCAGGACAGGGAATCGTTTATTATTGAGCAATATGGTTATGCACCGCCGCCGCTGTCAGGATCGGGCATACGCTAGCGGCAGGATCCAACAAGGAACTTATCATGCAAGGCACTCGAATTCGTGCTGTACTTCGGGAAAGTACCGGCAACCTCTGGCGGGAGCTGAAGATAGCGTTTACTCCCGTACCAAAACCAAAGAAATGGGTATTTATAGTCGGTTGTTACAACTCCGGAACAACGCTGCTCGCTGAGCTGATGGGGCGACACCCAGACATATCAGCAATGCCGACTGAAGGTCATTTTGTTACCGATCAGTTTGTTAAGGATTTCGACATCGGTTTGCCACGCATGTGGGTCGACAGGGAAGATCTTTTCCGCCTGACCGAATCAGACTCGGGCCCCGACGTGATTCGGATAAAAAAGGAGTGGGGTATGCGGTTGGACTTGTCTAAACCAGTTCTGCTCGAGAAGTCCCCTCCCAACAGTGCCCGCACTCGCTGGCTGCAAAAGCATTTTGAAAATGCCCATTTCATCGGCCTGGTCAGAAATGGCTACGCGGTGGCGGAGGGTATCAGCCGCAAGGGAAACCCCAAACATATCAAGGACGGATGGCCTATTGATCGATCAGCGCGCCAATGGGCCCGCGGCAATGAGGTGCTGGATCAGGACTCAGAGTACTTGAAGCACTTCACTTGGGTAAAGTATGAGGATCTGACCGGCAACCCGCAGAGTACGCTTGATCAGCTGGCAGAATTCTTGGGGTTGCAGCCGTTCCCGGCGTTACCTGAAGATGAAGCCTTCCGTATTCATGAACGAAAAGACTCGGTGAAAGACCTTAACGCTGTCAGCATCGAGAAGCTGACAGCCGAGCAAATTGATACGATCAACGAAATTGCAGGGGATTGTCTGGAGCGGTTTGGTTATGAGCGACTTGGCGGCCGTCAGACCTGATTGAGACGGCGATACAAGGATGCGGTCCTGCGGGCATTATGGCTTGCTTCATAGTCCAATCCCAGGACGGGATTTTCTCCCTCAGGACGTTGAAGCCAATTCATGACCGCCCGGGCATATCCATGTTCGTTGTGCTCCTGTACCAGAAAGTCTGGATGGCTCTGAAGAATTTCGGACAGTCCTCCGGTATCATGAGCAATCAACGGGGTTCCCAACGCCAGGGTCTCAAGCGCAGCCATGGGTGTTCCCTCATGATCAGAGCACATGATGACGGCATCCAGTGCGCAAATACAGGCGGGAATATCCGGGCGGTGCCCGTGGAAGTGCACCTGTTCTTTCACGTCGAGTGACTGCGCCATTGCCTCTAATGAAGAGCGGAGTCGGCCTTCACCTATGACATGGAACCTCAGGGAGAGATCGGGCCTTTGGGATCTGAGCAACGGTATCATTTTCAGGAACAGGTCAACCCGCTTGACAGGTTCAAGCCGACCCAAAATGCCAATGTGAAGGCTGTCCGGCTGGGTCTGGCGAAAGTCGGCAGTACCCACGGCTGACTTCCGCAACACATCGGAATCCACGCCATTGTGAATGATATGTATGTGGGAAGGCGGAAAGTGGGCCGCAAGCTGTTGGCCAAGATCCGCAGAGACGGCGATAATCGCCTGCTGGAGATACCGGCCCACCAGACGGTCTACGTCGCGCTGAATTCTCTGAAGGCCGCCGACGGAGAACTCAGGAGCGCCATGCGTCGTTCTTAGGCACTTGGCTCTAACACTGGTGAGGTTGGCAATTGACCCAAGGATATTTTCTTTCTGCCGGTGTGTGTGGACTATATCCGGCTGGAAGCGGTTCATGGCCTCGCGTAAAGCGCGGATGATCTGAAAGCTGCCGATACGACTTTCATCCAGCACAATGATGGATATATCCAATGCGCTCAGTTCATCAGCCAGACGACCAGAGTTCATGAGGACAATTTGCAGCTCACAGTAATGCCGAAGCTGGCTTAAGAGTGTGTAAGCCTGCACTTCAGCACCGGCCCATAGGTCGCCAGAAATGATGTGCATTACACGTAGTCGGGGATCAGGTTTGGCCACAAGGATTCCTTACTGAGCGCTTTCCAAGTGAGTGCATACTACCTTTAAACGATTATTACCGAAAGCCTGGAAGGGGTGGTTAATGTTAGAGTTACTGTTTTGGACAATGGTGCTGGGCTCCGTCTACAGCTACTTTCTGTACCCGCTGCTTTTGAAACTCTTTCCGAAGAATGACACCTCCGGGCTGCCAACGACAACACCAATGACTCCATTATCACTCTCGGTTATCGTCACCGCGTTTAATGAGAAAGACCGAATACGGGAGAAGATCGAAAATACCCTGGCACTCGATTTTCCCGCGGACCGGCTGGAGTTGATCGTGGCCTCTGACTGCTCTGACGATGGTACTGACGACATCGTCAGAGAGTACGCCGAACAGGGTGTAAAGCTGGTGCGCGCCCAGGATCGGTTGGGAAAGGAGAACGCACAGAAGACTGCGATTCAGGCGGCCCAGGGCGATATCCTGGTGTTTTCCGATGTTGCTACGCAGATTCCAAGCGATGCCCTTTTGGCGCTGGAGCGCTACTTTCAGGACCCTTCGATCGGCGCGGTATCCAGTGAGGATCGGTTTATCAGTACCGACGGCAAAGTGGCTGGTGAGGGGGCTTACGTCCGGTACGAGATGTGGCTTCGGCGTCAGGAGTCCCGGCTGGCGGGTCTGGTCGGTCTTAGCGGGTCTTTTTTTGCCGCCCGGCGTGAGGTCTGTGAGCAGTGGGATATCTATGCCCCCAGTGATTTCAATACCGCTCTGAATACCGCCCGACTCAAACTTCGGGCGGTGACTGCCCCCGATGTGCTTGGGTATTACAAGGACCTGAAAGACCCCCGAAAGGAGTATATGCGCAAGGTCCGCACCGTACTCCGGGGCATGGCAGGCCTGGCACGACACAGCGAGGTGTTGAACCCGTTCAAGTTCGGCCTGTTCGCCTTCCAGGTATTCTCCCACAAGCTGATGCGCTGGCTGGTTCCCTGGTTTCTGCTCGGGTTGTTGATCAGCAACGTTTTTCTGCTGGGTACGGATCCCATCTATTCGTTGACGTTGATCGGGCAGGTGGCATTCTACCTGGTCGCGGTCATCGGTCAGCTCTGGCCCACAACACGCGAGCAGTCGCTGGTGAAGATCATTTACTTCTTTATTCAGGTGAACCTGGCGATTCTGGATGCATCGATCAAATTCCTGCGCGGCAATCGGATGACCACATGGAAGCCCTCGGCTCGCTAGTCCGGGGGCACCTGCCCCCGGCCGGGGAGAACGTGCTGGTTGGCCCGGCGTCTTCCGCATCAGAAGCCACACAGTTTCCTGGCTATGTCGCTACCTGGGTGGACTCGGGTACATCGGCGCTGGCGCTGGGCTTATTGGACATTGCCCAAAGACAGCGTCGGGAGGGGCGGAATGAGGTCATCATTCCAGCCTACTGTTGCCCCGACCTTGTCGCCGCCATCCATTATGCCGGGTTATTTCCCGTCGTGGTTGACCTGGCCGCCGATGATTGTGGGTATGACCTCGGCAGCCTGACCAGCGCGTTGTCCGATACCACCTGTGCCGTTATTGCTGTCAATTTCCTCGGGTTATCCGACGATCTCGGAGCCCTCCGGTCGCGGCTCAGTCATTTTCCGGAGGTGGTATTGATCGAGGATAATGCGCAGTGGTTCCCTGATGCCAGCGATACATCTCGGCTGACGGGGGATTATGTGGTCTTTTCCTTCGGGCGCGGTAAACCCGTCAGCCTTCTCGGTGGAGGGGTATTACTGCATCGGAATCCACTGGAGGTATCGACTCCCGCCCCGCGTTCCTTCTCCGCCGCACAGCGGCTGACGCTTCGCCTCAAGTACGCCGCTTACAATCAGCTGTTAAAGCCTCTCTGTTATCAGGTGCTCAGTCGTAACCCGTTGATCAAATTGGGAGAGACCCGTTACAGCCCACTGGGGAACATCGAAGGGATGGACGATCTGCGCTACTCGCTGCTCGACCGTAACATTGTTCAGCACCGTGCTCGCGCCTGCGCGGCGGAACAGGCTTACGATCAGGCGCTTAAGGGCGTCAACGCACTGACCGGTTTATTCTCGGGCCGTCGGCGGCGCCTGCTGCGTTACCCTATATTGGTGCCCGATGCCGTCACACAACAAAGGATAATGGCGAGGCTCAAAGGGTATGGTGTGACGACGCTTTATCAGCGAACCATCGATGCTTTCGTGAATTCCGGGGATCTGCGCAAGGGGGGGCTTTGCCCGAACGCCACTGACTTCGCATCGCGTCTGTTGACCCTCCCGGTTCACTCCCGGGTCACGGCCCGACATCAGGCTCTCATTATCAGCGAGATTTTGAGAGAGCTTGGTCGGGCCGGGTAACGGCGACGATCCGGCTCTGCGCATGGCGTTGTAGTTCTTCGGCCTCCTCCTCACACGACTCTCTGCGGCATTCGGCCTGGAGGGTCACAATGGAGAATTCATTTCTCCCTCCCAGCGTCGCGGGGATCTGCAGAATTTTCGCCCAGGTGCGACTTGATGTCCGTTGACCTCCCACCTCGAACCACTGCAGCTGAACCACCCGTCGACGACCGCCCTTTTCTACATACACAGCCTGAGAAACGCCTGTGCTATCGATGTTGACCGACGTCTGGGTGACTTGCTGCCAAAGCTCGTGATCAAACAGGCGGGGAAGATAAGGGACCAACTTGTCCTCCAGGGAGTCGCGCCAATAATGATCGGTTCGAATGACGCCCGTATTTCCCAGGGCGTTAATCTCGGTCAAGGCGCCAGCGGGTGCTCGAACCATCATCGGCATACGGGGTTGGTTGGTAGGCGTGGCGTCACTGATCGGCGCAGGTCGATCAATCCGATTGAAATGCCCACCATAAACGATTATCAGCAGAGGTCCCATCACTGCCAACAAGGTCATTATCGCAAGCCGCGCCCCAGGTACGCTTCGCGCCGAGAGGGCTGGCCCGGCAGAAGACGACGAGGCGTGAGGCGCAAAATAGACGGCGGGCAGGATAAACGCGGCAAATAACAACCAGCCAAACAGTTCGTGGTCTTCCATCAGACTGCTTTGCATTTCGGTGTAATGGCCAATGACGATAAGCACGAATATTCTGACCCAGTTGGTCAGTAGCCCCAGAAAGCCGGCCACCAACAACATGGGAAGCATTCGCCATTCTTTATAACCGTTCAGGTAAGCAATCAGGTACCCGAGGGTCAGCGCGATGACGAAGTAGCGGATGCCGGAGCAGCCATCGGCAATCAGAATGTGGCCGTAGGGCAAGTAAATGCTGTTGCCTTGAATCAGGGCCGGTATGGCCATGAGCCTCACCGACTCGCCCACCACCAGGCTCGCGAGACTCAACAGCCCTTCGTTCAGGCTGCCCCACACAGGAATAGCAAAGATGGGAAACAATAACAGGAGCCGACGCTGCCATATTGCCGGCCATCCATAAAGGCTGGCCAGTGCGCTGGCAAGTATCGGGATCAATAACACCTGCTCAACAATCTGGATGTTGATCAGGGCCGCCAGGAACCACATCAGTGAACAGGCAGCCAGTGCTACCAGAGCAACCCTTCTTCCGGCACGCTTTTCGGCCCAGGTGGTTTGGGTGCAATCACGCCACAGCAGGTAAACAAAAATGAGCATCACGGGCAGTCCATGCGCCATTTCACTGTCCCAGCGTATCCATCGCTCCCAGAGGTCTGCGAAGGTACGGCTATAAAGGCCAAACCATCCC
The DNA here is from genome assembly GCF_003762925.1 of Marinimicrobium koreense. Taxonomy (NCBI): domain Bacteria; kingdom Pseudomonadati; phylum Pseudomonadota; class Gammaproteobacteria; order Cellvibrionales; family Cellvibrionaceae; genus Marinimicrobium; species Marinimicrobium koreense. Next base: position 159,209 of record NZ_RJUK01000003.1, read on the forward strand.
AGGGTCAACAATAGGGGCAAGGTTTTCATCATGTCCCTATCCGCGTCTCACCGTCTCCAGATTTTTCTGTATTTCCGTGGCGTTTGGTGCCAGCTCAAGTGCTCGCTCTAGCTGCTTCAGGGCTTCATTGCGCTCACCGCTCAGGTACAACAGCCAACCGTAGGTGTCCAGAATGGCCGGTGCATTCGGTTGCAGGCGCACCGCCCGCGCCGCCAGTTCTCGCGCACGGGTCAGATCCCTGTCCTTCAGCAACCAGGCCAGGTTATTGAGCGCGACCGGATCGTTCGGCTCGTTGGCCAGCAGGGTCTCGTAGGTTGTAATCGCGGCGGTTTCGTCCCCCTGGCGTTGGTACTGATCCGCCATATACAACATCCGTCCCCGGTTTTGCGGATCCGCCTGCTCCCAGGCTTCCAGAATACCGGGTACCGCCTCCGGCTCCTCTTGGCGGGCCAGGGCCAATAACGGCACCGCAATGACGCTACTCGGTTGCTCATCCCAGGCCTGGCTCAATTCTCGGTAAGCGGCGGCCGGCCCTTCCATCACTTGCATCGCCCGGGCATTCAATACCACCACTTCAGGATCATCCGGGTGACGCGCCTTGAGGTCGTCAAGCAGAATGCGGGCCTGCTCGTGGCGTCCCTGAGCGACGTCTAACTGAACCAGGTCCATATTCAGAGCTTTGTTGGTCGGAGTTCGCTCCAGCGCTTCCATCAACAGCGATCGGGCTTCCGAGTATTGCTCATTTCCCGCAAGTGCTCTGGCACCATCGCGGAACACCTGGGCTTTAATCTCGAGGATTTCGTCACCGCTTTCCGGAGGCAGGCTCCGAATCAACTCCACTGCCCGCTGGTACTCCCCGGCATCCCGGTACAGTAAGGCCCTGATGGCATGAGCGGTCGATTTCAACTCTGGCGAATGATTTGCCAGCCCCTGTAGCCAGTCGTGTGGCGGCCCCAACTGTGGACGGCTCGCAATAATGTCCAACCCGGCTCTGAGCACCTGCAGGTTCCCAGGCTCCAGCTTAGCCAAACGCTCGACCGTCTCCAGTGCTGCAGCCTCATTACCCGTTTCCCGGTACATTTGAGCCAGCACGGCGTGACCTCGTGTATAGGTCGGCTCTGAACGCAGCAACGTTCTAAGCTGCTCAACGCCCTGTTGCGGTGTGTTATTGCGGAACTGATACTGGGCATCAAACAAGGCGGTTTCTTTGGCTTTGGGATCAGCTTGTTTCAACTGCTCCAGCGCCTGGGCAATTTCCGCCATATCGCCGCGAGCAAACAACAGATCCATATAGACATTGGTCACCGGCCAATCGGCGGGCTGGTAACTGAACGCGGCTCGCAGTTGCGCCATTGCCTGCTCGGGTTCGTTCTTTTGCAGGTGATAACGAGCCAGAGCCAACCTTACACCACCTCGATGAGGGTCCCGGGCCAGCGCCTTTTGCAGGCTGAGATAACCTTTCTCTTCAGCCTCCGGCTGATTGAGTGCCAACATGCCATAGATCGACAACAGTATCGGGTCATCGGGGCGGACCTCCAGGGACCGCTCCAATGTCGCCAGGGCCTGCCCCAGATTGCCTACTTCGGCCTGGGCCATGACCGTAGCCCGAATCACGTCGGTATCGGCAGTCTCCACATCCACGCTGCGCGACAACAGGGCTTCGGCTTCCGAAAGGTTGCCCTGACTGAGGTTGACCATCCCGAGCAACAAGGTCGCTGACTGGCTGTCCGGATTGTCGCTCAGCAATCTGGTCAGCAATGTCTCGGCCTGTTCATAGTCGCCGGACTCGGCGGCGAGCGTGGCTTCCCGAAGTCGCTGCTGAGCTTCTATGGTTTCGGGGGACTCTTCGGCCAGAATTTTGTTATAAATGAGCGCTTCGGACGTCCGCCCCTGCGCCGTCAACGTCTCTGACAGAGTCCTGAGGATCATGGCCCGCTCGGGCAACATCAGATCCGTTTGGGGCGTGTGGGCCAACGCCTGGGTCAGATGGCGCTCTGCCCGGTCCCGGTCGTCCTCCCCCAGAGCCAAAAGGGCGCTCAGGTAATAAACCTCCGCCTCCTCGGGGTGCGCATTTCGCAGATCGGTCAGGTGTTCGGCCGCGGCTTCAGAGCGCCCCTGCTGAAGTAAGGTTTGAGCCAGTCTCAGCGCGAGATCCAGGTTATCCGGGTAAGTCTGCAACAGCTCGCGATAGCTCGCTTCACTGTCTTCCAGTCGCCCTCTCATGCGCTGCGCATCCGCCCGATACATGGCGTGTCGCCAGGCTTCTTCTTCCTCTCCAGGGGTGAACTGTGCCAGGGCCTCTTCCGCCGAGAGGAATTTACCTTGCTGGAGATAGGCATCCGCCAACGCCAATGCCACTACCTGAGGCGCCTGCGGGAGATACCCTTCCAGCAGATCGGACGAGCGCTTGGCAGCACCCAAGGTGGTATAGATTTCAGCCATCGCTACCGCGTAACGGGGGTCATCTGGCGCGCTATTGATTGCGTTGGTCACCTCAATGAGCGCCGCACGGTACTGCCCCTGGTCGCGGTAAATCTCGGCCCGTTTCAGATAGTCTTCAGCTTGCTGGCCATCGCCCTCGCGGCTACAGCCGATCAGGGAAAAGAGGATAATCAGTAAGATCAGGGAAAGGCGGGGTAGCAGGATGTGCATGGCGGTCCCTTCGGCAAAGTAACCTTGTTAGGATAGGTCTTTGTCGAAGTATACGCCGCCACCGGAGCGGATTAAACATGCCGGATATTTTGACACCCACAGGCCTCTGTCTGAGACCTGTGGGTTTCAACGCTCACTGAGCCGGTAGGATATTCACGAACTCACTGTACAGGCCATTCGTATCGTACGCCGCGATTTCGAATTCGTAGGTTCCACTCAGGTCGTGGATTTCAGCAAATTGAACAGACCACTCATCGATAATCTGTGAGATGAACTGTTCCTGGTTGACTTCACGGTACCGGACTTCATAGCCACCCAGTTCACTATTGTAAATTGGATCGCCATTCTCGCGAACTTTAGGCTCTTCCCATTCGAGCAAGACAGAACCATTAACCTCAACCAGCTCATCTTCGATGACGTCATCATTACCGCTATCGGCACTATCGTCATCACTACCGGAGCCGTTGTCAGGGTTATCATTGGTTCCGTCGTCAGAATCATCACTACCATTATCGGACCCGTTATCGTCCCCACCATCTGACCCGCCGTCAGTCGGGTCTTCGGGCTCCGGATCAGTGGGTTCCTCCGGTTCAGACTGCTCCGATGATGCGCTGGAGGACGACTGGCTACTGTCCGTTGAGCTGGAGGATGAGGAGCTGCTGTCCGGCTGCGGACTCTGGTTGTCCAGGCGCGAACTGTCTGTGCCGGCACCGCCGCCACAGGCCACCAATACAACCGTTGACGCCAAACACAGAGAAGCCGCCAGACGACGGGCCGCCAGCAGGGTGATGGAATCGGTGAGCGCGGTGTGAAGATTCATGGGTTGTTTCCCGGCCATTGGGCCTTTCAAAGTGGTGTACATCTCCTTCTCGTCGAAATTCCTTACGCACTTTGTACCATCCGGGGCCGGTAATTTCATGACTAAACAGGGATTTTTTTATAATTCGGGAAACAACCCGCAACCTCAATGCGGAACACACCCCAAAAAATTTGGCGCATGCTATAACTTAATGGCATATAAGTCTTTATGATTCTATCCAGCCATTGAGATGCAGCCATATGGTTATAAAGGGGTTTCAGAAGACATACCCAATCCGCATTCCTCCCACCGTTTCATTATATCGCCTACTCAGGTCATCAGAATCGCGGTCAATATAAAGAACGGTTGCCGACCATTCCAGGTCATTCTGAAAACGGCGCTGGTACGTCAAGCGGGTTTGTTGGTCCGTAAAGTCTTCCCGTGCCACATCGGACTCGAACGACTGATCGCGGAGCGACCAGGTCAAGCTGGCAGACGATCGGCGACTGAGTTCATACCGCATGTTGATGCGCGCGCCCGAGGCGCTGCCGTCTTCATCGACCTGGCGATAATCATCGGACCGGGTATACAGCGCCACACTGGTATCGCAGCGTTGGCAAAACGCTTCGGTGGACCACTCAAGCTCAATTTCAGTGCGCTCTATCTGATCAATTTCACCCGTAGTGGCATCCCCGGGCAGAAACTCACTGAGATCCCCCCGGTTGCCGCTGCCGCTGGAGCTGTCCGTGATAAACCTTTGTGCATTCAGCTGCCAACTATGGAGGCCGCTTGTGTACAACCCCTCAACCAGAAAACTTGGACTGGACAGACGATCTCCAACCTCTGGCGTCGTTTCGTTATAGCCCAACTGTAGTCGATACTGCAGTCGGCGAAGGCTGACTTCGTAGCCAATATCGTAGACATCAAAGCGATAATCCAGCGTCGGTAAGGCGTCGAACGCAACATCCATCGTCTGGGCAGTCACGTCGATCTGGTCGGTTTCTGACAACCGTCGCGACCAGAACACGCTGCCGCCGGTGCGCTCGGACTCCAAGTCGGGAGAGAAGCGATATTCAATGGTTGAGTAGTGCCCGCGGAGGGCCAACAGGTCCACATCACTGGCACGCCAGCGGAGTCCCGGTGCAGCGGTGAGAATTTCCCGTTCGTCGTTGTTGGCCAGGAGGTCAACGGCGTCGGGAGCGTTAAGCACACGCCGACGACTGTGGGTCACCAGAAGGTCGACTGGATGGCGCGGTTGGCCAAGCTGAAGCTGACTCGACCCTTCCACCACGCTGCGGTCCTCTTGCGAACCTTTGTCATAACGGGTTTCTGTGGCCTGATAGTTTGCTTCCGCCGCAAGAAGTTGATTGGTATAGTCCAGATTCAAGCGAAGCTCGGCCGAATCCCGGCGCTCGGATAGCGTATCCGTCTGTGACTTCGCCGCGTTATCCGAGTATTCGCTTCCAATGCCGACGGCGAGTTCCCAATCCGCCTGAGCCAGGGTGGCAGAGGACGCACAGGACAGACCGGTCGTCACTATTGTCCAGAGCGCTATGTCCGTAGGTCGATAAGACTTACGATGTACGTCAATTGCCATGATACTCACTCCTTGCCCGCCGACGATCCTCTCCATACGCAGAGGTCAGTGATTGAATATCAGCCCTGAAAACTTTTCTTTACCCACGGCATCAATACCGGCAAGAATATCGGACTGGGTTGTTTTTCCGAAAGGCACCACCAGCAGCGCATGATCACTGTACTGGGATAATATTCGCGCTTCCGTCGAAGACTGAACGGACGGCGCATCCAGCACGATAAACCGGTCAGGGTAGCGTGTTTTGATTTCCGAGATCAGCACTTCCATGCGCTTGGAGTTGAAAAATTCTGCGGCAGACTCACTCCCCGCTCCGGACGGAATAACCCGCAAACGCTCTACGCCCGACGGGTAGATTATGTGTTTGAGAGGCACCGTGTAATCATGCAGATACTGTGTCAGGCCTGCCTCAATTGGTGTAACGGTAAACTGCTCGGCCGATGAGTGATACGGGTTGCAATCAACATACAGTGCCGTTTTATGGCGATCCAGCGCAAAGGTTGCCGCCAGGTTGAAAGCCACAAAGCTGCCACCACCGCCCTCCGTAATAGATGACACCATCACCACAACATTGTCGGTTTTACTTTTCTGAAGTATACGAATCCGGACTTCGCGAAACGCATTCAGCAGCTCCCGCTGACGCATGCCAGTGAAAATCACCTTTTTTTCGTAGAGCTCATCCTGCGTCCAGACCACCGGCGTGGACATGCTCTTGATCTGTTCGCGTTTGCGATGCTCTGAAACCGCACTTTTGATCAGCGGATCCTGTGGGTGATCGTCTTTCACGGTTTCGATCCTCTCTATAAACGAACGCAGGCTAAGCTCCGGCCGGCCTGGCTTTCGATCAGCGGTTTCTCTGCTATCGTCACTCATCGTTCACCCCGTCAGTTCTTGACGTCGTACCAGGTTACACCCAGCGCCGCGTATGCAATCATTGCCAGCAGCGCGATGCCAAGCAGTAGAATCATATCTTTCTTTACCAGACGCTCAGCGAGTGGCGTGTTGTAATGAGGGATTACCCCGATCACTTCAATTCCCTGTGGGAGTTGCTGTTGAAGCGATCGCGCCGAGCGAATATGTGGATCAAGAAACACGTATACAAATAGAAGCCCAAACGGTGCCAGAAATCCCAGGAAGGGCCCTACGATGGCGAAATGCACATAGCGAAGGCCAGACGGGTCCAACGGGAAGGTCGCCGGGTCCTGAATTCGGTAACTGACGCCTTGCCCCTCAATATCCAGTGTCATGGACAGCCGCGCAGATTCCTTCCTCTGCAGCATTTCATTGTATATATCCCGCAACACATCCAGATCCCGGGTCAGCTCAGACAGTTCCGCCTGGTTGGCCGCGACCCGTTCGGCCCGTTCCAACTCCCGCTGGAGCATCCCCTCCAGGGATTCCATCCGCCGCTTCTGCGCCGACAGGTCTACTTCAACCACTGACTGCTGTTTGCGGAGTTCTTCATACAGAGGATTTTCAACCGTCTCCCCCCGGCTGAATGAATCGCCGGCGAATTCAAGCTGCGCGATTTCTTCATCCAGATCCTGAATCTGCTGTCGGACAGAAACCACATCGGGGTAGCTATCCTGATAACTGAGACGTAATTGATCGAGTTGTCGACTCAATTCTCGTCGACGGTCCCGCAAGAGATCAATCTGACCTTTCGCCTGCTGATACTGACTTTCTTCGTTAAGTTGTTGCTTTATGGACGTTAGCCGGGATTCAGAATCCTGGATTTCAAGTTTCAGGGATTCAATATCGTTGCGCAGCTGATTGATTCGGGAGGTGACCTGAGCCTCTGTCCCGTCCGTATTTTGGGCCCGGAACTCCTTGAGTTTGAGCTCTGCCTCTTCCAACTGACGGCGATAGGAATCTGCCTGACTGTCAATGAAGTTGAAAGCCCCCAAGCTCTCCTCCCGTTTACGGCGGGCCGTGTCCTGGATAAAAACGTTAACCACGCTGTTGAGCACCGTGAATGCTCTATCCGGATCTGTCGCGCTGTAGCTGACCCGGAACTGGTTGCTGCCTTGCGTCTCAACCCGAACACCGCTTCTCAGGTGCCGAACGGCTCGTGCCATCTGGTCAACACTGTAATCTTCATCCACCAATCCCGCTGCTTCGGCAGCATCTTCCATGACGCGACGGGAATAGAGCACTTCCTGAGCCTGCTTGGCCCGATCGACCGAAGTGACCGACGCTCGGCCTTTCAATAATGGTTCAATGATGTTGGTTTCATCGGCGAAGAGAAGTGCGCTGGTCGCGTAGGTATTGGGCCAGAAATAGCCCACCAGGAGCGGACCAAATGATACCGCAATAAAGATAAGGACAACCCAGACCCTGAAGCGAATGGCTTCAAACTTCAGGGACTTGAGAAGGTCAGCAATAAACGTTTTATCCATAAGTCAGCTCGACGTTAGAACGCCCGTTCTGGGACCGTCACGATATCCGACGGCTGCAATGAGTAATTGGTCTGTACCTGACCTTTCTCGATCAGATCATTCAGGTAAATGGGGTAAACCTTTACTTCCCCTTCGACCCGCCGGTACAACTTGGCTTTGTTGGCGGAGGCGAATTCGTTGGGGCCGCCCGCCATCAAAACCAGATCCAGCACCGTCATGCCCTCTCTATAAGGCACTGACTGGGGACTTTGCACCGCACCGGTTATCCTGACCCGGCGCTGGAAATCGGAACTACTGGGGTTGGTCACGATGACGGTCACCTGGGGGTTACGGACGTAATCGGTGAGCGCTTCCGTCAGGGCGGCCGATAACTCAGCCGTGGTTTGCCCAGCAGCCTTTATATCACCAACCAAAGGTAGGGAAATCATTCCATCCGGCCGGACCGGGACTTCGCTGGATAACTCAGCATTCCGCCAGACATTGATTCGGAGCGAGTCCCCCACCCCAATTCGGTACTCATCCAGCACATCCGTTGTCTGCGGAGGCGGCGCTACCGGTTTATTGGAGCAGGCAGAAAGCAGTACTGCCAGTGCGAGCAGCAGTCCGTAAGCGGCTTTGGACCATACATTTATCATTGTCACGCCTCATCTCCTCTCGGGACGTTCGGCCGGCAGGATGCTAGTGCACCCCTTTTCCCAGCAGAACAATTTCAACAGTCTGTATCAGGATCAACATGTCCATCAGGAAGCTGTGGTTTTTGGTGTAGTACAGATCGTACTGCAACTTGTTGCGCGCGTCTTCTACCGATGCGCCGTAAGGGTATTTTAGCTGTGCCCAGCCCATCAGCCCTGGTTTTACCTTATGGCGCATCCCGTAAAACGGAATTTGTTCCGATAGGTCCTCAACAAACTCAGGCCGTTCAGGGCGAGGGCCTACGAAGCTCATATCACCCTTCAGCACATTGTATAACTGGGGCAACTCATCCAGCCGTGTATTCCGGATAAAAGCCCCGACCCGGGTCACGCGGCTGTCATTTTTCTGGGCCCAGACCGCTTTGCCCCCTTTTTCCGCGTCCTGGCGCATACTGCGAAATTTATAGATGCGAAAGGTTTTGCCATTTAAACCAACCCTCTCCTGGAAGTAGAGCACCGGCCGGCCACTTTCCAGCATCACGGCCAGGGCCGTCAGCAACATGAAAGGCCAGAGGAGCAACACAAAGAGCCCGGCAAGACCGATATCAAACAGGCGCTTGGCGGCGGAGCGGCGCTTGGAGTACTTGAAGCCATCCGAAAACAGCATCCAGCCCGGCTTCAGCAGCCGGATATCGATTTTACACAGCTCCCGCTCACAGAACCCCAGGGCGTCACTGGTGGGCACGCCGGCCAACTTGCAGTCGATCAACTCATTCAGAGGAAAGCCGCCTCCCTCACGTTGGCGTCGCTCGTCAGGAGAAACCACGATTTCCGATATATGGTGGGTTTTGACAAAACGGACCCAATCCTTCGGGACGGGCATAACCAGAGCCGGGTCTACCGCTGGCGCTTCGGTTTCCCCGGGAATGCAGCCGACGACCTCTACCCCGATCACGTCCCGTTCCGGAGCCAGGTTGTCCAGCAGCTGCTGGGCGCGGGTGCCCGCACCGTAGATAACGACCCGGCGCTTGAGCTCATTGGTATCCACCAGCTTGAGGAAAATCGCTCGGGCCAACAACACCAGAGCCGTGGAAAAAATAACCCCCCAGAAAATCACACCCTGGGGCAAGAACCCCTCAGGCCCCAGAGCGGCCAGAACGAACAGGGTCAGGCTGGCGAGCAGAAAGAAACTGACCAGGGTGCGCAATACCATGCTGGAATACCCTTCCCGTACCAGCGCAGGATAGACCCCCATGGACAAGGTGCAGCAACTCAATACCACCGCAAACAGTACTTTCGGAGCCCATGAATCGGCCCACAGCAGTACCAGCGTGTTCAATTGCGTGTACCACCATTCAGCGCCCCACGCCGCCACGATGAGCAACCCGAACTCGATAGCGCCCAGAAACAGATAGGGTAAATGAATGTAGTGTTTATTCAGCCGAATGTAAGACAAGACCCGCGTCCTTTTTAGGGTGTGTTTTGCGTCAGAAGCACTTCATTATAGCGGGTTTCCGCGGCCTTTCTCGACCGCTCGGGAACGCTTTTTGACCGCAAAAGTGACAAGATTTCCGACAGTCAAAAAGGCGGTTTCGCTATTTCGCTTTGTGCCCTGAAAATATGCTAAGTTAAAGCGTCAAAAGCGTGGCTGACACGCGCAGGATATACCCGTTTGCTCAAGGAAAATGCCTTATGTTCGCTACCGAACCCACCCTCTGCGTTATCGGTCTGGGCTATGTTGGTTTGCCACTGGCGGCCGAATTTGGAAAACAGATTCAGACCCGGGGATTTGATATTAATCCGAAACGGGTTGCCGAGCTGCAGGCGGGGCGGGACCACACCCGTGAGGTCTCCCCCGAAGAACTTCGAGCCGCCGAGCGACTGAGCTTTACGTCCCAGGAAAACGACATCAAAGCGTGCGACGTGTATATCGTGACCGTCCCGACGCCCATCAACGACAGTAAACAGCCCGACCTCACTCCTCTCGAGCGGGCCTCCGAGCTGTTGGGCCGCGTCATCGGAAAAAACAGCCTGGTCATCTTTGAGTCCACGGTTTATCCCGGCTGTACCGAGGAGGTATGCGTCCCCATCATTGAGCGGGGCTCCGGGCTGACCTTCAATCGCGATTTTTTTGCCGGTTACAGCCCGGAACGAATCAACCCTGGCGATAAAGAGCACCGGGTACACAACATTATCAAAGTGACTTCCGGGTCTACGCCGGAAGCGGCGGACTATGTCGACGCGCTGTACCGCCGGGTGGTCACCGTGGGCACCCACAAAGCCAGCAGCATCAAGGTGGCTGAAGCCGCCAAAGTCATCGAGAACACCCAGCGAGATATCAATATCGCCCTGGTGAACGAGCTCTCACTGATATTCAGTCGGCTGGGCATCGATACCCTGGAGGTATTGGAAGCGGCGGGCACCAAGTGGAACTTCTTGCCCTTCCGGCCGGGCCTGGTGGGTGGCCACTGTATCAGTGTGGACCCCTACTACCTCACCCACAAGGCCCAGCAGGTCGGGTACAATCCAGAGGTGATTTTGGCCGGCCGGCGCATCAACGATGGGATGGGCCACTTTATCGCCGCCTCGGTGGTCAAGATGATGACCCAGCGGAAGCTGCACCTGGTGGACGCCAACGTGCTGATCATGGGGCTGGCCTTCAAGGAGAACTGCCCGGATCTTCGCAACACCCGGGTGGTGGATATCATTGAAGAGTTCCAGGAATACCACTCCAACGTTGACATCTACGACCCTTGGGCGGATCCCGAGGAGGCGGAGCTGGAATATGGCCTCAAACTGGTTTCCGAGCCCCATCAGGGGCACTACGACGCCATCGTATTATGCGTCGGGCACCGGGAGTTCCGCGCCATGGGCCCCGACGCCATTCGGAAACTGGGGAAAGCACAGCATGTGCTTTATGATGTGAAGCATATTCTGCCCAAAGAGCAGGTGGACGGACGCCTGTAGCGCCGGCAAAAACAACGGGATTACGTTATGAAAGTACTGGTTACCGGCACCGCCGGCTTTATTGGCAACCATCTGGCCTTGCGATTGCTGGAGCGGGGCGATGAGGTGATTGGGGTCGATAACCTCAATGACTACTACGATGTGAATATCAAGAAAGCCCGCTTGGCGCGGGTTACCCCCCATAAGGGTTTTACCGATATCCGTGCGGATCTGCAGGACAAGGCCGCCATTGATCAGGTGTTCAAGGATCACAAGCCCGACCGGGTGGTCAATCTGGCGGCCCAGGCCGGGGTTCGTTACTCTCTGGAGAACCCCCAGGCCTACATCGACAGTAACATCACCGGGTTCATCAATATCCTGGAGGCCTGTCGCCACTTCGGCACCGAGCACCTGGTGTACGCCTCCAGCAGCTCGGTCTACGGCGCCAATACGGCGATGCCCTTCTCGGTGCACAACAACGTGGACCACCCGGTGAGCCTTTACGCCGCCAGCAAAAAGTCCAACGAGCTGATGGCCCATACCTACAGCCACCTGTTCGGCATTCCCACCACCGGGCTGCGCTTCTTCACCGTGTACGGCCCGTGGGGACGCCCGGATATGGCGTTGTTCATTTTCACCCGTAAGATTCTGGCCGGCGAACCGATCGACGTGTTCAATTACGGCCACCATCGTCGGGATTTCACCTACATTGACGATATCGTCGAGGGCGTGATCCGTACCCTCGATCATGTGGCCCCAGCCAACCCGGACTGGAGCGGCGATCAGCCGGACCCCGCCACGTCCAAGGCGCCCTACCGCCTGTACAACATCGGCAGTAACAGCCCGGTGGAGCTGCTGCGGTATATTGAGGTGCTGGAAGACTGCCTGGGCAAGAAGGCGGAGAAGAACCTGTTGCCGCTGCAGTTGGGCGATGTGCCGGATACCTATGCCGATGTGGACGCGCTGATTGAGGATGTGGATTACAAGCCGAGCACGCCGGTGGAAGTGGGTATTGAGAATTTTGTGCGTTGGTATCGGGATTATTACCAAGCGTAGAGTCCGGCCCGGCGAGGGAATACCCTTTCAAGACACGCCGTAAACCCATCCCTGGGGGCTCGACGCGCGGAATCCCGCCGCTTACGGTCTTGAAAGGGTATTCCCTCGCCGGGCCTCATTGCCGCAATAAGGACGCGTAGGGCGGATAAGGCCAACGCCCGCATCCGCCGTAACCCAAGTTTTCCGCTTTGTTGATAAGGTGCTACATGGAACGATCAACCGTCACCCACGCCATGACCGTCGACGTCGAAGACTACTACCAGGTCGCCGCTTTCTTTGACGTGGTCAAACCCGAGGACTGGGAGCACTGGCCGTCGCGGGTTGAAGCCAATACCGATCGGCTCCTCCAGCTGTTCGATGAGGCGGGTATCAAGATCACCTTTTTCATTCTCGGCTGGGTGGCCGAACGGCACCCGGAGCTGGTCAAGCGGATTCACGCCCAGGGCCATGAAATCGCCTCCCACGGCTACAGTCATCGGCTGATTTACACCCAGACTCCCGAACTGTTCCGGGAGGAAACTTCCCGCTCCAAGCGCATTCTGGAGGACCTCACTGGTCAGCCGGTGACCGGCTATCGGGCGGCGAGCTACTCCATCACCCGTCAATCGCTCTGGGCGCTGGATATCCTGGCAGAGCTGGGTTTTACCTGGGATTCCAGTATTTTCCCGACCCGACATGATAACTACGGTATTCCGGGCAGCCCTGAAGAGCCCTACCGAATCATTACGTCCAGCGGTGCCGAATTGACCGAGTTTCCGCTGACCACCGCCAAAGTGCTGGGTCAGGCGGTGCCCGCAGCCGGCGGAGGTTATTTCCGCCAATATCCCTATGCCCTATCCCGCTGGCTGTTCCGCAAGGCCAGCAACGGTGGCCAGAAACCGCAGATCTTTTACCTCCACCCCTGGGAGATCGACCCGGAGCAACCCCGGATCCCCAACGCCCGCTGGTTCTCGCGGTTTCGTCACTACACCAACCTGCATCGCTGCCTGCCGCGACTGGAGCGGATGCTGACGGACTTTCCGTTCGGGACCATGAGTGAGAGTCTGGGAACGGTGAAGCTGGCCAAGACGCTGGATTTACGGGATCTGGAAGGCGAAAAAGCGCCAACCACGGCCTGATGGATAGACGAACGCCGCTCGCTTATGTAAAATCCGCCCCTCTTCGGGTGTTGAGCCCGCAGAACACGCACCTGTAGCTCAGTTGGATAGAGTAGCGGTTTCCGAAGCCGTTGGTCGCAGGTTCAAATCCTGCCAGGTGCGCCACATTAAAGAGGCCCGAGCTAGCGCTCGGGCTTTTTTGTAGGCACTGGCGGATAGACGAGCAGCATCCTTGCCGCTCGCCCTTCGGGCGCCAAGTGGCGTCCCAATCGGTTCCAGACCGATTGGTGTCCTGCCGCCGGGCACAGCCCGGTGCCGTTCGGCTCGGGCGCTGTGCTGGTGCGGTATTTTGTTAAGTGATATCCTCCTGCCACCAGTTAGCAGTAAGCACACCCTGACAAGATGGCTCCCGGGAAGGTCGCGCTTGGATACTTACGTCCGTTGTTTTACAGGATTAGAGGGACTCAAAGAGCTGAAGCCCGAGTGGCAGGCGCTATTTGCCGAGGCAGAAAATCCCTCCTTCTACAATGATTGGCGCTGGCATCACGCCATTCAGAGCCACTTGTGTAGTGGCCCAATCTACTATTTTGCGATCTACCAGAAAGCCCAGCTGGTTGCCGTTATCCCCCTGACCCTGAACAAACGAAAGCGTCTGGGGATGGCCGTCCGCTACCTTACATTTCCCTATGACACGCCTATCGATGTCGCGGACTGCCTGGTCAAGCGTGACTTTGCCGACTCCTCGTTATTCAACGCCCTTCTCAGACACCTGACGCGCCACCCGCCGGAGCCTTGGGATATCCTGGAACTATCGCACTTTGGGGACCGTTCGGCGACTCACCGGCTGGTGGGCAGTAACGCTCGTGCCATGGCCTTGGGAACCGCCTATGTGAAACAGGGCCCGACTGGCGATCTGATAACCCCACTCTCGAAAAAGCAGGTTAAAAACACCCGTCGACACCTAAAGAATGCCGGGGCTCAGTATGGTTTACCCCACTTCCAATCAATCACCGACAAGGCATTGATTGAAGAGGCTTACGACACATTTCTTACCGTGGAAGCCGCAAGCTGGAAAGGGGAGCAAGGCACGCAAAGCGCCATCAGGCTAAGGCCAAACGCCAACGCGTTTTATCTCGAAGTGCTCAGCGCCTTTTCTGAGACGGGCTCGGCACTCATCAACCTACTCAGGTTCAACGACACCCCCGTCGCCGCCCAGATCGGCTTACGCACCGGGGAACAATTATCGCTGTTGAAAATCGGCTTCGATGAACGCTTCCGCGATGTTGGCCCCGGGGGTATCACACTGCTTCACTGCCTGGAGTCAGAGCAATCCGGAAGCCAGGAAGTCAACCTCGTGACCAACCCTCCCTGGGCGAGTCGGTGGCACTTTTCAATCGAACAGAAGTGGTCAGCAACCTTCTTTAACAAGACGATGATTGCCCGGGCGCTACATTTGGTATGGAAGGTTCAGGCAAGGCTCAAAGCACTTCGGTCCCGATCCAGGAGAAACGTGGCATGAACCTATCAGCCTATAAAGCTATTTACAGACGATTTGGTCTAGGGCCGATGCTCCACGACATGGTCATTAGTGCGATCGAAAAGATTATCCGCTTTCGGCTTATGTTCATTTATCTCCACAGTCAGATCACAGATCTTGGGGAGGAGAAACCCGACAAGCTGGAGATTCACGAAATGACCCGAGAGGAGCTCGGTCGTTACGTTGACTCGCCCGGGCTTGAACTACCACACTCGCATGTCGACCAGGCACTGGCCAACAAGGACAAATGCATCGGTGCATTTATGAATGGAGAACTATGCTCCTACGCGTGGTATGCAGAGAATCCGTCAACCTCCTCGAACCGGTTGACGACTTACTTCGACAAAGATTATGCATACGCCTACAAGAATCTCACGATCCCAAAGTATAGGGGTCAACACATTCAGCGGTGGGTGAAGAATTACGCACTGGACCTTTACCAGAAGCAGGGCAAGAAGGGCGTACTGGTCGCTATCGACTCGAACAATTTCAGTTCTCGTCGAACCACCGCTTCTGTTGGCGCAGAGGTGATCGGCTACTTCGCCTATTTTCTGGGTAAAAAGCGTTACGCAGGATTCAATCTGAAGGGCTGTCGCAAAGTCGGCTATCGTCTGGAGAAGGCCAGAGGACTTTGGTAATGAACAGAAACATCACCTACGGCACCGTTACAGTGCTTCTAAGCCTGATCCTCTACCCGGCCGCGCTTGCGATGGTAATTATTGCCGATACCTTGTTGGGTCAGGCCGAATTGCTGAATGAGCTGCTCTTCGGGTCACGTCGAGAACTCGTAATCACCATCCTCAGTGACTGGGCCAGTGCGCTCCCGATCGCCACTCCCTTGTGGTTTCTCGTGCGCGGACTGACCCGCTACTTCCCTTCCCGTTGGGTTCATGCTTTTGTAATACCGGCTGGAATGATTGCTACCGCGCTTTCGGTCGTTCCTCCCCACCTGCCCATGATTTTCGGCGCACTCCTGCTCTGGGCCGGAATTTTTAACCTCTTCTTTCACCCTCTGTGGCAACGGGGGAACTCATGAGTCCTGTATTCGTTCGATCAGCCTTATTGACGTTCCTCGCGTTAATCGCACTGAGCCACTCAGCTTTCCTGCATGCAGAAACACGAGTATGGCTCATAGGAGGTGGCAACACTCTGGAAAACTCCCAGGGTCAAATTGAGGAAAATGTCCGCTGGTTACAATCGGTCTTCCGCCAGCAGGGGGTTTCTGTTAAGACCTTCTACACCGATGGGAGCGGCAAAGACCACGACGTGGTTTACTTTGCTCACTCCGAGGAGCGGGACCCAATCTGGGAGCCCGTACTGCGTGTTTATGGTAGCGGACTGTCGTATGCGCAACGGACCCGTCGAAACAGCCTTACGAACATAGACGGGAGTACTGAGAAATCAGAACTGACCAGCGCACTCATCGAAGACTTCCAATCGTTAAATGATGATGATTCGGTGTTGTTGGTCTACAACGGTCATGGCGATATCAATACCAACGATACTCGAAAGAATAACTTGATGTTATGGCAGGATTCCCGACTGTCCATCAAGGAGCTCGACGAGGTTTTGGATCAAACTCCAGCCAGCGTTCCCGTAAGGTTCGTGCTGACACAATGTTTTTCCGGGTCTTTCAGCTCGCTGATTTACGAAAACCCTTATAGCGATACGCTATCAGAGCAGCTCCGCTGCGGATTCCTGGCCGAATCAGATCGCCGCGAAGCGGAGGGGTGCGACCTGGGCACCAATCAAGCGGAGTTCCGCGATTACACCACCTACTTTTTCGCCGCCCTGCAGCAGGAAACACGAATTGGGGAGAATATTCCCCTGACGGAGGTCGATCTGGATCGCTCAGGTGATGTCAGCTTCCACGAAGCACACATTTACACCCTTGCCCACGCATACAGCACTGATCTCTCGCGCTCGACCAGAGAGACCTATATAGAGAAATGGGAGCCGTGGTTCCTGCGCTGGAACTCTTTTGCCAAGACCGGTGCCAGCAATGATTACTCTTATGCTGCAAGTGCTGTACGGTCTGAACACAAGCTCCCGGAAGAAGGGCTGAAA
This sequence comes from Marinimicrobium koreense, assembly GCF_003762925.1. Lineage (NCBI taxonomy): Bacteria > Pseudomonadati > Pseudomonadota > Gammaproteobacteria > Cellvibrionales > Cellvibrionaceae > Marinimicrobium > Marinimicrobium koreense. The sequence continues at coordinate 175,988 of NZ_RJUK01000003.1, forward strand.
CTTTTGCTCAAGCGCCGGGATCTGGAGCGATCCGAACAGGAAAAAACTCGTGAGCTGAAGAATGCTCGCCAAGCCCTAAAAGAGCAGCAAGAACACATCAGGGGGCTGATTGAAAAGCCCCTCGACCCCATGCAACTAGAGGACTTGCCCCCCAAGAGTCTGGAAGCTTTAGCTGAACAGATTCAGACACTCGAAGAGTACAACCATCTTGTTCGCCTTCAAAGCGAAGTGGAGGCGCTCAACGCGCAGAAACTTCAGCTTGGCAGGGATTATACTCAAGCGGAAAAACTGATCAGACTTTCCCGTCTGGCGCGCCTGATCGACCAGTTCAGACGCTATTCCGGCCCGGAATCAAGGGAGGACTTCGAGCGTATTACAAGCTGCGAAGACGGCACCCTGAACCCTGCTGCAGTGCCCGAGTGATAAAAAAACCGTCAGTTGCCAACCCCTCAAATGACTGCCTATACTCAGACGCATGAATACACATTTCAGCGCCCACAGAGGAGCCACGATCCCGTGACTCTTGCAGTCTCTAGTGACGCTCATAATCATTCCGTAAGGAAGCATGTTTATGGCGTGGCAAGACGAAGTAACCAGTATGTTTTCCGGCCGAAAAGACGGGAAACTGTGGAACGACCTATATCGCAGCAACCCGGTCACCTTTGAAGAGCATCTTTTTCAGAGCCGGCGGGACTTTACCGTAAATTACGTCCTGTCTCATTCGACCCCGGCCTCCACTATAATTGATGTTGGCTGCGGAGCCGCCCCCGTGGTCAGCCGCCTGCTGGCGAATGATCGTGACTGCATCGGGCTGGACTACTCTTTTGACATGCTTCGCTTTTCCCGGGACGTTCTCAATCAGTCCCAGCAGCACAATACCGCGCTGCTTCAGGCGGACTGTCAGGCTCTACCTTTCCCCGACAACCATTTTGACATCATTGTTTGCCTCGGTGTCATTAGCTACATTCAGGACTATCAGCCAGCACTTAAAGAACTGTATCGAATAATAAAGCCCGACGGTACGTTGATCATCAGCTTCAGGAACACCTACAACCCGGTGCTTTTTGACCCAATTATCGGATTAAAGACATTCGTCAAATGGTTACTCAGAAAGCACGAAGACGACAATTCGGTGGGTCGTTTTCTCAAGTTCAAGGCGGTCCGCTCTGACATAGAGCGAGAAGGTTTTGAGTATTTAGCCCACACCAGTATTGGTATGGGCCCCTTTCGCTGGAATGGTAAACCGATTTTTTCCCATCGCCGGTCTATAAAGTTCGATCGAGCCATTGATCGTTTCCTTAAATCCGTTCATTTACACAGTTCTTTGGGTAAATGGCTGTCTGATGTGAGCTTGTGGATATACCGTAAACCCAACAACAACCTGTAACCCTTTTCGGGAGGGCATCCCATGGAGCTGTCTTGTTCAATCATTCGGGGCGGAACATCCAAGGGTATTTTCGTTCAGGACGGAGATCTAGCAATAGATCCGATCGTCAGAAAGCAGCAGATTTTACAGCTGTTCGGAAGCCCACATGGTCGTCAGATTGACGGTTTGGGCGGTGCAGACCCCCTGACCAGCAAGCTGGCTCTGGTTTGTCCATCGAGTCGACCCGGCATCAATGTTGAGTATGAGTCCATTGAGGTGGGAATTTCAGAGGGTACGCTGAACAACAGCATCATGTGTGGGAACCTGGCTGCGGGGGTCGGTTATTTTGCCATCACGGAAGGAATGGTCAACACAACGTCTCCCGAAACCGCCATTGCCATCTATTCCAGGAACAATGGAAAAACGATCATAGCCTCAATTCCAAGTGCTCACGGAATCCCGGATTTATACGGAAGCTACACTATCCATGGTGTTCCGGGAAGCGGACCCGAGGTCAGGCTGAACTTTATCGATCCGGCCGGGGCGGTAACCGGAAAATTACTTCCCATGGATGAACCACTGTCTGTGATCACCCTGAGTGACGGTCAAAGACTGAGTTACTCACTCATCGACTCCGGAACTCTCTATGCCTTTTTCATGGCAGAAGATCTGGGAATTACCGGACATGAAACGCCCGCCGAACTTGACTGCAACATGACTTTTAAAGCATGTGCCGATGTCGTTCGAGACCGAGTGGTCGAAGCATTCAATGAGAAAGAGCGTGATCAACCCGGCGTTGATTCTAGCTCCCGATTACTGAACAAAAAAGATCTGAAGATTGCCGTGCTGGCGGCACCCGATGCGAAAGACACTGAAGCGGATATTGTTGCGAAAGTCATAAACCCCTTCAATGTTCACAAAGCGTTTGCCGTTTCAGGGGCAATCTGTCTTTCCACCGCTACCGTCATTCCCGAAACGATCGCTCACAACTTCTGCCCGTCGGGCCCCTCCCCTGCCAGAATTAGAATCAGGCACCCCAGTGGAACGATGTGCACGACCGTGGATTTCGAACAGAAGCTTAAAGAGATACGAATATCCAGCGCTTCAGTTTCCCGAACTGCGCGCATCCTCATGCGAGGAACCGCATTCATTCCTGACCATTCAGGATATTCTTGATGAACATGCATCCGTCGCATCCATCGGAGAACTTGAGAGCCACTCCAGAGATCAGGTCCGATACCGCTTCGGACCTGAGATCCCCCAACGGTTACCTGGTGTCGATCACACAGCTGGCGGACATTGATTCATCCATGATTGATCGCTGGAAAACGCTGGAAGCCAACGCCTCTGAGCCAAACCCTTACTTATCCGCTGACTTTATCATCCCGGCGGCGCGGCACCTGAGCAACCCGACATCACTCCTCATGGTTGCAATCAGTGACCCAGAGTATTGTTTGAGAGGAATTTTAGTTATTACCGAACGATCCGCAAACCTGCGGTTTCCATTTCGCCATTATGCGCTGTTCAAGTCCCCCCACTCTTTTATTGGTGGCGTTTTGATCAGTAAGACGCATCAGAAAGAAGTATTTGATACGATTATTTATTACTTTCGATCAAGTAGATCAAAGTATAAAGCGTTGTATATTGATGACTTGTACATAAGCTCCAACGTCTACCACCACCTGTCAAACACGCTTTTTTCGGGAGTCTATCTACACGATTCCTACCGAAGGGCCGTCATTGACCTTCGGTCCACGACACGCTCTCTGGTCGGCGCACTGGACCATAAGAAAGTCAAGGACCTGGAACGATGCAAGCGAAAGTTCAGGAAAAAAGGAGTCTATCACTGGCGAATTGTCGAAGGATCAGACATTACGGAAGATACTGTTGAGGCATTTCTTGATCTTGAGAACAAGGGCTGGAAGGGTGAAAAAAATACATCGATCCGATCCTCCCCAAGTGAAGAGGCCTTCTTTCGTGAAATGGTCTACAACTTCTCCGGGGAAAGCCGGATATTTTTCACTGAAATACTCATTGACGAGTTAATCATCGCGTCTACCTGTAACTTCCGTATAGATAACAGGGTATTCGCCTTCAAGGTATCCTGGGATGTCGATTTCCGATCCTTCAGTCCTGGCATGTTGAATGAGTACGAATTTTTGCACTATCTGGATCGAAACAGAAACTCCATTCACTATGTCGATAGCGGCTCATCCCATGATTCCTATATTGAAAAATTCTGGCCCGATCGGGCCCATATAGTGAACGGCTACTGTCTGTTCAGCCGACCATTACTCATTTTCACTAACCTACTATCAGCAATACGAAATTTGCTTAGAATCACCAGGCGGTACAGCCGTCAGCTGAAATCAATAATGAGCTTCAGGGGGCAGTAATGACCACATTTCCCAACAAAGTCATAGTCACCTCCTGTATGGGAGGTTCCCAGGGAGATCTTGGCGTCGTTAGAGCGCTGGGGCGAACGGGCGTTTCAGTCATTCTTCTTTCCGAATACGCCTCCAGTATCGCCCAGTACTCCCGCTACGCCGTGCGGATGATCCATGAGCCCGGGTTTACCCAGAACCCGGACTCTGCACTGGCGTGTCTTATGAAGATTGCTGAAAGCGAAGCGCATAAGCCCATCATCTTCCCCACTGCTGATCCGGATTTGACGGTATTATCTAACCTCAGAGATAAGCTGGAACCTCACTTCCATCTGTTCTTATCTACTCGGGAGCTTATTGACACCTGCCTTGATAAAGGAAAATTTTTCGAGTTTGCCAAGCACCTGAACTTTCCGATCCCTCACACCCACGCACCAAACGACTTCGATGAGCTGATAGAGCTTTCCCACTCAATCAGTTATCCAACCATTCTCAAGCCACTCGTACCCCAAACATGGAGTCAACCCGAGATACAGCGTATCGTGGATGAAAAGAAAGCGTTAGTCATTGACACACCGGAAGCCTTGATTGATCGATACAGAGCCATAGCCCCTCTGAATAAAGACATGGCAATTCAGGATTATATTCCCGGCAGGGATGATCGACTTTATTCGCTTCACATCTATATGGACCGTCAGGGCCAACCCGTGGCGTATTTTACTGGCCAAAAGATTCGGACCTACCCCACATACGCCGGCATTGGCTGCTTTGTTCGCAGCGTTTACGTGCCAGACATCGTATCTTCTGGTATCGATATTCTACGAAAACTTCACTACACCGGCATGGCGCTCCTGCAATTCAAGCAAGACAGTCGCACGGGAGAGTTCAAGCTGCTTGAGATAAACCCTCGCGCCAGTTCCTGGAACCTGTTGGCAGAACGTTGTGGAGTGAACCTGCCTTACTTGGCATGCCTGGAAACGCTCGGAATGGATCTGCCACCTCGTCCCCGACAGAAGGAGGGTGTCAACTATGTGTTCTTCAGTCACGATATCCGGGCGTTTTTCGACTATCGCAAACACGGGGACTGGAGTACCTGGGCGTGGCTTCGTTCCCTGCTGGGGCGAAACGTCTTTCAGTATTGGTGTCTGGACGATCCAAAACCGTTTTTTGTGTCGGTGGGCAGAGCGTTGATGTCCGCTGGTAAACGAGTAACCCGGCGCGTCACACGACGCCTTCGGCCGGTCCACTCAGCAGGATAGGCGAAACGTAATCCGATATCGAGCGCGGTGGTAAAAGTCGGATTATGGCCGTTGGCCTAATCCGACCTACGTAGCTCGGGCTTTTTTGTTTTGGGGAACCTAATTAACGGCGGATGCGCACTCCGATGCGGCGGATGCGCTGCGCTTATCCGCCCTACGCAAACCTTGCGAGCCTCCCCGTAGGGCGGATCGGTCCGACGCATCGGAGCGCGCAAGCGCGCATCCGCCACCAGAAGAAACCTTTCGTCGTCTTTCTACAGCTTATCGAACGCGTCGGTCAGCAGGCAATCGTAGCGTTTTGCATCGTACTCTTTGAGCCGGGCGATATCCTCGTTGCGGATCAGGCCTTTCGCGGCGGCATCATCCAGTCGCTCATCCAGTGTTTCCCCGGTCAGCTCCCCTTTCGCCTGGGCGCGAACAAAGGTGCTCCAGGTGGGCTCCAGTGACAGCAACATCTGGTAGGTGGTTTCCACCCGGCCAATGGGGTCGTCGGCCTTATCGTTTTCATACACAAACGGGCGGAAGGCTTTGCGCACCGGGTTGTCTTCCAGGATCAAGCCGCCGAGCGTGCGGATGGCGTTGTCGTCGGGCTTGGTGAGCACCCGGCCGAGGGGGAATACCATCCACTTGAGTGCGCAGGCCATGGTGCGCTTCGGGAAGTTGCGATAAAAATCGTACAGCGCTTCCTGAGCGGTGTAGAGGGCGTAACGCAGTGCGTATTCCGCGTGCGCATCCTCCTCATCGGTGCGGGCATGGGCGGAGTGGAACTTCAGAATGGCACAGGCGATAAACAGTTGGCTGTGCACATCACCCAGTCGGGCGGACAACAGTTCCCGGCGCTTCAGGTCGCCACCGAGAATGCCCAGGGCCATATCCGAGGTGACCGCGAGGCCGGCACTCAGCAGGTTGATGCGCTGGTACCAGCGGCGACTGAATTCGTTGGCATTCTCCGGCACCCCGCTGAATCGGGCGCGGGTAATCCCAAAAAGTTTGACCCGCAACAGGTTGCTGAACAGATGCCCCATGTGGCGGATAAACAGCTTGTCGAAATCTTTCAGCCCCTGTTCCTGATCACTGGCCTGAATGGCCTGAAGCTCATCGAACAGGTAGGGGTGACAGCGCATGGCGCCCTGGCCGAAGATCATCAGCGAGCGGGTCAGAATGTTTGCCCCCTCAACGGTGATGGCCACCGGCACGCTCTGGTAGGGCAACGCCAGGAAGTTGCGCGGGCCGTGCTGGATGGCGCGACCACCCACCACGTCCATGCTGTGGTTGACCACCCGGCGCATCATTTCGGTGGCATGGTACTTGGCCATGGCGGTCATGACGGAAGGCGAACCGGTTTCCAGCCCTTTGGTCACCATTTGACGGAAGGCTTCCATGGTGTAGGCGCAACTGGCAATGTCCGCCGTCGCTTCCTGCACCCCTTCAAACTTGCCCACTTCGGTATTGAACTGGCGACGGATGCGGGCGTAGGCCCCCACGGTACGATAGAGCATTTCCCCGCTGGCGGTTGCCAACGCCGGCAGCGAGATGCCGCGCCCGGCACCGAGACACTCAATCAGCATCCGCCAACCCTTGCCAGCCATGGGCGCGCCACCAATGATCCAGTCCACGGGAATGAACACGTCCTGGCCTTTGATCGGACCGTTCATAAAGGGCGAGCCCGGATGGTGGCGCTTGCCGATCTCCACACCCGGATGGTTGGCGGGCAAAAGGGCACAGGTAATGCCGTAGTCGGATTTACTGGAATCACCCAGCAGGCCGTCGGGATCGTGCAGTTTGAACGCCAGGCCCACCACAGTGGCCACCGGCGCTAGGGTGATCCAGCGCTTGCTGAAAGTCAGCTTGAGACCCAGCACTTCCTGGCCTTCAAACTCGCCTTTGCAGACGATCCCCACATCGGGAATGGAGCCGGCATCGGAGCCCGCTTCCGGCCCTGTCAGGCCAAAGCAGGGGATTTCGGTCCCGTTGGCCAGCCCGGGGAGCCAGCGTTGTTTCTGTTCGTCGGTGCCGTATTTCATCAACAGCTCACCGGGGCCCAGGGAGTTGGGCACCATGGCGGTCACGGCGGTGGTGCCGGAGCGGCTGGCGATCTTGCTCATGATCCGGCTCTGGGCGTAGGGGCCAAAGTCCTTACCACCAAACTCCTTGGGAATGATCAGGCCCAGGAAGCCCTTGTCTTTCAGGAACTGCCAGGCTTCTTCCGGCAGATCTTTACGATGATGGTGGATGTCGAACTCATCGAGCATGCCGCAGAGCTCTTCCACTTCATTATCGAGGAAGCTTTGCTCTTCCTGGGTCAGCTGGGGCAAACCGATCTGCGCGAACTCGTGCCAGTCGGGCCGGCCGCTGAACAGGTCTTTTTCCCACCAGGTGGTGCCCGCCTCCAGCGCTTCGCGCTCGGTGGTGCTCATGCTCGGCATGGCTTTGCCCAGCACCTGGAACACCGGCTTGGACAACAGGGGCCGGCGCAGCGCCGGAACGTTGAGAATCAGGAGAACCGCCGCCAGTGGTACCACAAGCCACAGAGACCAGAAGGCCGGAGTCAGATACCCCAGCAGATACCAGGTCAGGGCCACCGCAGCGGAGCCCAACGGCAGCGGAATGCGCCGGTAAATGACCACACCGATAACCACCAACAGCACTACAATGGACAGCAAAACCATAACCTTCTCCCTTATTCTCCAACGTCGGGCTCGAACTCCGGCCCACACAGTCCTAACAATAGCGTAATTTGCGATCCCCTTGGGGACAATTTTGTGTCTGGCCGGGCGGGCTTACTGGCGGGGGTTCAACCCCGCCGCCAGGGCGCGCCGATAAGCCGCCAGCGCCGGCACCAGCCCCATCACCAGGGCCAGCCCCAGTATGCCCAGCATTAGATACGCGGTCTGTGCGCTCATCGGATTAATCGCGATAAACAAGCCGAATTCACTGGCCAGCCAGGGCTGGGCGAGCGCCAATCCCGCCATCAGCAACAGGGTTCCGAACACCAGACTGAGCAGAGTGATCAGAGCAACCTCCAGCTCGATCAGCAGCACCAGGGTCAGGCCGCTGGCACCGACCGTGCGCAGTATCGCCAGCTCCCTTCGCCGCTCCCCCATGGACGCCAGCAGCATGGTCATCATCCCCGCCAGCGTCGCCAGCAACACCAGGAAGCTGATCAGATACAGCAGGTTCTCCGCCACCGCCAGCAGCTGCCAGAGCTCGGTCAGCGCCACGCCGGGGAGGATCGCGGTCATGGGCTCATTCCGGGTGGTGTTCAGTTCCCGCTGAAGGGCGAAGACCATGGGCCGGCTTTTAAGGCCCAGAAGCACCGCATTGATATTGCCCGGCACCGGCTCCATCGACTGGTCGGGTGCCTCGGAGTGCTGCTGATGATGATCATGATGGGCATGACCCCCATGGTCATGGTCGTCGTGCCCGGCCGTTCCATGCTCGGCATGGCCGTGATCATCGTGTGCATCCGATGACTCACCCCCATGTAAGCCTTCCATGGCAAGCAATGTCATATGCACCCGCCGATCCGCGGGCGTACCGGTGGGTTCAAGAATGCCCACCACGGTCATGGGATGATCATCGTGGTGGGTGAAGCTCACCCCGGCACTGCCGTGGGCCACCACCAGCGAATCCCCTAGCCCGTAACCCAGCTCGCGGGCGGCCGCGGCGCCCAGGACCACTTGATCATCGCTGTGGGCGGCAAAAGGCCGGCCCTCGGCAAACACCAGAGGCTGGTCCTGGCCATAGCGGTAACGCTCAAAGTAGGACCAGTGAGTCGCAAACACCGGGAAGCCCTGGACCGCGTCGCCCAGAGCGATCGGCACCGCCCAGTCCACCATCGGGTGGTGCGCTAGGCGCTCATACGCGTCCGGGCTCAAGCTGGTGCTGGGTTGCCCCATCTGGAACACCGAATAGAGCAGCAGGTTGGTCTGGCCTCCTCGTGGCCCCACAATCAGATCGGTGCCAGAGAGGGTCTGCCGGAAGCTGTCCTTGGCCTGATGGCGCAAATGATCGATCCCCAGAAGCAGCGCAACACCGATACTCAGGGCCAATAGCGTCAATGCCACGGTGGTACGACGGTTCCAGAGACTGGCTCGGGCAATCTGAGTCAACATCTCAAAGCTCCTCCCCGACGGATACCCGGGACAGCTCGCGCAGATCCTGCTGGTGGTCGAACGCGGTCGCCAGGGAGCGATCGTGGCTGACAAATATCAGGGTGCTGCCGGTTTCAGCCACCTGGCGGAGCATCACCTCCATAAAGGCGTCCCGGTGGTCACTGTCCAGAGCCGAGCTGGGTTCGTCGGCAAGCAGAATCTCCGGACGGGTAATCAGGGCCCGGGCAACGGCCACCCGCTGCTGTTGTCCGACACTCAGGTTGCTGGCCGGCTGTTCCGCGATTTCCAGGGGTAAACCCAGGGCACAAAGCAGTTCCCGGGCGTGATTACGGACGTCCGATGGGGTCGCCGGGGTGCCGTCCTCCGGTGTGCGGCGGGCGAAATGCGCGGCCAGACACACATTGGCCAACACGGTCAGGTAGGGAATCAGGTTAAACTGTTGAAACACCACCCCGATGTGTCGGGCCCGGAATCGGTCCCGTTGGCGACCGCTAAGCGCGGCCATTGACTGCCCGAGCAGGGTCACCTCGCCCCGTTGCGGCAGGACAATACCCGCCAGCAGGTTGAGCAGGCTGGTTTTACCCGCGCCGGAGGGACCGTACAGAAACAGGCGCTCACCGGGCGCCAGACTGAAGTCCGGAATATCCAGTACGGGCGCGCTTTGGCCGGGCCAGGCAAATTGCACATCACGCAGGGCGATGGCCGGAGTCATTGGGGTGTTTTTGTGGTCAGTGTCCATAATCCTGAAAGCTGTTGTTGGAGTTGTTAGAAGATGCGTCGTCCCCTGTACCTGAGCGCGGCATTGATATTCGGAGTCCTATGGACTCTCAATTCGTTCGCGGATTCCCCGAAAACCATCGAGTGGACCGACTTGATGCCAGAGGAGGACCTGCGCCTGCTCGAATCCATGCCCACCGTCGATCACGGCGACCTGAGCGATGAGGAGCTGGCGGAAGACCCCGCAAACCAGTCGCTTCGCCCTCAGGACCGGGATCTGGCTGGCGAGGTCGAAAATGCCATCGCCCAGGCCATGGGCGATACCGCCAATGAGGGCGGCCGCACCTGGGAAGACGCTCTGGTGTCCACCAACACCCGGCCGGAATTCGACAACACCGAGATCCGCCTGCCTGGGTTTATCGTGCCGCTGGAGTTCGACGACGAGATGAACATCCGCGAGTTCTTTCTGGTGCCGTATTACGGCGCCTGCATTCATGTGCCGCCCCCACCGCCCAATCAGATCATTTTCGTGAGCTACCCGGAGGGTTTCCAACTCGATGCACTGTACACGCCTTTCTGGGTGTCCGGGACACTGAAGCTTGAGCGCACCGAAAACGATATGGCGCTGTCGGTGTATTCGATGGATGCGGCGGAGATTGTGGAGTACACCGAATAGTTGGGTGCGCGTTGAACGTTTGGGTTACGGCGGGTGCGCCTTCGGCTTACCACGCCCTACGCCACTAGCGATTTCAACGTGCGCTCAACGTCATCCGCATCAATCGGCTTATCATCAATCAACTCAATGCGGCTGTCCGGGGTTTCGTCCAGCTCACTGACACTGACCACGTCGTCCTGACCATTGAAACTGAATATACCGTCCCCGGTAATCATCACCGCTTTGACCCGCGCAACGCTCAAGCCATTGAGCCAACTGAACAGGCGGTCATAGTCGAATTCCCAGTCCGGGGTGAACACCCAGCCCACGCTGAAATGCCCCTGGCCCTGATTGACTCGCCGGGCCATGACTTCGCCGTCCGGTAAAAAGGCCAGGGTTTCCACTGGCGCGGTGGGCGCCTTCAGAGGGTTGTTCTGGTGAAGGTGCGGGTGGTGTAACGGCCGCTCCGAACGCGGGCATTCCAACCAGGCGGGATCAATGGCGCCCTGGCGCACCCGCTCGACCAAGGCCTTGGGCGGTGACGCTCCAGCCGCCAGTGCCTCCCATCGCGTCCAATCGGACTGCGCGCACAGATCCTGTTTGTTGGCGATCAGTACATCGGCGATGGCGATCTGATCCTGAAAGTGTTCGTTGTCGGTGTAGCGGCTGTCGGCCAGCTTACGCGGGTCCACCAGCGTCACCGTCGCCCGCACGTCCAGTACCTGCTGGTAAAAGGGGCCGGTCAGTGTCGACATGATCTGGGCCGGATGTCCCAGGCCAGTGGGTTCTATCAACAGCCGGTCCGGGCGCTCCCGCCCCAACAGTTGATTGAGCGCCACGGTCATGGGCAGTCCCGCCACGCAGCAGATACAACCGCCGGGCACCTCCCGCACCCGGGCGCCGCCGTCGCGTAGCAGGGCACCGTCAATGCCGACTTCGCCAAACTCATTGACCAGCACCGCCCAGGTTTCCCCGGCCGGTTTGTGGCGCAACAGGTGCTGAATGGCGGTAGTTTTACCCACCCCAAGAAAGCCGGTGATGATATTGGTGGGCACTGCGGTGGTCATGGCGTGATCGCGCTCCTGCTTATTCGTGAAAATGTTACGTTATAACACTTTCTGGCCGGAGCGCAATCGCCGGTTCGGCCCGCCGTCAGTGATAGACCACATCCTCGTAGTCCTGTGCCAGTCGGGCCAGCAGGCGGTTCTGGGTCGGCGTCGCCACACCCTGCGCTTCCATGGCCTCGATCAACAACTCGACGATGGTATTGAATTCGGTATCGGTGTACTGGTGGCCGGCGTGGACCACCTGCATGGAATCACCGGTGTATTCGCAGGGGCCATTGGAAACGCTGCAGATATAGGTTTCCAGCCCGCTTTTGAAGCGATTGATATCCACGTTGTGAAAACGGTCCACCACCCGCTCATCGTCGGCGATGCGCACGATCAGGTCGTAAACAATGGCATCCACGCCTTCAGCGCCACCGAGGGCCTGGTAGAGGGTTCGGTCACCGCCGGTTGAGGTGCAGGCGCTCAGGAAAAGCACCAGCGCTAATAAAGACACTCGCATCAGAAACTCCCCTGGACGGACAGATACCAGCCGGTCTGGTCGGGAAAGCTGGCCACTTCACCCAGATCGACGTAGGCGCCCACCACCGAGATCTGTTTGTTGGGAAACCAGCCGACAAAGGCGGTCTGCCAGTCATCTTCGCGGATAAAAGACAGATTGTCAGGCTTCTGCCGGTACTCGGCACCCACGAGCCAATGGCGGCTGATAAACACCCCGGCGGAGGCCTCGGCCAACCACTCAGCATCGTTGTTCCGGTCGCCGCCAAAGCCCACCAACCCCAGTTGGTTGGCCTTGCTGTGCCGGGCGGTGGCATTGAGCAGCAGGTTTCGACCGGCCAGGCCGCCGAGCAACAGTTTGGTCGCGCTCAGGTATACATCGGTGCCCGAATCATCCCGGGCTCCCGCCGCCGAGGGCACAAAAAAGTCCCGATTTTTTTTGTGTTGAACGCCGAGACTCAGTTGGGGCCATCGGGTGTAAATCAGGTCACCCAGGAGGCGTACTTTCGCCCCGAAAACCCGCTGGCGAATGCTCGAGGGCCCGACCCCCAATCGTTCGGACAGAGGCTGGTGGCTCAGGCGCTGCTCGGCCAGAGACAGCTCGACCCGGTTGCGCCAGCTCCAGCTCGCCCCGAGCACCGACAACGAATACTCGCCGGTGCTGACGTGGCTGGCGGTCACCGTGCCACCCTGCTCTTCCCGGGTACCGTAACCGGAGAGCACCGCCATGGGTACAACCCCGCCGCCGGCGGCCCCTTCCAGGGTGGTGGCGCCACCGGTGGCCAACAGCTGGCTACGCTGGCTGTCCGCGCCAGCGGTTCCGCACAGGACCATCAGTAGCAGTACACAGTAGCGAACTCTCACGCGTTGACCTCCAGACGCTCGGCGCCGGACAACCAGTCGAGGAAGTCCCGGTGCGGCAGCGGTTTGCTGTAATAAAAACCCTGAACCCGATCACAACCCAAGGCCAGCAAAAGCTTCTCGATCGCCTGATTCTCCACCCCTTCGGCGGTGATGGTCAGGCCCAGGGTGTGGCCGAGGTCGATGGTGGAGCGGACAATCAACTGGTCATCCTCACTCTGGTCCAGGTTGAGAATAAAGGATTTGTCGATTTTCAGCTCCGAGACCGGCAGCTTTTTCAACTGCGACAGGGAGGAATAGCCGGTGCCGAAGTCATCAATCGACAGGCTGATGCCCTGGGCCCGCAACCGCTCCAGGTTGTGCAGGCTCTTGTCGGCCTCGCGCATGATGGCACTCTCGGTAATTTCCAGACACAAGCGCTCGGGGGGTAGTTCGGTCTCGCTCAGCAGACCGACGACAAAGTCGGGCAGGTCATCATCGAGCAGATCCAGTGCCGACAGGTTGACCGACAGATGCGCCGGCACCGACCAGTTGGCGGCCTGGGTGATGGCCCGGCGCAGCACCCAGCGGGTGAGCAGGCCAATCTGTCCGGTGCTCTCGGCCACCGCGACAAACTCCTCCGGGTTGATCATGCCCATCTCCGGGTGCCGCCAACGCACCAGGGCCTCGGCGCCGAGCGAGCCGCTGTCGTCCAGCCAGAGTTTGGGCTGGTAGTAGACGTCCAGCTGCGAGTCTTCCAGCGCCTGGCGGAATTCACCAAACAACGCCAACCGGCGCAGATGGGATTCGTCCCAGCCCGTTTCATACCGGGAAACGCGCTGTTGTTCCAGGCGGCCCTGATTGAGGGCCAGGTTGGCTCGGCGCAGGAGCGTCTCAGGCTGGTCACCATCGTTCGGATAGAGCACCACCCCGAGGTTGATGTCGACTCCCAGATGCAGATCATCCAACTGGATATTGTCGGCAAAGCCTTCCAGCAACGCCTCCGCCCGAGTCTGCACCTCGTCCTCACCGACCTGCCAGAGCATCAGGGCGAATTCATCGCTGCCCAGGCGCGCGACCCGGTCGTCCGGGCCGGCCTGATCGAGCAGGCGCCGCCCCACTTCGGCCAATACCCGGTCGCCCATTTCCGGGCTCAGGGCATCGTTCACCCGGGTGAAGTTGTCAATATCCAGCACCATCAGGGTAAAGCGCTGTTCGGACCAGGTGGCTTTTTCTATCGCGGACTCCAGCTCCGGAAACAGTTGACTGCGATTGATCAGGCCGGTGAGCTGATCGTGCCGGGCCTGATACAGAATCTGTTGCTCGCGTTCGGCGATGGCGCTCTGCATCCGGGTGAATCCCTGGGCCAGCTCCCCGAGCTCATCCCGGGAGCGCACCGGCACCGGCGTGTCGTAGTAACCCCCCGCGATACGGCGGGCCACGTTGGCCAGCGCGCTCACCGGCTGGGTGACGCTGCGCGCAAGCAATACCGCCAGCAGCGCGGCAATGATGGAGAAGCCCAGGGCGATCCACAGCAGTTGGCCGTTGAGCCGGGCAAAGGGCGCCATGACCTGCTCCAGGGGTACCTGCAGCACCGCTGCCAGGGGCGTGGGTTGCTCCGCCACCGGCAGCATGAGGGTCATGTGTTGCTCGGTGGTAATGACCGTTTCGGTCGCCGGTGAGCTTTCACTCAACCAGCCCAGCAGTGCCTGTCGCTGCGAACCGGACAGTGTGCCGCTCAGATAGCGGGCCCCGTCCTCCTCCAGGCTGACAAACGAGATTTCCAGACCGGTCAGGCGTTTGAGGGTTTCCGTCAGCCGATTGTCGATTTCAAAGCCCAGGCCCGCCACACCCAGGGGTAAGGGGGCGCGTACATCGGAGATGACAAACTGGTAAGGGCGGCCATCAATCATCAGGGAGCGCTGTTGGGTCCGAGCTTCCTGTACCTGGGTGTACCGCCGTAGATAGTTCCAACTGGCCTCGGATAAAGGCTGGGTGCTGGCCACCAGGTCGCCCTGCTGATCGGCTACCAGAGCGATATCGGCATTGATCCGGGCGGCGTGGTTCTCCAGGGCGGACACCAGGGTGGGGGCATCGGCCACCGCCACTGCCTCCTTGAAGCCGAAGTCGTCGGTGAGCACCTCCGCCGACAGGGACAACTGTTCCGCCCGGGCCTGGATCAACTCGGCGAACACTTCGCCACCACGCTGCAACTCGAGGCGGGCATTGTCGGTCACGGTGTCGCGTACCACCAGTCGGGTGGCGGTATAGGAGGACAGCTCGACCAGCAGGACCAGGCCGAGCAGCAGTAACAGGACTTTGGCGAGGTAGCTTGTGCGCATCAAATCAGCCCCTGGCCTTAACGGTCAAACAACCGCTCGAGATCGGTTTGTGGCGCTTGCTGACGGGGGTCGGGTTGCAACCCATCCAGTGCAACCGTCTCGCTCCGGGACGTTCCAGTGATCGTGAGAGTTCTGGTCAACGGCTCGGCAAGGCGCGGGTGTTGAATCTGCACCTCCAGGTCGCCCTCCGGCAGCGCGTCGAAAGTCCATTGCCCATCGGGGCCGGTGACCCCAAACCGCTCACTGTCCACCACATAGATGTAGCCGAGCATGGCGTCGTGAATATTGCAGCCCAGCGCCACCTTGCCGGGCTGATCAAACTGCACCGGCTCGGCGGTGGTGCCGTGGTACAGCCTGAGCTCAAAGCGCTTGGCCGGGGAAAAGGAGTACACATGATGACGAATGTTGTCACTGTTGGGAAAGCGCACCAGGGTACCGGTACGCACGGCCAGCACCTGGGGGACGAACTGGCGATCACGCTGATCCATGACCGCCTCGGGGGCCGCCTCAGTGCTCGGGCGATCATCATCGGCATAGAGGGTTACCACCGCGTCCGCCAGTGGCTGTCCCCCGCCATCGGTCACCGAAATGGTGAGCGATGAGGCGATGACAGCCGCCGGTAACCAGGCCACAAGCGCCACCACTACCCGTGCAATTAGGGTCATAACTTCCTCATTGGCCAAAAGCCGACAACCAACCACAGACTGGCTGGCACAGAATCCTTCATTCTAGCCGATTTGACACTGATTGCGACCCGCGGCCTTGGCCGCGTAGAGCGCCTGATCGGCCCGACCGAACACCTCGTCGGCGGTATCGCCCTCCCTGAATTCAGAGATGCCCAGCGAGATGGTGATCTGCAAGGGCTCTTTGCGGTAATTGAACGCCGTATCCGCCAGCGCCCCGCGCACATCATCCAGGACCTGCAGGGCGTCCTGAGCTCGGGTTTCCGGCATCAGAATCACAAACTCTTCGCCCCCGTAGCGACCAAAGAAATCCACCTCCCGCAGGCGTCGGCGAATGGCTTTACTGATCACCTTGAGCACCCGGTCGCCTGCCTGATGACCGAACTGGTCATTGATACGCTTGAAATGATCGACATCGCAGACCGCCAGGGCCAACGGGTGGCCATAGCGCTCCCAGCGTTTGACCTCGTGGGCCAGACGCTCGTCGTAGGCTTCCCGGTTGGGCAGTTGTGTGAGGGGATCGTGCAGTGCCTTGTGTTGATGGCGACGGAGACTCTCCCGATTTTCCTCGGCTTCGTGCTCCATCTGCTGGACCCGGGAGGCAAGCTGGGCCAGTTGGTCGGTGAGCGGCTCCGAGTCGGCTTCGGCCCGCTGGTACTGGCTGAGGCTCTCGCGGATCTGTCCCAACTGAGAGGCCACCTGGTTTTTCAGGTCCGACAGATTCCGGGCAGATTCGACACTGCCCGCCAGGGAGTCACAGCGCTCGGCCATCTGTTCGGAGAAGTGTCGACCCGCAGCCCGCTGGCTGGCCTGGTGGTTGGCCGCACCATCAATCAGAGACGCGATGTCTGCCAGCTCCCGGTTGACCGAATTGAGGTAGCCGGCAAACACCCGGTTGGCCGCCAGCCAGGAGTGCATGATCAGGTCCCGCACCTCCTCGAGAAAACCCGGCAACTGGTCCAGAGGGATGCCCTGCTTGAGGCGAACCATCATACCCTCCAGGGTCTCAGGCCCCATGTATTCGGTATTCACGGCATTCATCAGACCTTCGAGCACCTGATTGATCTCATCGCACAGGGATTCACTCGAACCCGGTTCCGCCGCCCGCTCACCACGCAGCCGTCCCAACAGGCCGGGTTTGGCTTCGCGGGTCAGGGTCAGTGCCTGTTGCTGCAGTTCCGCAAGCTGCTGGAGCAGGGCCGGGAAGAGGGAGAACTTCTGGCTGCGCATGGGCAACCGGTTGAGGTAATGGTTCAGTTCGCGCTTGAGTTCCCGGGGTGGTCCCAGGGATTGCAGCTGCTTGACCAGCGCCGTCAAGGCATCGAGGACCTCGGCATCGGCCGATTCTTTTCGGTTCTCAAAACTTCTGACGCTCTGGTCGAGCCGATCGGTCAGCTCGGGCAGACGCTCCAACGCCTGGTCGCCGCGCAGAGTTTTGCGCAACTCATCCAGCAATTCGTCCAACTGGCGGTCCTGCCCATCGGCAATAATGCTCAGTTGCACCAGGGCCCGACGCAATCGCTGGTATTGTTCATCGGCCTGACGCTCAAGCGCGTCGTGGGCGTCCAGAGCATCCAGGTACTTTTCTCGCCAAGTATCGTCATCCGTTGTTCGGAGGGTCATGAAAAATCCCGCGTTCGCTGAAAACTGCCCACACAGTATAGCCGCTCCCCGCCCTCACTGTCGGCCAAAACGACCTTTTCCTTACCCGGAAACGACAACGCCCGCTCTGGGAGCGGGCGTTGTCAGTCTATCGAGGCAGAGGCGTTGAAACTCAGAGCGCCCCCTGGCGAATCTGTTCAACCAGGTGATCCACCACTCGCAGCATCTCACTGTGGCTGCCGGTCATCCGGGAGCTGACCCGGTACTTGCCATCGACCACCATTTCCGGGGTGCCGGTGATCTTGTAACCGCGAACCCGGGCGTCGGCCTGACGCACCTGACTGGTGATGCCAAACGAGTTGAAGGTTTTCAGTACCCGCTCGCGATCCGCACCATAGGTCTCCAGAAAGTCGGCCCACTGCTCGGCACTGCGGAACTGTTTGCCTTCCTGATGCACGGCGGTGAACACGGCCATATGCACTTCATCCAGCAGCTCCATGGCCTTTGCGGTATAGAAGCCGCGCGCATAGGCCTCCATGGTGGCGTTCCACATGGCGGGAGTCTGCACGACCGCCACATCATCCTTCTGCTCTTTTTTCCACGCCCGGATCAGCGGCTCGAAGTTGTAGCAGTGGCCACAGGTATAGGCAAAGACTTCGACCACTTCAATCTTGTCCGAGGTGCTGGTGGGGACCGGCTCGGCCAGGGTCTCGTAGTGCTCGCCTTCTTTATAGTCGGTTCCGTTCTCGGGGGTCTGGGCGACGGCGGTCAGCGATACCATCATCGCCAGAACAGCTAACACAATGCGCATAGTTGGCTCCACGTTATTCATTATCGGAGGGCTCGGGCCCGGTCAACGTGACTCAGAGCCCGAACCGGCGGGTTTAGTTCCCGCCGTGCAATCAGTTCAGGCCGCCGATGTAGTTCGCCACCGCCTTGATTTCGGCGTCACTGAGGTTTTTGGCGCTCAGACGCATCATCATCGACTCACCATCATTCATACGGTCGCCGGCGCGGAAGGCGCGCAGCTGGGCCTCAATGTACTGAGGGTACTGGCCACCCAGGCGCGGGAAGGCACCGGGCTCATTACCCTGACCATTCGGTGCGTGGCAGCCCATGCAGGCCGGCACACCGGTCTCCGGATTGCCGGCGCGGTAAATCTGCTCACCCAGGGCCAGCGCATCAACTTCAGCGCCCGAGTTCACCTGCACCTGCATCTCCTGGGCACCGCTCAACTGCATGCTCTGGCTGGCATAGTAAGCGGCAATATCCTGCAGATCCTGATCGCTCATGCCCTTGAGCATGCCGGTCATCTGCACCACCTCACGGCCAGTCGTGGCCTTGGCCTCTCCGGTGGCATTATCCCAGGCCTGGATGTCCTGAAGCTGCTTGTACAGATAGGGCTGCCCCAAATCGGCCAGCTTCGGGAAGCTCGGCGCCGGGCTGTTACCATCCTGACCGTGGCAGGCGGCGCATACAGCCACTTTTTCGGAGCCCGCTTCCGGGTCACCGGCGGCGCTTGCGCCCGGAACCAAAACCAGTGCGCCCAGCGCGAGGAGCAAATGCTTCACTGAATATTTCATTGGCTAACCTGTCAATTCGTTTATTGTGGGGCCCGCTCCGCAGTGTTCGGGCGACATTTGGCCGCCTACGGGCTACAATCGGCTGCCCCACCCGGCCCCAGGGCCACTTTTCGCGCCGGGGCCCCAACGGGGCACCGCGCATTATATGGGATAACACAGGCTTTTGCAGGGTTTTATGACCACAGAGATCAACTTCCGCGGCGCCACATTTGAACAGAGCGCCCCCAGTATTCATCAGTGTCCACCGGAGAACGGGTTGGAAGTCGCCTTCGCGGGGCGCTCCAACGCGGGCAAATCCAGTGCCATCAACACCCTGACTGACAATTCCAAACTGGCCCGAACCAGCAAGACGCCCGGGCGCACCCAACTGATCAACTTTTTCAGCGTGGGCGAAGGCCAGCGCCTGGTGGATCTGCCCGGCTACGGCTACGCCAAAGTCGCCCGGGCCATGAAAGAGGAGTGGCAGCGCAACCTGTCCGAGTACCTTCAGGAACGCGACTGCCTGCAGGGGCTGGTGCTGCTGATGGACATCCGCCACCCCATGCAGGAATTTGACTCCATGATGATCAACTGGGCCGTGGAAGTGGAGATGCCGGTGCATATCCTGCTGACCAAGGCGGACAAGCTCAAGCGCGGGCCGGCCAACAGCACCCTGCTGGCCGTGCGCAAGCAGATGCAGGCGGCGGGCGTGAGCGATCTGGTGACCGCCCAGTGTTTTTCATCACTCAAGCGCACCGGGGTGGACGACCTGAAGCGCAAGCTGACCGAATGGCTGACGCCGGTGCAGGAAGTTGCACAGGAAAGTGAGGATTCTGAGCCCCGGACATAAAAAAACCGGCGACCAGGGGGCGGCCGCCGGGGGCAATGACTGGCACCCTTGGGGTGGCGCCAGTTAAGCGGAGGAAAGACTGCAATCGTTGCGTCTGTTCTTTAAGACGATGGTCATTCAGGAAAGTTCCGGCCCCGCCTTCCGGAGTGTGTCAGGTTTTGTAAAGCCTCGGCGCCACACAATCGACGGGCAAAAAAAACCCGACCAGTGGTCGGGGTAGCTGAGTAAAGCGGTTAGCCAAGTGGCGTCATGCCACGTTAGGGGAGTTGCACATGAAACACACTGTTCATGTTTTATCGGACCAGGCATACTCCCCGAAAGTTCACTCCCTCTGAAAATTTTTTTACCCGCGGCATCACAGGGCCAGAATTCAGTGGGCCTGATCCCAATTATCCCCCACTCCGGCCTCTACCAGCAGCGGCACTTTCAGGTCAGCGGCCTTCGACATCCGCTCGACAATACCCTCGCGCACCGCGTCCAGCTGGCCTTCGGCCACTTCCAGCACCAGTTCATCGTGCACCTGCATCATGATCCGGGCGTCCAGCTTCTCCTTCAGCAGCCAGCGGTCCACATCGATCATGGCCGCCTTGATAATATCCGCCGCAGTGCCCTGCATGGGCGCATTGATGGCGGTACGCTCGGCACCCTGGCGCAGGTTGCCGTTGCGGGCGTTGATCTCGGGCAGGTACAGGCGCCGCCCCAGTAGGGTTTCGACGTAGCCCTGCTCCCGGGCCTGGGCGCGGGTATTGTCCATATAGCGCAGCACCCCGGGGTAGCGATCGAAGTAACGATCGATGTACTCCTGGGCTTCCTGGCGACCAATGTGCAGCTGCTTGGCCAGACCGAAGGCGGACATGCCATAGATCAGGCCAAAGTTGATCGCCTTGGCGCGCCGGCGCATTTCCGGGGTGACCTTATCCAGCTCGGTACCGAACACCTCGGCGGCGGTGGCCTTGTGAACGTCCAGCTCCTGCTCAAAGGCGTTCAGCAGTCCTTTATCCTCCGACAGGTGCGCCATGATGCGCAGCTCGATCTGGGAGTAGTCCGCCGCCAGAACCTTGTAGCCCTTGGGGGCGATGAACGCCTGGCGGATGCGCCGGCCTTCCTCGGTGCGAATGGGAATGTTCTGCAGGTTCGGGTCCGAGGAGGACAGCCGACCGGTGGCGGTCACCGCCTGGTGATAGGAGGTGTGTATCCGCCCCGTGGCCTTGTTGATCATCAGTGGAAGCTTGTCGGTGTAGGTACTCTTGAGCTTGCTCAGGCCCCGGTATTCCATCAACAGTTTGGGTAGCGGGTAGTCCAGGGCCAACTCCTGCAGCACCTCTTCGGCGGTGGAGGGTTTACCCTTGGGGGTTTTCTTGAGCACCGGCAGCTTCTGCTCGTCGAACAGGATTTCCCCCAGTTGCTTGGTGGAGCCCAGGTTGAAGGGCCGACCGGCGATCTCGTGGGCTTCTTTTTCCAACTGCGCCAGACGCTCACCCAACTGCCGGCTGTGTTCCCCCAGAACCTTGGCATCCACCAACGCGCCGTTGCGCTCGATATTGGCCAGCACCGGAACCAGGGGCATTTCCAGGTCAGTGAACACTCGCTTCAGGGAATCGTTTTTCTCTAGCTCGGGCCAGAGGCGGCGATGCAGGCGCAGGGTCACATCGGCGTCTTCGGCGGCGTAGGGGGCCGCGTCGTCAATTTTGATCTGGTTGAAGGTGAGCTGTTTGGCGCCCTTGCCGGCAATGTCTTCAAATGATGTGCAGCGATAATCCAGGTAGCGCAGCGCCAGGCTGTCCATGTCGTGACGGCCGCTGGTGGAATTGAGCACATAGGATTCCAGCATGGTATCGAAGGCAATACCGCGCAGCTCGATGCCGTGATTGCGCAGCACATTGCGGTCGTACTTGAGGTTCTGGCCCACCTTGGCTTTTTTCGGATCCTCCAGCAGGGGCTTGAGTGCCGCCAACACCGAGTCCCGATCGAGCTGATCGGGCGCGCCCATGTAATCGTGCGCCAGGGGCACATAGGCTGCCTTGCCGGGTTCCACGGCAAATGACAGTCCGACCACTTTGGCTTCCATGGCGTGCAGGCTGGTGGTCTCGGTATCAAACGCAAACAGCTCGGCACTCTTGAGCGCCTTCAGCCAGGCATCGAGCGACGCCTGCTCGGTCACCACGTCGTAATCCACCGCCACCTCGGGCTCGCTGGCCGCCGGCGCCTCCCCCTCCTCGGCGGCCGGCTCCAGCTCCGCCACCCAGGTGCGAAACTCCAGTTCGGTGAAGATCTCGCGCAGGCGATTGTTATCCGGCTCTCCGCGGGCGATATCTTCCGGCCTCAGGTCCAGCTCGACATCGGTTTTGATGGTGGCCAACTGTCGGGACAGGTAGGCCTGATCCCGGTTCTCCTCGAGCTTTTCCGGCATCTTTTTGGCCCCGCGAAAACCCAGTTCCCGCACCGCCTCCAGGTTGTCGTAGATTGCATCCAGGCCGCCCAGGCCCTCAATCAGCGCGCGGGCGGTCTTTTCTCCGACCCCCGGCACGCCGGGAATATTGTCGGACTTGTCCCCCATCAGGGCCAGGTAGTCGATCATCAGGGGCGGCTCAAAACCGTACTTCTCCCTCACCCCATCTTCATCGAGGTGACTGCCGGTCATGGTGTTGACCAGGGAAATGTGGCGGTTGACCAGCTGCGCCATGTCCTTGTCACCGGTGGAAACAATCATATCCCGCTGCTGCTCGCTGGCCTGGTGGGCCAGGGTACCGATCACATCGTCGGCCTCCACGCCCTCAATCACCAGTAGAGGTAAGCCCATGGCCTCCACAATGTCCTTGATCGGCTGGACCTGGGGGCGCATGTCATCGGGCATGGGCGGGCGTTGGGATTTGTATTCGGCGAACAGCTCATCGCGGAAGGTCTTGCCCTTGGCGTCGAACACCACCGCAACGGGGCTCTCCGGAAAGTCCTTGAGCAGCCGGCGCAGCATACTGATGACACCTTTCACCGCCCCGGTGGGCTGGCCTTTGGCGTTATTCAGGGGCGGCAGGGCGTGGTAGGCGCGATAGAGGTAGGAGGAGCCGTCCACCAACACCAGGGGGGCTTTCTGGGTCATAAGGTCTCTTGTCTCTGAGTCTGAATCTGAATTGCAACGCTGTGCGTCTAATCCTATGTGGTTGTGGGCAAGCATACCCCAAAACCGAGCGGGGATTCAGCCGCGCCTTATAACCAGATGTCTGTTACTGGCTTGTTACCCGGTGATTTTTGAGGCTTCACTTCCAGAATTACCGCTAACTATGCGAATTACTTAACAAAACGCTCACGTTTTTATCATCAATATGAAATACCACTAGACTATAGTAACAACTGTGTTACTATAGGTAACACATAGAGGCGATCCCTCTAAACACACATTCACAAGCTGCTCTATACCAAGGTGAGCAGCTTCCATCTGGGGAAACCCATGGAGGGCGAAACCATGAAGACACTTGGCCTGATGATCGTATCTGTATTGTTTGCCGCCAACGCGGCCGCCGAAGGGGTTACTGCCGGCGCTCAACCCAACATGGCTATCGCCGCGGCAGAAGCCGGCGTCGCCATGCAGTGGGATCTTCCGGAAAGCGACAGCACCGAGCAGGACACCCTGATGCGTCAGGACCTGGAGAAGCAGTCCCGGGAACTGAACGAGAAACTGGAAGCAAAACTCAACGAGCGGTTGAACGAGAAGCTCAGCCGTCAGTTGCAGGCGGATCTTTAACCCCTCGCTTGCGCCCGCTTCCGGCGGGCACTTTGTTTTCTCCCTGCCCGGTGGCTGCTACCGGGCGTCGTAACGACTTACTCTCCTCGCTTGTCTCCCCGCCCGGCCTGTGGCCCAGCGGGGATTTTTTTGTCCCGCGTTTCGGCTACTGCAGACAGGTCGCCACCGCCTCGCCGAGCGCTTCCAACAGCTCGGGGTAAGTGTCGGTCGACTCGGTCGCGCCCAGCAGATCCAGCTCACCGAGTTTCAGGTCGAGCTCATCCGCCAGGCTGCGGGCAGAGCTCATATCGTAATAGGGTTCGGTGAACAGGCACACAGCGCCCTGCAATTGCTGGCGAAGCTCGTACAGATGTCGCGCCCCCGGACGCCGCTCCGGGGACACGGTGACCGAGGCCACCTGGTTCAGGTGGTAGTGGCTGACAAAATGGCTGTATCCCTCGTGATACACCGCAAAGGGTCTTTCACTCAGCGGATGCAGCCGGGACTCGAGGCGCTGATCCAGCGCCTCAAGCACCTCAGCCAGTGCCGCGGCTCTGGCCCGAAAGCCCTCGGCCTGGGCCGGTGCCAGTACCGCCAGGCGCTCGGCCAGCGCGGTGGCGATCGTTCGACCGTTCTCCGGGTTCAGCCAGAGATGAGGATCCCGGCCGCCGTGGTCGTGATGATGCCCGCCCAAATGATCGGTTTCATGGCCGTGACCTTCGTGCGCCTCCTCCCGATCCGGCCAGTGCAGGGCGGGCAAGTCGAGCAGGGTCATGCGGCGGTCTTCGGGCAGGTTGCCAAGGGGGCGGCGCAAAAAGGTCTCCAGCTCCTCCCCCACCCAGAGCACCAGGTCGGCCTGCTCCAGCCGCTGCATATCGGAGACTTTCAGTGGGTAGTCGTGGGGGGAGGCGTTGGGCGGCAACAGGTGGCTCACCCGGCCCTGGTCCCCCACCACCGCCTCGGCGATCAGCGCCAGCGGTTTGATGCTGGTCAACACCTCTACCTCGGCCCGGGCCGGTGCCGCCAGAGCCCACAATAAAAGCAGCGCGTACCCGACGCCGCGTCCACCGGCAGATCCGGCAAACCAGAATGACAACAGGGGCTTGGGTGGCAGCATAGTCAGACACTCGCGTGATTGGGCGTAAAAGGTTATAGTGTAACATCTTTGCAGTAAAGCATTTGCTTCGAGGCACGGCCATGACCGACACCCCCATCGCCTTTCGACATCACAACCACGGCCACTGCGTGCGCAGTGCCCTGGCGTCCGCACGCAGCCTGTGCGCCGAGCGCGGAGCGCGCCTGACGCCGCTGCGCGAGCAGGTGCTCGAGCTGGTCTGGCAAAGTCACAAACCCCTGGGCGCCTATCAGTTGATGGATCAGCTGGCGGAGGCCTCCACCCGTCGAGTGGCTCCCCCCACCGTGTACCGGGCGCTCGATTTCCTGTTGGAGCAGGGGCTGATCCACCGGATCAACGGCCTGAACGCCTATGTCGGCTGCCCCAGCCCGGAACACCGCCACCCCAGTCATTTTCTGCTCTGCCGGGCCTGCGGCGTCGCCGTGGAGATGGAAAGCAACGCCATTACCGATGCCATTCAGGCCAATGCGGACAACGCCGGCTTTCAACTGGAAGGCCACTCCCTGGAGGTGACCGGCCTGTGCCCCGACTGCCGGGAGCATGCGCATGAGTGAACCTCTTCTGACCGCCCGCCAAGTCGGGGTGCGCCGGGGCGGACGAGAGATTCTTCAGGGTGCGGACCTGACCCTGGAAGCGGGCAAAATCGTCACCCTCATTGGCCCCAATGGCGCGGGCAAGACCACCCTGGTGCGCTGCGTACTCGGGCTGATCCAGCCCGATGAGGGCCTGATCGAACGCCGCCCGGGGCTGCGCATTGGCTATATGCCCCAGAAACTGCATATCGACCCGAGTCTGCCCCTGACCGTCAAACGCTTTCTCACCCTGGGCGGCACACCTCGCCTGCCCCTGGACGAGGTCCTGGCACTGACCGGCATTGAGTCGCTGACCGGGGCCACCATGAGTAACTTGTCCGGCGGCGAGACCCAGCGGGTGCTGCTCGCCCGGGCGCTGCTGCGCGACCCGAATCTCCTGGTTCTGGACGAACCCGTTCAGGGAGTGGATGTGACCGGACAGGAAGCCCTGTACCGGCTGATCAATGATATCCGTCGCCAGCGCCAGTGCGGGGTGTTGCTGGTATCCCACGATCTGCACCTGGTCATGGCGACCACCGATACGGTCATCTGCCTGAATCAGCACGTGTGCTGCCACGGACACCCCGAGCATGTGACCAACGACCCGGCGTATATTGCCCTGTTCGGCGAGAGCGCCA
The DNA here is from genome assembly GCF_003762925.1 of Marinimicrobium koreense. Classification (NCBI taxonomy): domain Bacteria; kingdom Pseudomonadati; phylum Pseudomonadota; class Gammaproteobacteria; order Cellvibrionales; family Cellvibrionaceae; genus Marinimicrobium; species Marinimicrobium koreense. The sequence continues at coordinate 201,991 of NZ_RJUK01000003.1, forward strand.
AGCCCCTGGTGGCGCCCTATACCCACCATCACGATCACACCCACGACGATCACGGCAACATTGTGGAAAAGGACCAACACCGGCATGCCTGACTTTCTACTCTATGCTCTGCTGGCCGGCCTCGGAGTAACTCTGGTCGCGGGCCCCCTGGGGGCACTCGTGGTCTGGCGCCGGATGGCCTATTTTGGCGACACCCTGGCCCACTCCGCACTGCTCGGGGTAACCTTCGGGCTGCTTCTGAATATCAACCTGAATCTTGCCGTGGCATTGGGCTGCCTGCTGCTGGCGCTGATTCTGGTGGCTCTGCAGCACAACCGGTTTCTGGCCACTGACACCCTGCTGGGGATCCTGTCTCACTCCACCCTGGCGCTGGGGTTGGTCATGGTGAGCCTGTTTACCAACAGCCGCATCGATTTGCTGGGCTACCTGTTCGGGGACATCCTCTCCGCCAGCGCCGGGGATGTGGTCACCATCTGGGTGATTTCGGTACTGGTCTCCGTCCTGCTGTTCCTGCTCTGGCGACCGCTACTGGCGATTACCGTGCATGAAGATCTGGCCCGGGTGGAAGGGGTTCCGGTCACCGCCGTGCGCACCGCTCTGATGCTGCTGATGGCCCTGGTGATCGCCATCGCCATGAAGGTGGTCGGGGTGCTGTTGATCACCGCCCTGTTGATCATCCCCGCCGCCACCAGCCGCCGGCTGACCCACACCCCGGAAACCATGGCTCTGGGCGCCAGCCTACTTGGCGCGCTGTCGGTGCTCGGCGGGCTGGCGGCGTCCTTCTATTGGGACAGTCCGGCGGGCCCCTCCATTGTACTGTGCGCCACGGGGCTGTTTGTCCTCTCGCTGCTGCGCCGGGCGGAGGTTTAGCCGGGCAAATTATTTTCGTCGGACGGCTTTCATTGTGCGATTTTTGTGCAATACTGGGTTATCTACTCACGTTGTGCAGAAGGAACGTGCTTATGGCCAGCCCCAACGTCGTCATCGGCAGAGAATCGGTGCGCGGTGACGCTATCGCCGCGAAGGTGCATCAGGATATTGCCTTCCTTACCGACCGCCTCCACCGTCTCGAAAGCCAGACCAATCCCAACCCCCAGGTACTGAAAGTGTATCGGGATATGCTGGAAAGCCGCTATGCGGTGCTGGACTGGTTGAGCCAGAGCGGCGAACCTCACTGACCCGACCCGGGGCGCCGCAGTGCGCTCCTGTCATCAAATTTTCATCACATTGTTGTCGTTTCGTCATTGCCCACCGCCAGACTGATCTCATCACAGGCCGACGGGACACCCTCAATGACCGACGCAACCTCTCCCGCAATGCGAGCCCCAAACCGGGCGTCCAAACACCCCTCACCACTGATCAACAGCCGAACCATCTGGATTTCCGACCTGCACCTGGGTAACCGGGACTGCAAGGCGCAATATCTGCTGCGCTTTCTGGACGACATCCAGTGTGAAACGCTCTATCTGGTGGGTGATGTGATCGATTTCTGGGCGCTGAAAAAGCGCTTCTGCTGGCCCGCCGAACACTACCAGGTGATGCTCAAGCTGTACGAGCTTGCCGGACGTGGCGTGCGGGTGATCTACGTGCCCGGCAACCACGATGAGCCCATGCGGCGCTTCGACGGCGACCTGTTCGGGCCGATCGAAATCGCCGAGGAGCACGAATACCAGAGCGCCGATGGCCGACGTTGGCTGATCATGCACGGCGATGCCATGGACGCCTACATCAACCTGAGCTGGATTACCCGCTTTGGTGGCGACCTGGCCTACGAGCTGCTGCTGTTCATCAACCGCTGGTCCAACCGTTTCCGGCGCTGGTTCGGTCGTCCCTATTTTTCATTGGCCGGGCTGATCAAAAGCAATATCAAAGGTGCCCGGGCGGCGATTGAGACCTACCAGACCGAGGCCATGGAAGAGGCCCGGCGGCGGGGCTTTGACGGGGTGATCTGTGGGCATATCCACGCCGCCGCGCTGCTGGAGCAGAACGGCATGCACTATGCCAACACCGGTGACTGGATCGAGAGCTGCACCGCCCTGCTGGAAGATCACCAGGGACAGATTCATCTGCTGCACTACAGTGATCAGGTGCAGTGGCACACCAGCGCCCCCGAAGAGGCGCTGGCGTCATCGGAAACGGCTCAGGCCGCCTGAGCCATCTCCCGGAAGTGAGCACCGGCAGGCCCGGGGACTGGGATCAGCGCTCTTGCGCCGGCAGCGTTCCCCGGGTCATCAGGGACTGGACCATCGGCTTCAGCGCCTCCGCCAGGCGCTCGTAGCCCTCGGCGTTGGGGTGCAGCAGGTCCGGCATGATGTCGGAGTGCAACTGGCCCTGTCCGTCCATGAACACCCGGTTCACATTGGCGTAAAAAACCTCGGAGCCATCCGCCAGAGAACGGATCATCCGGTTGATGTCGCGATTGTTGGCCCGCATCTCATCGGCGGGTGTCTCCCCCCGGGGAAAGATGGCCAGCAGCAGAATCTTGGTGTCCGGCAACCGGCGGCGCAGCTCGTTGACGATCGCCGTGACGCCGGCCGCCACATCCTCCGGCGGATCCATCCGGTGTCCGGTGTTGTTGGTCCCGATCATCATCACCAATAGCTTCGGATCAATGCCCTCCACTTCCCCGTGCTCCAACCGCCAAAGCACGTTTTCCGTGCGGTCGCCGCTGAACCCCAGGTTCAGGGTACGCCACTGACCAAACGTCGCTTCAAACGCCTCGGCCCCCTCACCTTCCCAGCCCTGGGTAATGGAATCGCCCAGAAACACCAGTTCCGGATCGCTCGCCCGGGCGGCCAACTTTTCCTCGTGACGGGGCATCCACCAGTCGATGGCCCACTCCTCTTCCAGGGGCGCCAGGGTCAAGGCGGGCACGGTGGCCTCCTGTTGCTCAGTCTTGTGGTCCGGCTCGCCGGAGGTGGTACAGCCCGAGAGGGTTGCCAGTAGTATCAGTAAAAGCGCGGGAGTCCTTCGAATCATGGGTATTGTCCTCATTGTGATTATTAATCTCGTGGCACCGGGCACTCATTCTAGCGGTGGCAACACGGTCTGACGCTGCTCACCCAACCCGTCTATACCCAGCCACACCTGGTCTCCGGGCTTCAGATAGACAGGGGGGGTCTGCCCCAGCCCTACACCGGGCGGTGTGCCGGTGGAAATGATATCACCCGGCTGCAGGCTCATAAACTGACTGAGGTAAGCCACCAACTGGTGGGGGCTGAACACCATATTCCGGGTGTTGGATTGCTGGTAGCGCTGAGCATTGACTTCCAGCCAGATGCCTAGATCCAGCGGATTATCGATCTCATCGCGGGTGACCAGCCAGGGACCGAGGGGACCAAAGGTGTCACAGCCCTTACCCTTGTCCCACTGACCACCACGTTCCAACTGGAACTCACGCTCAGATACGTCGTGCACCACGCAGTAGCCGGCGATGCAGCTTTCCGCCTCACTCTCAGAGACGTAGCGGGCCTCTCGGCCAATCACCACCCCCAATTCCACTTCCCAATCCAGTTTTTCCGATTTTCGGGGAGTGAGAATGCCGTCGTTGGGGCCGCAGATGGCACTGGTGGCTTTCATGAATACCACCGGCTCCTCAGGAACGGCCTGACCGGTTTCTTCGCAGTGGTCCACATAGTTCAGACCGATGCAGATGAATTTACCCACCTGCCCTACACAGGGCCCCAGACGGGGCTGGCCCGACACCAGCGGAAGGCTTTCGGGATCAATCGCCCGGAGGCGGGTCAGCTCGACATCGGAGAGCATCGCGCCCGCGACATCCTCAATCCGGTCTGACAGGTCCCGCAGTTGCCCTTGAGCATCCAGCAAACCCGGACGCTCCTGGCCCGGCTCGCCGTAGCGCAATAACTTCATAGTAAAACCCTTTTTGTGTCGAAAACGGTCAGTTGCTCCAGCCACCATCAATCACGTTGATGGTGCCGGTGGTGAAGGCACTCTCATCGGAGGCCAGATACACGGCCAGTTGGGCGATTTCCTCGGCCAGCCCCATGCGACCCATGGGCTGGCGGGCAACGAAGGCCTGGTAGGCCGCCTCATAGTCACCGGTCGCCTCAAGCCGCTCCTCCAGGGAGGGCGTCTGGACGGTACCCGGACAAATCGCGTTGGCGCGTACCCCTTGGGTGATGAAATCCGCGGCCACCGCTTTGGTCAGCCCGATCACTGCCGCCTTGGTCATGCCGTAAGCATAGCGGTTGGGCGCACCTTTGATGGAGCTGGCCACGGAGGACATGTTGATAATTGAACCGCCACCGCTCGCCAGCATACCCGGCAAAAAAGCGCGGATGGTGCGATGCATGGAGGAGACATTGATTTCGAATGACCGCATCCAGGCCGCTTCATCACAGTCAAGCACGGTACCGGAATGCACATAGCCCACACCGTTGAACAACACATCAATGCGGCCGAGTGATTCCGCCAGCGCATTCACGGCGACGGCGTCGGTGACATCCAGTAGCCGGGTTTCCATGTCCAGCAATTCCAGTGCCCCGGCATTGATATCGGTCGCAATGACGCGCGCGCCTTCCCGGGCGAAGTGCTCGGCGGTGGCCTTGCCGATGCCCTGCCCGGCGGCGGTTACCAGGGCGGTTTTTCCAGAGAGACGGGCCATGTTACACCTGCCGTACCGGCAGACAGCCGGGTCCGATGGGTTCAAATGACTTGTAGGTGAGGATGAATTCCTGGTGCCCGAGTGCTTCGGACACACTGCGTTCACCGGCGGCGACCGCTTTGACACGCTGATAGATTTCTTCACCAACGTCATCCAGACTGGCCTCGCCGGTCAGAATCTTACCGGCATTCACATCCATATCCTCGCTCAGGCGCTGATAGGTTTCCGGGTTGGCGCACACTTTGATGACCGGCGAGATGGCCGAGCCCACCACCGAGCCCCGACCGGTGGTAAACAGCGTGAGGTGACAGCCACTGGCGATCATTTCCACAATCTCGGCGTTATCGGCGATATTGGGAAAACCGAACCGGGGCTCGCCATCCGGCACCACATCGAGCAGATAGAGGCCTCCGCTGGGTGGTATGTCCCCCGGCTTGATCAGGCCGCTGATGGGTGAGGCGCCGGATTTGGAGTAGGCCCCCATGGATTTTTCTTCCAGGGTCGTGAGTCCGCCATCGGCATTACCCGGCGCAAAACTGCCGAACCCCATGGTCCGATAATAGCGCTCCGCCTTGGCCACACAGGCCTGAATCAGTTCGCCCAACTCGGGGGTCACGGCCCGCTCCGCCATAATATCTTCGCAGCCGATCAGCTCGCCGGTCTCTTCAAAAACACAGGCAGTACCCTCGGCGACCAGGTGATCAAAACAACGCCCCACGGCGGGGTTGGCGGTAATGCCGCTGGTGCCATCGCTGCCCCCGCAGATGGTGCCCACCACCAGCTCATCGAGACTCATGGGTACGGGGGACTGACCAGCCAGTTCGGTGCGCATGGCCCCGACCTTTTCGATGCCGGCGGCGATGGTGGCCGCCGTGCCGCCGGTCTCCTGAATCACCAGCAGGTCCACCGGCCGGCCGGAGCCGGCAATATGCTCTCGCAGAGCATCCCGGTCCATGCTCTCGCAGCCCAGGGACACCAGCAGCACCGCGCCCACGTTCGGATGGGTGGTCAATGCGCGCATCATCCGACTGGCGTATTGGTTGGGAAAGCACCCCGGAAAACCGATCAGGTGCACATCCAGATCGTCAAAGTGTTGCGCGATCCGGCGGCTGACGTGGTGCGCGCACTCCACCAGATAAGCGACCACCACGACATTGCGAATGCCTTTGCGGCCATCGCTGCGAACAAAGCCCTGCAGTGGGGCGACGGATTCATTCACGAGTGCGACTCCTGTGACGATGAGGTGGTCTGATTGCCAGACTGCCGGGTGTGGCTGGCCAGGTAATCGCTAGTCATATTATGCATATGGACCCACTCACCGCGGGCAACCGGTGCCAGTAACGAACCGATGGGCACCCCGTACTTGAAGATTTTGTCGCCGGCAGCCAGGGTGCGGCGAGCCAGTTTGTGGCCGACAGGCAGTGCGCCGGTCAACACCAGCGGCTGGCCATCCAGTGTCATCGTCGCGCCCTCGGGTAAGCTTCGCGTAGTCACCAGAACATTGTCGTCCGGGTGCAACAGGATCAGAGCGTCGCTCGATACGGAACGGTGTTCACGCATGGGTCATAGGACTCCCGCAGGGCAGGGTGCCTGAGCTGAGAGCAGCCCCCGGGATTTCAACGTCGCCCAGAATCCAGCAGGAATCGGCTCATCCATCCAGGCTCGGGCCTGGCCGACTTCCGCGGCGCTGGCACAGCCAGCGATCACCGAGACCACCGCCGGGTGGGCGGCGGGAAACTGCAGTGCGGCAGCGGGCAGCGGCACGGCAAACTCGGTGCACACGGCCTCCAACGCCGCGACCCGTTTAATGACCGATGCCGGAGCAGGCTCATAGTTGTAATAATGAGGACCGGGAACTTGCACCCCGGTGGCTAGTACACCGGAATTGAAGGCACCACCGATGACCACTGACACGCCCCGGGCCTCGCACTCGGGAAGCAGGCTCGTCAGTGCTTCCTGCTCAAGCAGCGTGTAGCGACCGGCCAGCAGCAGGACGTCCAGATCCAGCTCCGCCAGCGCCCGCTCACAGACGCCAATTTCATTGACGCCCAGCCCTATGGCCTTAATGTCACCAGAGACCTTACGCTCGACCAGCGCCCGGTAACCCCCGGTGCAGAATTGCTGCCAGTAAGCCCCATCCTGCGCACCATGGGTCACGGGGCCCAGGTCGTGGGCATAAACGATATCCGGAAGGCGGCCAAGTCGCCGGGCACTCTCATCCAGTTGGCGTTGCACGGCCTCGTAACGGTAATCAAAAACCGGCGTGAAATTGGCTCCACCGGCAAAACCGAAACGGACCTGGTCACTCGCCTGGGACTCCAGAGGCTCAAGGGTTCGGCCCACTTTGCTCGAAAGGGTTAACGGTCGGCCCGCCAGAGCCGAGCCCAGGCGCTGTTCGCTCAAGCCAAAGCCGTAGTGGGGTGCGGTATCGAAATAGTCGATACCTTCGTCGAGCGCCTTCGCAACAGTGGCCAGTGCCTGGGCTTCAGAAAGCGGGCGGTAAAGATTGCCGATGGGTGCCGCACCAAACCCCAGTTTCGGCAGTGTCAGTGCCGTGCGGCCCAGTGGTCGGCGTTGCAGAGAGCGAGATTGCGTCACGATAGCCCTTTTTAAGTCGCCTGATGCATTGTGAACAAGTTTTTATAATTAAAAACCTAATCACAAGTAAAATTAAAAATCGGCTCCCTGTCAACCGATTTATGGCGACGGGCACAAACGACGCCCCTTTACAGGCTGTGCTGTCTGAGTTTGGTCGAGAGGCCGGCCGCCGCCGCGCAAAGCTTTTCAACCGCCTCATCCACCGTGCAACGCTCGGGCTGATAGCGCACGAAGGGTACCGTCAGTGCGGCTACCGCACCCCGTGTACCGACCAGCGGTGCCGACAGGTCGGTCACACCATCGATAAAATCGCTGGGCGTACGCACGTACCCTTGGGCACGGGCGGCCTCAGCCCGGGTCACAAATTCCGCCAGGGCTGCTTCGCCCGCTGCCGCCAGTTGTCCGCGCATCACCGCCTGGGTGTCTTCGGCCTGAAAACCGTACAGTGCCAGCCCCGACGCTGCCTTGATCAGGGGTCGCCGATAGCCGACCCGTACCGAAAACCCCAGATCTCCCGGGTTCTCGATCCGCCCAATCACGACGATCTGGTCTCCGGAGGCCATGGCGATATGGCAAGACTGGCTGATTTCCCGGGCCAGCGCCGACATCACCGGCAGCGCCAGTTCAATCAGGGTTTTTGTGGGTGCCCGGGCAATGCCCAAGGCAAACAGCTTGTTGCTGAGGGTATAACCATCCCGCCCCTCCGCCGGCACGATATAACCCCGATACTCCAACGCCAGGACCATACGGAACAACTCACTCACCGACCGCCCCAGACGAGCGGCAATCTGGGAGGTAGTCATGGGCTCACGACTGCTCGCCAACAACTCCAGCACGTCCAGACCTTTTTCCAGTGCAGGCGCTTTGTATTTACGTTCGTCGTCCGCCTCACTATTTGCGGGTTTTCTGCGAGTTTTGTCGTCGTTCATCCAAGGAATCCCATTACCGATCATTCAAGGTAGCGCGTCACGATGCGCCATTTTTTGGAACCGGGGCTATAACGCCAGACGATATATCCTTCGGGCATTGTCTCTGAATATGGCCGCCTCCTGCCTCGGAGCACAGGCATTGACCCTGTGCCAAGCCAAGGCCAACCAGCGAGTGTAGTCTCCCGCTAGGTTCAATACCGGCCAGTCACTGCCCCAGAGCACCCGCCCGGGGCCGAAGATCTCAAGAACCGAATCAATGTAGGGGGGCAAGTCCTCCCAGGACTGCCCCTCTGCCAACTCGGTCGCCAGCCCCGAGAGTTTGCAGTACACCCGGGGACAGGCCGCCAGTGCCTTCAGGGCCTGCTGCCAGCCTTTCAATCCCCCTCCGGCGATATCCGGCTTGGCCCCGTGATCAATCACAATGGTCAGATCCGGGTGGCGATGGGCCAACGCCAACAAAACCGGCAAGTGTCTCGGGCACACCAGGGCATCGAACACCAGCCCCTGCTCGGCCATGGTGGACAGCGCGTCGGGGTTGGCCTGGTGCAGAATCCAGTCATCCGCGGGCAGCGCCTGGAGCATGGGCCGCAACCCCTTCAGCCAGGGCGTCTGAGCCAGCGCCCTGACGGCCCCAGGTGCCGTCGCCCGGGCCAGGTCCGTCCAACCCACCACCCCAAGGATGGAGGGCCAACGCTCGGCCAGGGTCAATAAATACCGGGTATCGGCCTCGTTCGGCTGGGACTGCACCAGTACCGAGCCCACCACGCCCCTAGGAGAGGCTTCCCGCCAGAAATCCTCGGGGCCAAAATCGCGATAGATCGCCCGCAGTTCCGGCGTGGGCCAGGCGCACTCCGGTCGCGCCAGCTGCCAGCAGTGCTGATGCGCATCAATGATTCCCAGGCCGGTCATTGCGCGCCTCTCAGCGTGCGCCGGGCAAAGGCCGCCACCACCAGAAAACACACCAGAGGGACGACCACGGCCACATTGATACGGGTCAGGTCCGACACCAGACCCATCAATGCGGTAATAATGGCGCCACCAATGATCGCCATGATCAACAGGGAGGATCCCGACTTGGCCAATGGACCTAGGCCTTTGATACTCAGCGCGAAGATGGTGGGGAACATGAGGGACATGAAAAAGCTGGTGAACACCAGCGCCAGCAGCCCCAGTTGCGTCGGGAACAGCATGGCGACCGCACACAGACCAACGCTGATCAGGGCGTAGGCGAGCATCAGGCGCGCCGGGGCAATGCGTCCCATCAGTGCGGTGGCCACGAACCGGCCTATCATGAACGCCACCAGAGAGGCTGCCAGGTAGTCGGCCAGCGTCTTTTCCCCCGCACCGGGCAAGGCAGTCTGACCGTAGCGGATCATATAGCTCCAGATGCACACCTGGGCGCCCACATAAAAGAACTGGGCCGTGACCCCGAACAGGTAATAACGCTCTTTCAAGAGCGCCCGGAAGTCAGCCAACCGAAAAGCCCGCTCCTCCTCTTCACGACCATTTCCCAAAGGGGGAAAGCGCACGCAAGCGACGGCCAGCGCCCAGAAGAAGACCACCGCCGCAATGGCCAGATAGGGGCCGGCGACGGCCTGCACTTCGGTGGTGTAGAAGGCGGTTCGCTGCGCCTCACTCATCAGCGCCAGCGCGTCGGGACTGTGCTCCACGCCGGAAAGAATAAACTCCCGGCCAATGAGTACTCCGGAAATGGTCCCGAGGGAGTTGAAAGACTGGGCAAAATTCAGACGCCGCTCGGCGGTTTCGGGGTCGCCCATGGCCACGATCATCGGGTTGGCAGAGGTCTCCAGAAAGGCCAGACCGCAGGCAATGACAAACAGCGCCAGCAGAAAATAGCTGTATTCATGCGCCAGCGCCGCCGGGTAGAACAGGCTCGCTCCCAGCCCGTACAACAACAGGCCAATAATCACCGCCGCCTTGTAGCCAAAGCGTTTCATCGCCAGGGCAGCGGGAATGGCCAGCGCAAAGTAACCAAAATAGAACGCCGACTGCACCCAACCAGAGGCAAAGTCACTCAGGACAAAGGCCTTCTTGAACTGGGTGATCAGGATGTCATTGAGGTTATTGGCCACACCCCACATGAAGAACAGGCTGACGATCAGCACAAGCGGTAGCCACAGAGCGGCACCAGAAAGCACCTGAGCCCGATACGTCGTCCGGGAGGATGGCTGCATGGGACTGACTCTCCTAATGGGTGGCCTCCTGCCGGGGCAGACCAGCCGTCTACGGCAGGGGATTATTATGGTTCCTGTATAGCACAGGAATAATTTACATGTAAAACTATATTTATTATTGAAACCTCTTGTTCGGGCCGTGTTATCCAGGCCTCGTCAGGCGGTACAGTGCCGCGCGAGGTACTCCTCGTGGCGAGGGAGGCTGTCGGCGCCGGCGATGATCGTCTGCCGCATCCTGGCCGCCACGGCCCTGAGCTGCTCCAGGTCATAGGTGTCCACCAGCGGATCGTACCGGCGCGGCACCACGCCCTGCCCTTCAAACACCGCGATCCAACTGGTATCGGCAAACAGCTCTTCGTCATAGCGAAACACCCGGGCCCGACTCTGATACAGGTCCAGCTTGTGTTGCAGACTGTCGGGAATCGCCATGTCTCGGGTATAGCGCCACAACTCACTGTCATCCCGCGCCGTGGCTTTGTAGTGCAGGATCAGAAAATCGCGGATGCGTTCGTACTCGATGTCGGACAACCGATTGTACTCCGCAATATCAACCGGATCGAAGGCGTTATCCGGAAACAGCGTCATCAATCGGGCAATGGCCGTCTGGATCATGTGGATGCTGGTGGACTCCAGGGGCTCCATAAACCCGGCGGACAACCCGACCGCCAGACAGTTCTTATTCCAGGCCTGCTTACGCCGACCGGTGGTAAAGCGTAGCCGTTTGGGATCGGCCAGAGGCGCGCCTTCGAGGTTGGCGAGCAAAGTACTCTCGGCCGCATCATCGGTCAGGTAATCGCTGCAGTACACATAGCCATTCCCCAGTCGATGCTGCAAAGGGATACGCCACTGCCAGCCCGCCTCCCGGGCGGTGGAACGGGTATAGGGCCGCGGCGCTTCCGGTGCCTCGCAGGGCATGGCCACGGCCCGATCACAGGGCAACCAATGGCGCCAGTCTTCGTAACCGGTGTGCAGGGTTTCCTCAATCAACAGACCCCGCAAGCCGGAACAGTCGATAAAGAAATCCGCTTCCAGTCGGCTGTTATCGTCAAACACCACCGACTCTATGAAGCCATCGTCGGGGCGCACGGTGGCACCCTGAACGCGACGGGCCAGACGCTGCACTCCCCGGGCCTCGGCGTAACGACGCAGATAATCCGCGTAGAGCCCGGCATCAAGGTGGTAAGCGTAGGCCATCTTGGAAAGCACCGAACGGGGGTTGTCGTCCGGCGGGGAGAAAGTGCCGCGATAGGCGGCGACGGTCGGGAGGCTATATTCACCGAGCGAACCGCCTTCACCCAACTGGTGCAGTTTGCGCCAGTACTGGTGGAAGGGAACATTATGGATATCCGCGCCATAGCGCCCGAAGGGATGAAAGTAAGTCTGTCCCTGTTTAAACCAGTCCACAAACTCGATGCCCAACTTGTAGGTGCCCCGGGTCTCCCGCAGAAATTCGTGTTCGTCAATCTGCAACAGACGGTTGAAGAGTTGGATGGGGGGAATGGTGGCTTCGCCCACGCCGACGGTGGGAATATCGGGGGACTCGATCAGTACGACTTCGCAGGGATGCCGGCTCAGGGTTTTACTCAGAGCGGCGGCCATCATCCAGCCCGCCGTACCACCACCGACAATGGCGATCCGGCGAACAAAATTATTGGTCTGGGTCATTCTTGTTATCCCGTCAATCGGAAAAAAGGGGCTGCCAAAGCAGCCCCAAACATCGCGATCAACCTATCAGAAATTGGCCCGGAAGCGCAGCCCTATGCGTCGGTCGTTGAGCACATAATCCCGTGGCCGGTTGGGAAACGCCTGATAGGTGAAGTTGTTTTCATCCAGCAGGTTTACCACATCAAACGACATACTGTAAGTATCATTGAAGTCGTAGCTCAATGAGGCGTCCATCTGACCATAGTCGTCGTTATAGATGGGCAGGTTGCCCGTTCCGTTGCCCGAAGTGGTGATCACCCAGGAGTCGCGCCAGTTGTAAGCCAGGCGTGCCGACCAGTTGTCGGTTTCGTACATCATCACCAGGTTGTAACTGTCTTCCGAGAGGCCTTCCAGGGGTACCAACAGCGGATTGCCCTCACTGTCCACTGCTGTCGGACTGGGTGCTTCGCTATCCACGTAGGTGTAGTTTGCCTGGACACCCAGATTATCAAAGGGCGCGGGCAGGAACTCGAAGAAACTCTGCAGCCCGATCTCGTACCCTTTGATCGTGCCTTTTTCCCCGTTGACCGGCGCAGAGATTTCAAAGGTCTGAACGCCTTTGCCGGGCACTTCGAACTGGGCGTCGTACACACCATTCTGGACGAAGTTCTGCACATCTTTGTGGAACAGGGTGGCGTACATCATGCTTGAGGGGCTGTAGTACCACTCAAGCGCGGTGTCCCACTGGTCCACGGTGAGTGGCTTGAGACCCGGGTTGCCGCCAGAACCGGTGGAGTCTTCGTAGACGGGCGGCGTCTCCGGATTGCTGTCGTCGTCAACGTAGTTTTCACTGAGAGTGAAGTTGGCGGACAGGTTCGCGAACGACGGTCGGGACAAGCCCTTGGACGCGGCAATACGCCAATAGAGATTGTCCCGAAGGAAAAATCGCAGGTTCAGGCTGGGCAGCGTTTCGGTGTAACTCTGATCCACCACAATGGGCGACTGCTCCTGAACGTCAGTGCCGGTGTCATCGGCGGTGCGATAGGTCAGGGTACGAACACCACTGGCCTCGACATCGGTGCTGACCACACGCACCCCGAGGTTGCCATCAAATGGCAAGGGCGCATCATCCATACCGAAGTCCACCATCGCGTATATCGCGCTGGTCTCTTCGCCCTGGATATTGATTTGATTTTTCTCTGAGAACTCGGTGGGCGCACCGGAATCCGGGTTCAGGTTACCCAGCACTTCAAGCGCCTGGGCATGATTGCTCATCAGGTCCGGGGAGATGACAAAGTGTGGTCCGAAATTACGCTGGGCACCGTCGCCTCGCCAGAAGCTGTCCTGATGAGGGTCCAGAACGCTGTATTCGGGAAACTCTTCGTATTCGGCCACCGAGAGATCGCTGCCATCCCAGGCTGGCGGCCCCGAAATGGCTGACCAGACGAAGCCCGAATCCCGGGTTTCGATATCCTTGGTGGTGTAGCGCACGCCCGTGGTAAAGGAGCGCATCAGGCCACCTTCATCGAAATCCCATTCCAGGTCAGAGCGCACGGCCGTTTCATCACCGGTATTGTCCGCCGTGCGGTTCATCATGGCTTCGTAAACGTAGCCGCTCCGGCTCTCCAACACACCGGTCGGTTCGACACGGAATTCGGGCTCGGAACCGGTCAGGTCCAGATAAAATTCACGCTCAGCGGTAAAACCGCCAAAACCGGTGACGTCCCGATAGGTGGTTTCGGAGTCCACATACTGGAGGTCGCCGCTCCACTGAATGTCATCCCGCACCTGCCAGACAAACCCGGTGGCGTAGTCGGTGGTTTCCGAATCGCGGATGGCATCACGGGTGAAGCTCTGGAACGGTGGGTTGGCGAAACCGCCGGTCAGCAGATTGCCGTCACTGTCGAAACTGAAGCTGTCTTCCACCGGTGTCAGGCTGCCGCCTTCACCGGCACCGTAGGCAAAAATGCCCGTCTGGGGATCATAGAATTCGTACTGGGAGGTAAGGTAGGTCGCGTAAAGTTCCAGGTCATCATTGGGCGCCCACTGGAAGGCCAGCGCCGCGCCCGTGCGGTCGCGATCGCCGTTCCAGGAGGAGATACCGCCCCCGGAGGCCACTTCCACTTCCTGGTCGATGAAACCGGGAATATCGGTCCGGGTAAAGAAGGGTTCAACGATAATCGCGTCTTCCCGGAACAGGGCTTCGCTGTAGGACAGGTTGGCGAGAAAGCCAAACTCCCCTGCGTCAGTCTCCCAGCGGTCCGAATAGAGTGCCGAAGCGCCGTAGCCCTCATCGTCACGCACATCATAATGAGTGCCACTGACGGCCGCGCTGATCAGACGCCCGTCGGCGTCAAACGGCATCCGGGTGCGCAGGTTCACCACGCCCCCGATACCGCCCTCAATCTGATTGGCAGCCGGGTTTTTGTAGACGTCCACCCCAGCGAGCAATTCGGAGGGCACGTCCTCAAAGCTCAAGGCCCGACCGTCGGTGGTGGAAAATATATCCCGGCCATTCAGCTCTGTTCGCACTTGAGTCAGGCCCCGAATGGAGACTTCGCTACCCTCACCCCGATTACGGGCAATCTGGACACCGGAAATGCGTTGCAGGGCTTCGGCCACGTTGACGTCAGGCAACTTACCGATATCGGTGGCGACAATGGAGTCCACGATCACGCTGGAATCCCGCTTGATCGCCTGTGCGGACTGCAGGCTGGCACGCAGGCCTGTGACCACCACCTCTTCAATGGTCTGCTGTTGAGCATCACTGGTTTGCGCCAGGGCCGGGGTCAATGCCCCCAGAGCCATCAACGCGGCGGTGGATACACAGGTGCCGATCAGTGCGACACCCCGGGGGTATCCTCGCTGTTTGGGTTTTATCATTCTGCTGCTCCTCTGGCTCTCTATCATTGTTGTATTGGGAGTTCGCCTGCCCGATTCGGGCAAAGCCAATTTTCACGTCTTAGTTATAACTAAAAAGTTTCATTGGTGCAAATTATTTCTTATGTAAAATTTTCATAACCCAGAGTGGGCTAGGAAGAGCCACAGGTACGCACCCACTCCAGCGATGGCCGGAGCGGGGAGAGATCGGGGGAAAGCGAGGGTATTAGTGTGCGAAGGCAGCGCTGATGGAACGGTAATGTTCAGCCAGCTTGGCCGGGTCAAACGGCGGCTTGAAGAAGCCGTGGTAGTCGCCCATGGGGTTGAACAGGACGATATTGCCGCTGTGATCGACCGTGTAGTCGTCGTCGCTCAGGGTGACCTTGGCAAAAGCGACGTTGACCTCATTGGCCAGTCGTTTGAGGGTCAGGAACTCGCCGGTGACGCCGACAAAGTCCTCATGGAAATAGGGCACGTACTCCGCCAGTACCTCCGGAGTGTCCCGCGCTGGGTCCAGGGTAACCAGCAGTACCTGGGTGCGCTCGGCCAACTCTGGTGGAAGTTCATCCATGGTCCGGGCCAATTCCGCCATCGCCATGGGACAGATATCCGGGCATTGGGTGAAGCCGAAGAAGGCCAGTGTCCACTGGCCCTTAAGCTGCTCCGGAGTGAATGTTTCGCCCCGATGGTCCACCAGCTCAAAGTCACTGACCCGACGGGGCTGCTCGAACACCAGGGTACCCTGTTCACGCAGCGCCTCCCGATCCAGCGGCGGATCCCGGGTCACCTTGTAAACCTGCAGGCCGACGACCACTGCCACGACAGCAACCAGAATAGCCACAGTGCGGCGGATTCCGCGCTGCTGTCGAGCGCGGCGATTGTCGGGGGTGGGGGCAGTGTCACTCACAGGCTTGACTCCGGTACATCAGGGATTGGTCAGAGGCGCAGATAGTCGGTCGGCACGGGCAGCAGGTAGTGGTCCAGCAACATCACCACAAACAGCGCCATCAGGTAGATGATGGAGTACTTGAAAGTATCCATCCCCACTGAGGGCTTTTTGCTGAACATCAATGCCAGGGACCAATAGAGGAAACCCGCCCCGAGCACCAGGGCACCGAGCAGGTACAGCCAGTTCAGCATGCCGGTGATATAGGGCAGCATGGTCACCAATATCAGGATCACGGTGTACAGCAGGATGTGCAGTTTGGTGTACTGCTCGCCGTGGGTCACCGGGAGCATGGGAATGTCCGCCTTGGCGTACTCGTCTTTGCGGTGCACCGCCAGGGCCCAGAAATGCGGGGGCGTCCAGGCAAAAATGATCAGTACCAGCAGCAGCGCATGACCGTGAATTTCACCGGTCACCGCCGTCCACCCCAGCAGCGGAGGCGCGGCACCGGCGATACCACCGATGACAATGTTCTGAGGGGTAGCGCGCTTGAGAAACAGGGTGTAGACCACGGCGTAGCCCAGCAGCGACACCAGAGTGAGCACGGCGGTCAGCGTGTTGATGAACACCACCAGCAGCGCCAGACCCAGGCTACCAATGACCAGAGCGAAAGTCGCCGCCTGCAGGGGCTCGACCCGGCCTTTGGCCACGGGGCGGTTAAACGTGCGGGCCATTTTCTGGTCCACATGGCGATCCACCAGGTGATTCACGGCGGCGGCAGAACCGGCGCACAGCGCGATACCCAGATTGCCGATCAGCAGCACATCCAACGGAACCATACCGGGCACGGCCAACAGCATGCCGATGACCGACGTCAGGATCATCAGCAACACCACATTGGGCTTGCACAGCTCGTAATAATCTCGCCAGCTCATGCTGGATCCGGAGGTGCGCGTGTTATCAATTATTTTCGCCATGGGATTCCTGCTTTTTATACCCCTAGATTCGTATCGCCGAATAACTCCGGTGGGCCAGAGTCACCAGGCTCAGCAACAGTAACGCACCGACCCCGTTGTGGGCAACCGCTACCGACAGCGGCAGTGACGCCAGCACATTGGTAATGCCCAGCGTGATCTGCACCACCAGCAACAGGCCAATCACTCCGGCCAAACGCCGCGTGCGACTCAGTGGCACCTGCCACAGGCGATACAACAGCACCAGCAGCACCAGGGTCACCACCAGGGCACCGATGCGGTGGGTCAGATGAATCGCGGTGCGGGCGTCACCTTCCAGCAGCCCGCCCAAGTAGTTGGGGCCGACACTCTGAGCGAAGTTGAAGCCCCGCTGGAAGTCAGTATCGGGCCACCACTCGCCGTGGCAGGTGGGGAAATCAGTACAGGCCAGAGCCGCATAATTGGAGCTGGTCCAGCCCCCCAGGGCAATCTGCATGACCACCACAATCAGCGCCAGCCAGATCAGCGGGCGCAGCCCCAACAATCGTCGATGACTGTTGCCGGACAGGCTCCAGGGGCGATCCTGCAGGCGCAGCGCCAGCAACCAGAGCAGACTGAAAGTGGCAAAGCCACCGAGCAGATGGGCGGTCACCACCTGCGGCCATAGCTTGAGCGTGACCGTCCACATGCCAAAGGCCGCTTGAAGAATCACCAGAGCCAACAAGCCGGTAGCGTGCCAACGCGGATAGTTCATGGCCGGCGCCCGGGCGGCGAAGCGCCAGGTGGCTAGGGTGATCCCCAGAATCACCAACCCGAGGGTACCGGCAAAATACCGGTGCACCATTTCCGGCCAGGTTTTGTCGTGCTCGACCGGCGCTTCAGGGAACAGGGCTTCGGCCCTGGCCACGTGCTCGTCCGAACTCGGCCAGGTCAGGTGACCATAACACCCCGGCCAGTCCGGGCAGCCCAGGCCGGCATCCACCAGCCGGGTGAATGCCCCCAGTACCACCACCACCGCGCAGAGAGCCGCGGCAAACAGGGCCCAGCGATAGCCGTGTTTTTGTTGATTTTTTATTGGCGCCACGATTCAGTCTCCTCGGACCATCAATCTTCGTAGGAGTAGCGCAGCAAGCGCTTGATGTCTTTCAGTAATTGGTTACCGGTGTGATCGGGGCCATAGCCCATCATCACAAAGCCTTCCTGGTCCATCAGAAAGTACCGACCTTCACTCACCGGGTTACCCGGCAGGTTGGTGTCCGCCAGTGATGCCATCATGGCGGCCATATCCGGGCGCAGCACCTCGGTGCCCGGATGCTCCTCCCGCCACTGCTCCAGCAGTGCGTCCGAAGGCTCGCCGCCGACCGGCAGTATGATGCGTTTGACCCGATAGGCCTTATCCGCTAAACGAACGTGCACCTGGCGAGTCAGGTAAAGGTTGGTCTGGCAGCGCTCGCCGCACTCTGCGTCCACCGGGATCACGTAGCGCCAGCGTTTCTGCTCCGGATCCAGCGTCCAGGCTTCGCCCGCCAGGGTCTCGGGCTGCCATTGCGTAAACCGCTGGGGTGGGTCCAAAAGCTCGCCCTGATTGACCTGCCCGTCGGGGATACCCACACCGGTCTGGAACAACACGTAGGCAATCAGCATGGGCAGCGCCACTACCGTCATTAAGCCAATGGCGGTAATCTGGCCCCGACGCTTGAACCGGCGTTGGCGTTCGTTAGGATCTTGATCAGTCATTAGGGCTACTCCCGCTACCGCATTCTGCGGAGTTCGCTGTTGTTGTACGCCTGCGTTTGCGCAGGCCCATGAGGGTCGCAAGCAACCAGATTACCACGGCGGCCGCCATGGCAAACCACTGCACCGCATAACCGAGGTGTTTGGCGGCGCTCACTTCCAAATTCTGCCACTCTGTGATCAGGGCACCCGGGCTGCCGTCATCCAGCCTGGCGTAATGATCCAATACCGGAGACTCCAAAACCCCGGCCATGGCCTCCGTATCTATGGCAACAATCACCTTGGGCCAATCGGCATCCGTTGTGCGACCGTCGAGTAACGGATGTTCACTGGGCGTCTGCCAGCGGGCGAACAGCGTGTGCTCGCCACTCGGCGCCAGTGGATTGGGGCGATCGGTGCGATCATCGCCGGCGGCCACCCAGCCGCGATTAACCAACACTACTCGACCATCGCTCAGCTCAAACGGGGTTATCACTTCGTAACCCACTTGGCCGTCGCGCTGGCGATTATCCAGTAGCCAGTTGCGTCCCGTCAGGTATTGTCCCTGCAGCAACAACCGGCGCTGTTCCTGGAGATCGGCCAGCTCGGTGCCAGGCAGGCTCGCCGGCGGCTGGATGCGCACCGCATCCAGGGCGGCTTCCCGGGCCCGCTTCTGCTCGGCGCGGTCCAGTTGCCAGAAGCCAAGCGCCATCAGGACGGGAAAGGTCAGCAGGCACAGCAGTGTGACTTTCCAGTGGAAGGCAGTGCTACACTGTGGCGCGGCGGACGTTGGCTGGGAGTTCACACTGGATACCTCGGGGAGCTCTCACCGACGCTCAGTGGAGGGAGCTGCCGTTCTAATACAATTTACAACTCAACACGCTCAACAACAGGCATTTTTATGTGGCTTAAAATCATTATCCTGGTGCTGTTTGTCGGCGTTCTGGCCAGCCTCACCAGCGGCCTTCGCTTTCTGCTCAAGGACGCCGGGGTCCCGGAATCCAAACGGACACTCTACGCCCTGGGCATTCGTATCGTGCTGGCCAGTGTGATGATGCTGTGTGTTTTCTATGGTTTCTACAGCGGCATTCTGACCAGCTCAGCTCCCTGGGACTCGCGTCTTTAAGACGCGAGCCAGGGCATATCATCAACCGAAGATATAGACCGTGAAGAACAGACCGACCCAGACCACGTCGACAAAGTGCCAATACCAACTGGCAGCCTCAAAACCGAAGTTATCATCCGGTTTGAAATGACCTTTAAGCACCGAGCGGAACCACATGACCGCCAGCATGAAAGTCCCCAGGAAGACGTGCATGCCGTGGAAGCCGGTGAGCATGAAGAAGGTGGTGCCGTAAATGCCGGAATCCAGTGTCAGCCCCATGGCGGTGTAGGCGTGAACATATTCTTCAACCTGCAGAATCAGGAAGGCGATCGCCAGCACGATGGTGCCGCCGAGCCACCAGTTAAACGCTTTGCGGGCATTGTTTTTGATGGCGCTGTGAGCGAAGTGTACCGTCACGCTTGAGGTCAACAGCAGTACGGTGTTCCAGAACGGCAGCCAGGTCCAGAGTGAACCGGCCTCGGAATAGCTCATGTTCTGCTCGGGCCCGCGCATTGAAGCCGCGTCCCCATTGACCGCCATGTCCGGCGTGGTCATCAGTGGCCAAGCGGCTTCGAAGCCATTCCAGAGAAACTCGTTGGTCGCCGCATTACTGCCTTCACCGCTCAACCAGGGCAGCGCCAGGTTGCGCACATAGAACAGCGCCCCGAAGAACGCGGCAAAGAACATCACTTCACTGAAAATGAACCAACCCATCCCCCACACATAGGAGCGCTTGAGTTGGGCACTGTTCAGCCCGGCCATATTTTCATTGATCACCGAACCGAACCAGTTCCACAGCACAACCGCAAATACCAGGCCGCCCGCCAGGAACAGGTAGGGGCCAGTGGCATTGCCGTTCATCCAGTTCGCGGCACCAAATACCGTCAGAAACAGAGCAAAGCTGGCCCAGATGGGCAGCCGGCTCTGTTCCGGTACGTAATAAGTTCCTTCACTTGTCGCCATATCGATTACTCCGCGCTCGTTTTTATTGTTTCAAACTAGCCAAGTCATTGTGGTCATCACCAAACCGGTCCGTGACATCAAACAAGGTATAGGACAGGGTGATGGTGTTGATGTGCTTCGGGATGTCCCGGTCGACAATAAAAAACATCGGCAGCTCGGCCGACGCCCCTGCCTCCAAGGGCTGCTGCTCGAAGCAGAAGCACTCGGTCTTGTGGAAATAATTGGTCGCCTTGAAGGGCACCAGGCTGGGAATCGCCTGACCGACCATGGTCTTGTCGGTCGGGTTCCGTGCCAGATAGTCGATCCGCTTCTGCTCACCGGGGTGAACCGTCACCGTGCGCACCGCGGGCTTGAACTCCCAGGGCATACCTTCATTGTTGGTGGACACAAACTGGACCTTGATGGTCCGGCTGGTATCGATACCGGAGTCGGTCGCCTCATAGCGACCACCGGTTTTACCATTCAGGCCCGTTACTTCACAGAAAGCATCGTACAGGGGCGGCATGATCCAGATGGCAAAGACGAACATGCCCACCACCGTCACACCCAGCTTGGCGCTGAGTGCGGCGATCGGATTATTGGGGAAAAGCCATTTCATACCATGCCCCCTTGATGATGCCGTTTACTTGATTTCCGGCGGCGTGCTGAAGGTGTGGTACGGCGCCGGTGAGGGCAGCGTCCACTCCAGACCTTCCGGGTTATCCCACACTTTGGCGGTAGCCGGCTTGCCCCGAACAATGGTGGATACCACGATGTACAGGAACAGTACCTGTGCTGCGCCGAACAGGAAGGCGCCCACGGAGGAGATCATGTTCCAGTCTGCAAACATCATGTGGTAATCCGGAATCCGCCGGGGCATACCCGCCAGGCCGGAGAAGTGCATGGGGAAGAAGGTCAGGTTCAGGCCGATAAACGCCAGCCAGAAGTGGGTCTTGCCCATGGTTTCGTTGTACATCCGGCCACACCATTTGGGCAGCCAATAGTAGACGCCAGCGGTGATCGAGAAGATGGCGCCGGGCACCAATACGTAGTGGAAGTGCGCGACCACGAAGTAGGTATCGTGATACTGGAAATCCGCCGGGGCAATGGCCAGCATCAGGCCGGAAAAGCCGCCAATGGTAAACAGAATCACAAAGGCCACCGCAAATAGCATCGGTGTTTCAAACGTCATGGCACCGCGGAACATGGTGGCCACCCAGTTGAATACCTTCACCCCGGTGGGCACGGCGATCAGCATGGTCGCGTACATGAAGAACAGCTCACCGGCGATGGGCATGCCCACGGTAAACATGTGGTGCGCCCAGACGATGAAGCTCAGGAAGGCGATCGACGCGGTGGCGTACACCATGGAGGAGTAACCGAACAACGGTTTGCGCGCGAAGGTGGGGATGATCGCACTGATAATGCCGAACGCCGGCAGAATCATGATGTACACCTCGGGGTGCCCGAAGAACCAGAACACATGCTGGAACAGTACCGGGTCGCCGCCACCGGCGGCGTTGAAGAAGCTGGTGCCGAAGTGGATGTCCATCAGCATCATGGTCACCACGCCAGCCAATACAGGCATGACCGCAATCAGCAGGAAGGCGGTGATCAGCCAGGTCCAGACAAACAGCGGCATCTTCATCATGGTCATGCCGGGGGCGCGCATATTCATGATGGTGGCAATGATGTTGATCGCCCCCATGATGGAACTGGCACCCATGATGTGGACGGCAAAGATGAAGAAGG
The DNA here is from genome assembly GCF_003762925.1 of Marinimicrobium koreense. Taxonomy (NCBI): domain Bacteria; kingdom Pseudomonadati; phylum Pseudomonadota; class Gammaproteobacteria; order Cellvibrionales; family Cellvibrionaceae; genus Marinimicrobium; species Marinimicrobium koreense. The sequence goes on from NZ_RJUK01000003.1 coordinate 224,215, forward strand.
TCACCGACGGCGGCGCGTAGGTGGTGGACAGCGGCGCGTAAAAGGTCCAGCCGAAGTTGGGGGCACCGCCCTGCATAAACAGTGTGGACACCAACATCAGAAACGCGAACGGCAGAATCCAGAAACTCCAGTTGTTCATCCGCGGCAGCGCCATATCGGGGGCACCGATCATGACCGGAATCAACCAGTTGGCCAGGCCGACAAAGGCCGGCATGACCGCACCAAAGACCATCACAAGGCCGTGCATGGTGGTCATCTGGTTAAAGAAGTTGGGTTCGACAATCTGCAGACCGGGCTGGAACAGCTCGGCACGAATCACCAGGGCGAACAGGCCGCCCAGGAAGAACATGGCAAAGCTGAACCACAGGTACATTGCACCAATGTCTTTGTGGTTGGTGGTATACAACCAGCGAGTAATACCTTTTGCGGGGCCGTGAGCCATTGCGATACCTCCTAGTTGCCCTGTTTATGGTTATAGATATCAATGGGCTGGGCTTCGTCGCCCATGTTGTTGCCCCAGGCGTTGCGCTCGTAGGTCACCACCGCGGCGATGTCCACTTCGCTGAGCTGTTCGCCGAACGCCTGCATCGCGGTACCCGGAACGCCATTGACGATCACATCGATATGATCTTCAATCGCACCCACCGCCAAGCTTCCCTCTTTGAGGGATGGGAAGACTCCCGGCACACCCGAGCCGTCGGCCTGGTGACAGGCGGCACACCAGCGACCGTAGACGTCTTCACCCCGGGCATACAGTTCATCAAAGCTGAAGGTCTGCTCGGTCAGTTTGGCCAGCTCTTCGGCCTCGGCCTTCTTGTCCGCGAGCCACTGGTTGTACTCTTCTTCCGGCAGCGCCTCGACCACAATCGGCATAAAGCCGTGGTCCTTGCCGCACAATTCGGCGCACTGACCGCGGTAGATACCGGGCTCTTCAATCAGCGCCCAGGATTCATTGATGAAGCCGGGAATAGCGTCTTTCTTCACTCCGAGATCCGGCACCCACCAGGCGTGAATCACGTCCGAGGCGGTAATCAGGAAGCGGACTTTCTGACCCACAGGCAACACCAGAGGCTCATCCACTTCGAGCAGATAGTTGGGGTTTTTAGGGGCAAAGCCGTCGATTTCGTCCCGCGGGGTGCTCAGGTTACTGAAAAAGCTGACATCGTCTTCGACGTAATCATACTTCCAGCGCCACTGATAGCCGGTGATCAGGACATCGACTTCCGCTTCTGTGGAATCGTAAAGTTTGATCAGACTACTGGTGGCAGGAATGGCCATGATGACCAGAATCACCAGCGGAATGGCCGTCCAGAGAATCTCCAGGCCGACGTGTTCGTGAAAGTTGGCCGGTTTTACGTTGCGGGATTTGCGGTGCATGATCATGCTGTAGAACATGATCCCGAAGACCACTACACCAATCGCCACGCACCACCAGAACATCTCCATATGGAGACCCTGGATCTCGCGACTGACCGGCGTTACCCCCTCGGTCATATTAAACTTCCAACGCTCAACCTCGTCTGCCAGGGTCTGATAACTGGTCATCAGCACGGCAGGGGCAAGCAGCCAGGCAGACCGCCTATGCGCTCGTTTAAACATCGCCCAAATTCTCCGTGTAGCTAGCTTATGTTTATTGTGAAACTACCGGGGCTCTTTCAATGCCCCACCGTTGCGACGCGTCGCCCCGCGGCCCGGGATCAACCGACACACGATACGACACTCCCTCACTTGCCGTCATTCATCGGCAATCAGGGGTAAGAGTCAATGTCGGCTGAATAACCAACGGGTTCGCGTGGCGGGGTACGGCCAGTGCACTGCGGCTAATTGTCGCAACCACCGACAACAAGGAGGCCATAGCGACAAAAAAAAGTCAATGCTTTTATACCCTTAGCGTTTATTTATTGTTGCGTAGACAGGCGTTACACTCCCGCTCCGCCCGGGCCTTAACGGGTACCTCCAAGTTGATACTGCCGCCATGACCGATACCCGCCCCAACCACCGACAGATCTGGCAACTCGCTTGGCCGATGATGCTGAGCAACCTGTCCATTCCATTGCTCGGCGCCGTGGATACCGCCATTCTCGGCCACCTGGGCAGCCCGGTTTATCTCGGTGCCGTGAGCCTGGGGGCGAGCGTTCTGACACTCTTGTTCTGGTCCTTCGGATTTCTGCGCATGGGCACCACCAGCGTGGCCGCTCGGGCGACCGGCGCGGAAGACCATGACGCCATCCGCCTGGTGCTCGCCCAGAGTCTGATACTCGCCCTGGGCCTGGCACTGCTGATCATCGCCCTCGGCCCCTGGCTGATCCCCACGGCGCTGGGCTGGATGGGAGCCAGCCCGGAGGTGGCCGCGCTGGCCCAGAGTTACGGCGAGATCCGCCTGTGGGGCGCCCCGGCCAGCCTGATGAACTTCGCCCTGATCGGCTGGTTTATTGGCCGTCAGGATACCCGACGCCCGCTGATGATTCTGCTGACCACCAACCTGCTCAATATCCTGCTCGACGCCCTGTTGATTCTGGGGCTGGGGATGAAGAGCGACGGTGCCGCCTGGGCCAGTGTGCTGGCCGAGTATGGTGGGCTGTTGGTCGGTCTGGGCCTGCTCAGGCACCACCTGATTCGGCTTCCCGGACAGCTTGATCGGCTCCATCTGCGCCAGTGGCACGCCTACCGGGCACTGCTGCAGGTCAATCGCCACCTGTTTGTCCGCACCTTGTGTCTGCTGTTGGTCTTTGCCTTTTTTGCCGCCCAGGGGGCCCGACTGGGCGACCAGATACTGGCGGCCAATGCGGTTCTGCTGCAGTTCCTGATGCTGACCTCCTACGCACTGGACGGCTTCGCTCACGCCGCCGAGGCGCTGGCGGGTCGAGCGCTGGGCGCCCGTCAGGCTGACGCTCTGCGCCAGACGGTGCGGCTGACTACCCTCTGGGCCCTGGCCTGCGCGGCGCTGATCAGTCTGGTTTTTATCGCCGGCGCGCCCTGGTGGCCCGGGTTGTTCACCAGCCTGGAGCCGGTCCTCGAACAGGTCCGGGCGCACTACCTCTGGATTTGCCTGGTTCCTCTGGTGGGCGTCTGGGGTTATCAATTGGACGGGGTTTACCTGGGCAGCGGCCGGACCGCTATCATGCAGTACTCCGTCGTCGGGTCGGCGCTGCTGGTGTTTCTGCCGCTATGGTGGTGGCTGCAGCCACTGGGCAATCACGGCCTCTGGCTGGCGTTTCTGGCCTTTAACGGCGCCCGGGGGATTTCCCTGGGTGCGGTGTATTACTACCTGAATCGTCGCCGTCGCTGGCTGCTACCGGCCTGACCCAAGTAACGTTCCATACGTTTTTCGCCAACGGTTATAAGCAATCACTCTTAAAACCGCCTTGTATTTACCGGGTTTTGAATTAAGTTTAAGGGTGAGCACACGCCGTGCGACTGTTCGCTCTGCGGGTATCCCCCGCCGACGCATTACCGGCCGAGTCGACACCCGACTGACCCTGGCTGGACGCCGACCGCGGTGCATACCGCCACCGCCACACTCATCGAGCATTTACCATCACGGGCCGGGAGGTTCATGCCAAGGTCATGTGTCTGCGACCACTCGACGACATTCGCGCCCTGATTCAGGCCGCGAAACAACAGGACCTGGAGACAGGGCAACTGAGCCGGATCATTCAACGTCGGGCGGATCGATTGCACGTGGCGATTCAGTTACCACCCCTTCAGGCCGAGGCCGCACTTCATGATTTCGTGGTGCGCTACGTGGAGCATGTGCCCGCGTTTATCGGGGCCATTGATGCCCTCACTCGGGAGGCGGGGGTCAATGATCGGGTGGCGCCACTGCTCAATATCGCCTGCGATTATTTTCTGTCCCCCCCGGATCTGGTCAGAGGCCGCAGTCATCTGGTGGCATTGCTGGACGAAGCCTACTTGGCCCACCGCCTGCTTGAAGAGGTCAACGACCGTTTCATCGGCTATTGCGGCATTCCACTGGCGCCCATGGATACCACCCGCGCCAACGTCATTGCTCATGAACTGATCGGGGAACCTTTCGCCAACGAGCTGGATCAGGCGGTACTCTTCTCCGCCGAACTACTGCTCAACGAGTACCCGTTCGAGGGCGATAACTTCAACGCCTATATTGCGCAGCACCGGGACCGGGGTTGGTCCGAGGAGCTGCGTCGCTGGCCCTGCTTGGCGGCCAACCTGGATATCGGCCTGCGTCTCAACGCCTGAGCTTAGTGAGAATATCCGTGGGATTGAGGTGGGGCGGAAACACCGGGTAGTACACCTGCCGGATCACGCCCCCCTCGATCAAAAGCGTCAACCGTTTGATGTAACGGGACTGATCGTAATCGAAGGTGGGGAGCTCCAGTGCCTGAGCAAGCTTGAGCTCGCTGTCATTGAGCAGGGGGTACGGCAGGCGCAAGCGCGCGACGGTTTCGCGCTGATCCTCGAGGGGCTGGGCGCTCACCCCGTACACTTCCACCCCCATTTGTTGGAACTCCGGATACCGATCCCGGAACGCGCAACACTGGGTGGTGCACCCTCGTGCCCCGGGAATTTTGTTCCAACCTCTCATGGGTGGCTGTTCCGGCTTGCCGGTCATGGGGTAAAAGAACACCACGGCGGTGCCGCTGATTGCACTGAGGTCTACCGTTTCCTTCCCGGTGCTCGGGAGCGCCAGACTGGGAACTGCCATGCCCTGCAGATGATCGCAGGCGCCATCGTCCTGAGGCTCCGGTAAGCCCTCGGGCAGCATATACAAGTTTTTGGCCATTCGCTGTTGTCCTGTCAATCGGGAGGGCCTGCATCGTGCATCCCCTCACCGGTGAATCGGGGTTGTCTCTTGTGTCTCTTGCAGGACTTCTTTCGCCGCTGAAACCACTCGGCCACCGCACCGCAAAAGCCCATCTACACTATTCCGATGGGCAATTCCCATGCCAGCCACTCCCAACCGCGCGAGTCCCTTCTATAAAGTGTAGTCCCAGGTTCATGGCAACCGCTAGCTGACGCGAAAGAATATTATCGTGGGCACCTAAATGAAGCACGCGCCCGTGCAACTCCAAATACTGCACCAGAATGGCGCCGGACACCGGCTGCTCCCCGGTCGGATAGAGCCGGGGGCTGGAACCGTAATGCTCAGGGATTGTTGGGGGCAACCAGCACATCCTTCTCCGGCCCCCAGGTTCCGGCCTCACGATCGTAGGTGGAGAAGGAGCCGCCGTCGTCCCAGAAAGTGGCCGGGATGCCGTTTTCGATCGCCAAATTCACATGGTGACCGATATACGCCAGCCGGTCTTCCAGCTCACAGACGTTCTCCGGGTTCTGGAAGTCGAACTTTGCTGCCCCAAACTCATTGAGCATCACCGGCACGCCGCTCTGCTCACGCCATGCGGCGGCGGTGGCGTAGATCTGGGCCAGCTCCGCTCGATCCGCCTCACTGCCCCACCGGCGCGTGCATTGGCCGGCAAAAGCCCAGGGGTCGTAGGAGTGGAAGTTGGCAATCAGGTAGTCATCTTCCGGCAGGTTGATATCACTCAGGGTGTGAACACCACTGTAGTTGTGCCCCGAAATGATCACCAGACGGGTCGGATTCTGCGCCCGGATGATGGGCAGGATGTCCGCTTTCAACTCATTGGTCTGTTCGGCGCTCAAGCCAATGGGCTCGTTCAGAATTTCGAATATCAGCCGGTGGGATTTGCCACTGAAGCTTTCCGCGATCTGAGTCCAGATGGCCTGGAAGCGCGCCCGCTTTTCCTCGGTCAGGCCTTCACCCTCCCAGATCCAGCGCTCATGGTGCGCATTGAGAATGACGTAGAAGCCCTGGTCCAGCGCCCAGTCCACCACTTCTTCAGCGCGATTCATACGCCCACTGTCGACGGTATAGGGCGCGGATTCAGCGGTGTGATCATCCCAGGTGGCGGGGATACGGACATGCTGGAAGCCGGCCTCGTTGAAATCCTCCAGATACCGCTCCTGAGCGGGCAGCGCCCAGTCGCCCTCATTGGGGTAAGCGTCCAGCGTGTTACCCAGGTTAATACCGATACCCATCTCCGCCACCGTCGCGTGAGGCTCCAGAGGGTCATCGGGCGCGGTCATGGCCGGTGCGCTGGCGCTGGAGGACGTTTCCGAGCTGCTGCTGGAACTCGCTTCGCTGCTGGAGCTCGGAAGCTCGGGCGTGGAGCCGGAGCTCCCGCAGGCCACCAGACTGAACAGGCTGCTGATCAGGCAGGCGCGGACAATGATCGAAACATTCGTTGACATGGTATGACCTTATTATTGGGTGGATGCTGAGGCGCCGGGGACAGACTCAAAAACCGGCCCGGCGCTTGTGGAGCCGTCGGCAACTGGTTACAGTCCCGACCTGTCCATGACGGTATCATCGGACAGACAGTCACGCGCCCGACTTACGGCGGAAACACAAAACCGCACGTCCGAATACCGGTGGGCGGGACTTCGCACCTCTGCGGAAGTCCCACTACTTTTGGGCTGCAAAGAATCACTTTATGACAGAGGCGGTAGACGGGCCTTTGAAAAACCTGACCCACGACGCACTGCTCTTCAACATTCACGACCTGGTACTGCTGATGTCCGCCAGTCAGTATCTGTTGCTGGCCGCATTGCTGTTCTTCACCCGCCGCCCCGCTATACGCAGCACCTATTTGCTGATCGGTCTTCTGCTGGCCAGCGCGGTCCGCTACCTGGATACCCTGCTGATCTGGAGTGACCCGCTGCGACAGCTCATTCTGGAATGGAACCCGAACCTGCTGCTATTGGGCAGTTTCAGCTACTGGCTCATCGGGCCTCTGCTCTATGCCTATGTGTTGTCCGTGCTGTACCGACAGACCCGCTTTCGCTGGTACCACGGGCTGCACCTGCTACCGGCGGTACTGGCCACCCTGATGATGCTCAGCCAGTATCACTGGCGCCCCGCCGCCGAGCAGGTCGCGCTGATGCGCGAGCTGGATTTCATCTGGTCTTCGCTGATGAGCCACACCGTCACCCTCTGGCACCTGAGCGTCATCGGCTACGGCGGCTACTGCCTGCTGTTGCTGTGGCACTATCGCCGCCAGCTCCAGGAGCGCTACGCCAATGTCGAGGTCAGCGAACGGCGCTGGCTGGCCTGGATTATTCTGGGCTTCGTGCTGATTGCCTCCTGGCAACTTGGGGTGCACCTCACGGCGGAATACATGCCCGCCCACCTGGCCAACCTGACCGGCGTGGCGAGCAACTACCTCAACTTTGTGTTCGTGAACTCGCTGGTGTTTATCAGCATTCGCTACACCCATCTGTTCAGCGGCCTGCCCGAGCGCGCGCCAGGCACCGACGCCGAGCCCTACAAGCCCGAGCAGGTCCGGCGGGTGGAAGCCCTGATGACGGAGCGCCGTCCGTATCTGGATAGCACGGTATCACTGGAATCACTCGCGCGGCAGTTGTCCCTGCCTGAGCGCACCCTGTCGCGCATACTCAACCAGCACTTCGGGAAAAACTTCTTTGAATTTATCAACGGCTACCGGGTGGAGCGCGCCAAACAGCTGTTGATCGACCCCGACCACGGCGCTCGCACCATTCTGGAAATCATGGCGGACGCAGGCTTCACCAGCAAATCGACCTTCAACGCCATCTTCAAAAAGCATGTTGGACAAACCCCCTCCCAGTATCGAAAGCGTTCGCTTGAAGCGGGCTGACGCCGGCCAGCGCCCAAACCCGTGGAGCTCCTTGCAGGTGAAATGCGACGCTGGTCTCGGGACGCGACCGCTGTGTTTGGAAGCGTACCCATTTTCGTGTAGCGTTAACCCGAGGTAGGGGCAGGGTGTGAGTGGCCCACTGCAAAAATAACTGAAAAACATTGAACCCGCATCGGATCGGTTGCAACCCACTGATAACGACGGTTCTTGCAGAGCGAGCACTGGATGGCCCGATTTCCCCCCCTGACAACACCGGCGCCGAAGCGACGGGCCGCAACGCCGTTTACGCTGCTGCTCTGCGGTTGGCTGATGCTCAGTGGCGCCCACGCGATTGCCCAGGCTGACGCCCGGCTGGCCCCTTCCGAAATCGACGGTTTTTTCCAACCGCGCGAACCGCTGCGTATCACGCTCGCCGCCGACGCACTCCCCGCAGACCCGGGACAACTGAGCCTGGAGCTGGACGGCATGGACGTCTCTGCCTTGGCACAGCGTCGCACCGAGGGCTGGGTTTATGTCCCGGTGCGTCCACTGGCGCCCGGCCACCACGAACTACGATTGATGTTCTATGGCGACCAGGGCGAGGTGCAGGAGCTGGGTTACTGGTCGGTCGAGGTGCGCCACTCCAGCGGACTTCGCTCGGCCCATGTCGACGGCCAACTCGATCTGGCGCTCAGCCAGCGGGTGGCGGAGAGCGAGGGCATCGGCGGCGACGATTTTCGGGCCCAGGGCGGCGGCCATCTGGAATCCGAAGTCAGCGGCGATCGCTGGACGTTAAGCAGCAATCTGGACCTGATGGCGGTAAACGACCAGGCCCTGGCCATCGCCGACCGGCGTGTGGATCTGGCCCGGTTTCAGCTACGCGGCGAATTCGACCGCTACCACCTGGCGTTGGGCGACCAGCAACTCACCGCCGCCAGCCTGATTCAGGACGGCTTTGAACGCCGCGGCGTCTCCACCGGCGCCAAACTGCCCCTCTGGGACGGTACCGCGTCGATCTATCAAGCGGTCAGCCGCCAGACGGTGGGTTTGGATGCGGGCCTCGGAACCGATGAAGAAAACAACCGCATGACCGGCGGGCGGCTGACATTCTGGCCTTGGCGCAGCGATACCACTCAGGTGATGCTTGCCGGTGAACACCTGTCCGGGCGAGTCAGTCAACCGGACTACGGGAGCCTGGACCCCAATGCCGACCCGTTAGTGCACGAAGGAGATGCCTGGAACCTTACCCTGGACGGCCTGTTTTTCCAGCGTCAGCTCCGGGTGCGTCTGGAGCAGGCAGAAAGCGAATACGATTTTGACGGCATGGACCAGGGGTTCGATCCGGAACAGGGCGATGCCTGGTCGGCCCTGCTGGTGCTGGACCCGACCGTTTCGGGCACCGATGCCCTGGACTGGCGGCTGGGGCTGGAAGCCCGAAAAATGGGCACCTGGTTTCGCAGCCTCGCCAACCGTCACGCCCCCGCCGACAAAAAGCTCGAGCGCGCGTTCTTTGATGCCACCAAAGAAAAATGGACCTGGGATGGCCACTACGCGGTGGAACAATCAAACCTCACCGAGGATGACCGATACGCGATTTCCGAAACCCGGCAGTGGCAATTGGGCACTGCCTACTTTGACTATGACCTTCCGGAAAATCCCCTGCTGACCCTGCTGGGCCAACCCACCTATTCGCTCAACCTCGGCGGCACCACCCTGAAAGATGACTACACCCCCCAGGGTTACCTGGCCAACGACCTGAAAACCCGGCGCGCTGAGCTGACCGCCGCCTTCAGCAAAGAACAGTTGCAATGGTCCGCCGGCATTCACTATGACACCCTGGAGGACGGCACCGATTGGCAGCCCGACAATCGCACCCGGGCCACCCGGCTGGACGCCGGTTGGTACCTGAACAGCGACTACAACTTCTATATCGGATGGGAGCTTCAACACACCACCTACCCGGAACAGAACCTCAGCACCGACCGGCACATTTATTCGTTCGATGCCAACGCCACGTTTGTTCCGGAACGCCTGGCGGGCAGTTTCAGCATGGGGCTCAACCAGACCAGTGCCCGGGACGACCCCTTCTTTGCCCAGTGGGACCAGACCACCTACCTCAACGCCAACCTCAACTGGCGTCTACGCGAAGCCGAAGGTCATCGCCCGGGGGTGGAGCTGATTCTGTCCATTGCCCGCAATGATTACCGGGATCAGCTCGTGCTGCCCAACTCGGTGAACAGCTATCAGGCGTTTATTGAACTGCGCACCCATTTACCGGTGACCTATCCGGGGATTCAACCATGAACCGACCCGCTCTCAAGCGTTCAGCCAAGATCGGCTATCGCCTCGCGCTCCTCTGTCTCCTCGCGCTGGGATACGCACTACCCTCCTCCGCCCAGGAGGTGGAGCTGTGCTCTTCCATGCAACCCTGCTCGGTCGCCCGCCCGGTGGTGATCGGCACCGATACCACCCTGTCAGTGGTCTGGCGGGGGCGCGCCTTTTTTGATCGCATTGGCGATGTCAGCTCGGATGTGGGTTATTTTACGCTCGGTGACCCGGCCTCAAGCGAGCCGCTGGGGATGGTTCGCCGGCCCTTGATGGAGCGCATTTCCGGCTCTGCCGATGGTCAGCCGACCGCGTTCAGCTTCAGTGAAACCCTGACCGTCCCCGCCGCTATCAGTACCCAGGCCGCCGCTCAGGGCGCACGCGAGCTGTCCTACGTGCGCCCGTTCAGCGTCAACGGCATTCCGGTCACCGGTGTGCAGACACTGCGCCTGGCCGACCCTGCCGCTCCGCTGCCCAATACCGCGCGCTCCTTACCGGAAAATTCAGAGGTGACCGCCAGCGGCCTGATCCTCCGCCGGCTCGCCCTGCGCTTTGACGATGGCGCGCCAGTGGCCTCGGTCTCACGGGATGAGGCGCTGCACGCCGAAGCGATCATCCATTACGACCGGGCCGGCTTGCTGGAGGCGGTGTGGGAGGTCGCGACGCCCGCCACCACCCGTGGCCAACCGGTGTTTCGGCGCCTGGACAATGTGCGCGAATATCTTGGAGCCGGTCAGCAGTCGAGCCTGCGCAGCCCGAGATTGCCCACCGATCAGCCCGGCCTGTACCTGTTGCGCCTGCATCTGGTACACCCCACTCTGGAACAGAACGGCACGCGGGAGCCAAACGACATAGTGCTGCGCTACCAGGTCAGCAGCCGCTCGACCCATGAAGCCCAGTGGGTACCGCACCTGAACGGCGCCCGGGCAGTGGCAGCCACCCTGGGGGCGGATACCGAGTTTACCTGGCCGGCGATCGCCACCACCCACGCCTATCAGCTGGAATTTTACGCCCAGCCGCCCGAGCCCGATGTCGCCGACGAGCGACCCGGACCCGACCGGGTGCCCAACCGTTTCACCCGGGAACCGACCACCGGCCTGGTGCTGAAGAGCAACACCCGAAGCACTCGGTTGTCATCGGCGGTGCTGCATCGGTTGGAACCGGGAACAACCTATTCCTGGCGTGTGGTGGCGGTGGATGCCAGTGGCCGCGTACTGGCCGCCAGCCCCCTGCAGACCCTGCGCACCGAAGAAGAATAATCACGGACAATCACTATGGCCCTATCGGAACAGGATACCGACGAACAACTTTTACTGGCGATGGCCGGCGGCGAGATGGAGGCCATGAGCGCCTTCTACCGCCGCCATGAAACCCGGCTGTACCGCTACCTGATGGCCAAGTTGAACGATTCCTTCGTGGCCGCCGACTTACTCAATGAGGTGATGCTGGAAGTCTGGCGCTCGGCGGCCCGTTTTGCGGGACGCTCCAAGGTCACCACCTGGATGTTCGGCATCGCCCACAACAAGGTGCTGACCCACTGGCGCAAGTTGGGCGTCCGGGAATTTATCGAGGTGGATGACACCCTGGCGGATGAGACCCCGACGGCCGATCTGGAACAGGCACTCTCGGCGGTCAAAGACGCGGAACGGGTACGCGCTGGCATGCAGACTTTGTCGCCCCCACACCGGGAGGTGTTGCACCTGGTGTTTTTTGAAGAACTGGATTACGCGGAGATTGGCCGTATCCTGAGCATACCGGAAGGAACGGTAAAGTCCCGCGTCTACCACGCCAAAAACTTACTGAAGAAACAACTGGCCAGAGCCATGAGGTCATCGTGAAAGACATAGATGAACAACTGAACCTGTGGGCCAACGGCCGACTGCCGGAGGCGGAACGCCACGCACTCGAGCAGAAAATGGCGGACGATCCTGCCCTGGCCCGGGAAGCCGAGTTCCTGAAAGCGCTGAGAAGCACGGTGCAGAGTGAACCGGCCACGGGCCCCGGCGAACTGGGTCTGGCGCGCCTGCAGAAAGCCATTCGGGCCGAGCAGGAGGAGGCACCCGTCGTCTTGCCCCGGAGGAATTTCTGGCGCCCGGTAGCTATCGCCGCCAGCGTGATTGTGGCCGTGCAGGCCGCCCTGCTGCTGGGGCCGGAACCCTGGGACGACGGCTCAGCGGTGGACATGGCACCCGCCTCCGGCGAGGAAGCGCCCCAGGGGCCACGGGTCCAGATGGTCTTCGACCCGGCCGCCACCATGGCAGATGTGCAGACGGCGGTATTGAGCGTGAACGGTAGTATCGTCTCCGGACCCAGCGCCCAGGGCATTATCCAGTTGGGGCTACCGGAAGATGCCTCAATCGAGGCGGCGGTGGATGCGCTGAGGGCCTACGATTTTGTGGATGAGGTGATCGCACCATGAGGGCAGCGCTACGGCTGGCATCCTGCTTTTGTCTCGGGAGCCTGGTGCTCTGCCCGCTGACGCTGCTGGCCCAGGACGATCAGGACCGGGAAAAAGCAAAGGAAAGTATCACCATCGACCGCGAGCGCGCCGCTGAACTCAGGCGCGGGGAAGCGGTGCAAGACTCAGAGCGCGAAACCGCCGTACAGACGCTCGATCGGACAACCGAGACTTCAGAAGTAGAACAGGAGCGTCCGATAGAAGAGGCAGAGGCTCAACCACAGCCCACCCGGCCGGTTCCGGCGAACCCCCGGGAAGCAGAGGTGATCGAGCGGGAACCCGAACCCGAACCCGAACCCGAACCCGAACCCGAACCCGAACCCGAACCCGAACCCGAACCCGAACCCGAACCCGAACCCGAACCCGAACCCGAACCCGAACCCCGAACCCGAACCCGAACCCGAACCCGAACCCGAACCCGAACCCGAACCCGAACCCGAACCCGAACCCGAACCCGAACCCGAACCCGAACCCGAAGTCAGTGTGACCGAAAAGGCAGAGTCAACGTCAAGCGATCGCGAGGAACCGGAAGCCGCCGAACCGGAGCCCACTCGACCGCCAATCCAGCGCGGTGGCAGTCTCCTCGGGCGCGCACCGCCGCCACCGCCGCCGGTGCCACCCCCAGCACCATCAAACGATCCCGTCCCCCCGGCCCCGGACTCGCTACCCTACGAGCCGGGCGAATTACTTTTGGTGAGTGCGGATATGGCCGAGGCGCAATCGGCGGCCCGGCAACTTCAAAGCTACCAACTGCGGGTCAAATCCCGTCAGCGCCTGGACAACCTGGGCCTGGTGATCAGCGTTTTCCGTCTGCCTCCGGGGACCGACACACCCGATTTGGTCGCTCAGGTGCAAGAGGACCTGCCGGATCTGGACCTGGACACCAACCAGCGCTACCAGTTACTCAACGCCCGGCGCCGCTACGCCCAGCAGATGATCGCCTGGCCAGAAGATACCGGCGCCTGCAGCGGTCAATTCCGCATTGGCATGCTCGATACCCCCGTCAATGACCAGCACCCTGCCCTGACGGACAGCCAACTGACCCGACGCAACTTTGTGCGCGGCACCTCGGCCGAAGCACTGCACGGTACCGCGGTTGCCAGTCTGTTGGTGGGAAGCGTCAACTCGGAAACCCCGGGTCTGCTGCCCGGCAGCACCTTGTGGGCCGCCGAAGTGTTCCGCCAGCGAGGAGAGCGTACCGACACCAGCACCGAAATTCTGCTATCCGCGCTGGACTGGTTGGTCAGCCAGGAGGTACAGGCCATCAACCTGAGCCTGGGCGGTGAGCGCAACCGGGTGTTTGAACTGGCCCTGGGAAAATTGCTGGGCAGCCAGATCCTGCTGATTGCCGCCGCTGGTAATCAGGGGCCGGAGGCACCGCCAAGCTTTCCCGCCGCCCAGCCCGGTGTGATCGCCGTAACCGCCGTGGACGCCGCCGAGCGCCTGTACCCCGATGCCAACCGGGGCGACTACATCGATCTGGCCGCACCGGGCATGGATATCTGGGCCGCCGATGGCGAGACGGGCGGACGCTACCACACCGGCACTTCCTTCGCCGCGCCGCTGGTCACAGCCGCCTCTCTTTTGGCCCGACAGCAAGGTGCGGATCTGATGGCAGCGGTCAAAGACCTGGGGCCCACGGGGCGGGATGATCGTTTTGGCCGAGGGTTGGTGCAGGTGGGAACCTGGTGTAACTGACGCGCCATTGATGTAGACACGCTCTTCCATAAAAAAACCGGCTGCGAGCAGCCGGCCTGAAGATCAAAGGTTGTGGTTTAGGGTTACTGGGGGCAGTTTACGCCACCGACGGCATCCGAACATTGCAGCTCCAGTTCAATCATCTCACCATCGGTCAGGGAACCATACTGGGAGAAGGTGTAAGCCGTGGACCCATCATCGCCGGTGACCATCACCTGTACCCACTCGTTTTCGTCGGCCAGACCTTCCGGGAACTCCAGAGTGACCGAATCACCCAGCGCTACCGCTTCGTACTCACCCAGCTCGACATAACCCGCGCGGTTGCCTTCCAGGAAAGCATCGATATCACAGCTGGTCGCCGAGGTCTCCGGACCGTTGATGCAGGAAATTTCGATGCTCTGCGCTGCGGGACCCTGCACCACGGTTTCATCCAGCACCAGCGCTACGCTACTGACCAGGCTGGTTTCCATGCTGCCGGCCATGGTGACGAACTGACCATTCTGGCTGAAGGCGCCGTTGGATTCGGCTGTCCACTGGAGCAGAGTCGCCTCAGCGGGAACCGCTACTGCCAGGCTGTCCTGAATCAGAATATCGGTATCGGTGAACACCGTGCCATCGGACAAGGTCGCGGTGATATCAACGGTGCAGGGAATCGACACACCGGACTCACCCAGACACTGAACCTCTACTTCATCAATCGGCGTGATCGCGAGGGCCACATCAACGTCTCCGTTTATGCCGGATGTTGCCGTACCTTCGGCGATGACTTGTTGACCACCCACGCTGATCGGAAAGGGGGTTTCCGCGGTCCAGGTCAACTCGCTGTTCTCATCCAGATTGTCCCAACCGGTAACAATGGTGGCACCTCCCGCCGGAACAGATTGAGTCAGGGTTTCAGTACCATCGGTCAGGGTTACCGAGCAGCCCACGCCGGTGCCGTCCGGCAATTCACAGCGCACCACATTTTCACTGCTTGGGTCTTCCAACTCGATAATCACATCGGCGGACATATCGGTGGTTTTCTCGCCAATCAGACCGGTGTCGGAAGTCGCGTACCAGTCAATGGTGGCACTGTTGGGCATATTGATAATGGTAGAGCCACCTTCGGGCAGGTAACCGTTGCGGGTAAACACTGAGCCATCATCCAGCGTTACGCCGGCATTGATACCGCAGGGAATGGCTGTGCTGTCACTCAACCGACACTCGACATTGATGCTGCCGCCGTTTTCGAATTTGAAGTCCCAGTTCCAGGTGGAGAAGTGACTCACTTCAGCGTAGACCGCCAGCCCCACCGGTGAGGTGGCCGAGGCGACCACGGTGCCAATAATGGAATCGTCTTCAATCCACAGGCCCTGGTCTTCGTCAAAGTGCCACATGGGAATGGTGCTGCCGATCGACAGTGGCTCATTGTTGATACTCGCCACCGGTAGATCCATCTGGATCTCGGCGGTGGTGTTGGGTGCGATCTGCAGGTAATCACCCTCGGCGTTGTGCACGTCCACGGTAATCATACCGGCGCTGATCAGCTCGACCGACTCACCGCCGGCATCGGTCGCTTGACCATTGGCGGGCATGGCATTGAGCTCATCGCTGGTGATATCCCAGGGAGTAATCTGAACCGTGGCTTCACCGGAGGCGGGTTCGCCATCGGGAGTGACAAAGGCGTTGGCCGGAAAGGTCACCCGGGCGCCAAGATCCACAGCGCTCAAAGTGCGGGCCGCTTCAATGTCATCCACCGGCAGCGTCTGTTTTACCGGCACCATCCGAATGGGCATGATGCCATCCTGCTCACCACTGACTCGCAGCACCTGCGGTACAAAACCATCGGCTTCGGCTCGCACCCGATAGGATGTCTGGCTCTCCGGACTGAACTCGACGCGACCGGAAACATCGCTCTGTGCGCTCTGCTCATCCAGGGTCACGGTGACATCCGACAGACGTGCACCGGTGTGCGTCTGAATCATAAAACTCAGATCAATGGTTTCCGGGGTCGGTTCTGGGTCCGGCACAACGGGATCTGGCGCGGAGTTGTTATTGCTTCCACCGCAGGCAAACAGGCTGCCCGCCAGCAACGCAACTGAACACGCTTTCAGGCAGGATTGGGTTTTGGATTGGAGTGTGGTCATGGTGATGTCCTCTTCGGTTATTAGCGCACCGTAATCAACACAAGGCGCTTCCGAAGAGGTAGTTGCACCTCACTCCATAGCGGTTCAAAAAAAATTTACAACAAGGCGGCTGTTTTGATCTGGGCGTACACCGTCTGGCCCCCAGAGAGCGCGAGATCATCGGCGGACTTGCGGGTGATTCGGGCGAGCAGTGGCTGGCCCGAGCAGTCCAGATGCACGGTTACGCGGGTGTTATCGTAAGGCTCGATGTTCACCACCTGCACCGGCAGGCAATTGAGAATACTGGTGTCCCGGGCCTGACTCAGGGTCAGGCTCACATCCCGGGCCGCCACCCGAAGGCGCACACTCTGCCCTTCCAAACGGGGCTGCCGGGCCAGCGTGAGGGTGCCGCCATTGAGCGCGACGCGGGTCAACGCGTAGTGGTCATCATGCGCCGCCACCGTGCCGGACAACACCGCCGCGGCATCGTCGGCCCGGGCCAGGGGCAGATCCGCCCGGGTCATCAGCTCCGCCAGCGGCCCTGCTGCCAACACCCGTCCCCGCTCCATCAACACCAGGTGGTCCGCCAGGCGAGCCACTTCTTCCGGGGCATGGCTGACGTACAGCACCGGAATCTCAAGGCGATCGTGCAGTGTTTCCAGATAGGGCATGATCGCCTGCTTGCTGGTCGGATCAAGGGCCGCCAGAGGCTCATCCATCAACAACAGCTCGGGGCTGGTGGCCAACGCGCGGGCTATGGCCACTCGCTGACGTTCACCACCAGACAAACCGCTGACCGGCCGATCGATCAGGGGGGCCAAGCCGAGCCACTCGATCAGCTCTTCCTGCGACAAGTGCCGCTCAGCCGCCGGGGTGCGCCGCCAGCCATAATTCAGATTGCCCCGCACCGACAGGTGCTCGAACAGGCTCGGTTCCTGAAACACATAGCCCAGACGTCGCCGATGGGTGGGCAGGAACTGCGCCCCGTCCTGCCAGCAACGCTCGCCCAGATGGAGGCGTCCACCCGGCGTTTTGTCGAGCCCCGCCACCGCCCGCAGCAAGGTGGTTTTCCCACACCCGGAGGGACCAACAATGCCGGTTACGCCCCGCCCAGGCAGGCGCAGGTCCACGGCCAGCTCGAAGTCACCCCGACGGACCTGAAAGTGCAGGGCCAACCCTTGGGTATCCGATGTTGTCGTCATCCTCGATTCACCAGGCTCAAGTGTCGATTGAAACCGTACACCGTCAGCAACAGCACAAACGACAGGAGCAACAGCCCGCCGGAAAGGACATGGGCACGGGCGTAGTCCAGGCTCTCCACGTGGTCATAAATGGCGATGGACACCACCTGGGTCTCCCCGGGGATGTTACCGCCGATCATCAACACCACACCGAACTCCCCCAGAGTGTGAGCGAAGCCGAGTACGGCCGCGGTCAGAAATCCGGAGCGCGTGAGCGGCACCACCACGCTGAAAAAGCGGTCCCAGAATCCGGCGCGCAAGGTGGCCGCCACTTCCAGAGGACGTTGCCCCAACGACTGAAACGCGCCGGCCAGCGGCTGCACCACGAAGGGCAGCGAATACACCACCGAGCCGATCACCAGCCCGGTGAAGCTAAACGCCAGTGAGTAACCGCCAAACCCTTGGGCCACCTGCCCCAAGGGGCCAGAAGGCCCCAACAGCAACAATAAATAAAAACCGAGAACCGTCGGAGGCAGCACCAGCGGCAGGGCCACCATGGCCTCCACCAGAAACCGGAAGCGCCAACGGCTGCGCGCCAGCCACCAGGCCAGGGGTGTCCCGACGATCAGCAGAATAACAGTGGTGATGGCAGCGAGTTTGAGGGTTATCCCCAGGGCCACCCAGTCGGCGCTTTGAATCATGCAGCAGCTCAGCCTGTCCATTGATGACGGCCACTTTAGCACGGACCGGGCGTTTGCAAAGCCAGTGCAGACAGGCATGACAGGACTCATTCGCTGAACTAGGCTTGATATTGGAGCTCAGCAAACTGATGATAGTCGCGCCACCTCAACCCGGTTGCACTTGATGAACGTATTTGAAAGTCAGGCCCAGGCCCAGAACGTCGACAAGGACCGGCGGCAATACATCCTGTCGTTTGTGAGTTATATCTCGGGCACGGTGATTCTGCTCTACGGCCTGCCCCACCTGATGTCCGGCAATGTGGCACTGGCGTCCCTGCTGCTCGGCACCTCGCTGACGTTTCTGCTCACCGTCGCCTACTACCATCGCACCGGCGACATTGACCTTGCCTGTAAGATTGAAGCCGTGCTGGTGGTCGGTTTTGTGCTGGCGCTGATCTACCACGGTGGTCATGAGAATACTGCCCTGTACTGGATATTTCCCTTCCCGGTGATACTGTTCGGGCTACTGGGGGTACGCAATGCCCTGATCGGCAATACTCTGGTCCTGCTTGCCATTGCGGTGATGCTGTTCACGCCGGACTGGATTCACGCGGAGTACCGGCCCGAGGAAACCACCCGGTTTTTTGCCTCGCTGGTGATCATGGTGATCGCCGCCGGAATCAATGATTTTTTCCGCGAACGCAGTCATCACAAAATGAGCGCACTGCAACTCTCCCGCGAGCAGCAGGCCAACACCGATCCGCTCACCCGGCTCCCCAACCGGCGCTTTATCGATGCCAGCCTGGAACCTCGGTTGAATCAGACTCCCGACGAGTTTCTGCCGCTCGGTGTGGTGATGTGCGATATCGATCATTTCAAACAGCTCAATGACCAGTTTGGTCATCAGGCCGGAGACGATGTGCTCAAAGAGGTGGCCCGCCTGTTCCGCAAGACCCTGCGCCGACAGGACGTCGCATGCCGCACCGGGGGCGAGGAATTTCTGATCTTTCTGCCCCGGACCGAGCTGACGGATGTGCATATTGTCGCCGAGAAAGTGCGAGCAAAACTGGCGAACACCGTTTTCCCCATCAGAGGCACACCCCACAGGGTCACCGCCAGCTTCGGCACGGCGGTCTGTCACAGCTCCGGTGAACTGAGCGCCACCGTGGAATATGCGGATGAGCAGCTCTACAACGCCAAAAAGGCGGGTCGCAACCGGGTGGTTTAGCGATACCCGCCATCGCGGATGAGGGTGCGCGCGGTATCGCTTTGCAGAAATCGGAGAAAGGCGCGGGCCGATGGTGTGTCTCGCAGCAAGATCGCCTGCTGGACGATGGGCTGGTAGTGAGTCTCGGGCACGAGCCAATAGTCGCCCTGCGGACGGGTTTGCCACTGTGACAAGGCGATAAACCCCAGGCCCACATTGCCCGTCGCCACAAACTGGTAGGCCTGGGCAATGTTCTCACCCCGCACCGCCTCGGCACCCACGGATTCCCATAGCCCCATTGCCTGCAGGGTCTCCTGAGCCGCCCGACCGTAGGGCGCCAGACGCGGGTTGGCCAGAGCAATACGGCGTGCCTGCTTCAGGGACTGCACTGGATCGGCAATTTCGCCGGTGGGGCTCCAGAGTACCAGGACGCCCATGGCATAGGTAAATCGGGTACCGGGCACACCGACACCTTCGGCCTCCAGGCGTCGTGGCCGGGTCTCATCGGCAGCCAGAAACACATCGAAAGGCGCGCCCTGGCGAATCTGAGCGTAGTGCTTGCCGGTGCTGCCGTAGGACAGGCGCAGTTGATGCCCGGTATGTTCGGTGAAGGCGTCGGCCAGTGGTTCCATGACCCCGGCAAAGTTGCTTGCCACCGCCACTCTCACCTCTCCCGCAAGCACCTCGACCGCGAGCGCGGGAGAGGTCAGAAGTGCGACGATGAGCGACAGAAACCAGTGAGTTGGCCTGGGCATAAACATCTCCCGATGGATGAATCAGGATTCTACCATCGGGTGGCTGCCCGCCGTGAAGTGTCGGTTACTGAGCGCGCCCGGGCCAGACACTGGACACCGCCTCGGAATCAGGCGAAGCCCGCTGCTCCAGCAAGCTGGATTTGGCACCGTTCACTACCGTCGAGACCGCGGGATCAAACAACCAGACTTCCACCCGCTGGTTTTTGATTCGCCCGGCCTCCTGACTGTCGGCCACCGGCAGATCATCGCCAAAACCCACCACCGAGGCGGCGTGAATGTCGTGGGCCCGCAGCGCCGACTTGACCCGCAAGGCCCGCATGCGGGACAGAATCAGCGCCCGCTCCTCCGACTGCTGGCCATCCCCGAAGCCGATCAACTGCAGCTGCAGGTGGCGATTTTCCGGCCGACTCATAAACTGGCGCAGCCGTTCCACATCCCACCGGGCCTTGTTGTCCAAGCGTGAACTGCCCGCATCAAAGCGAAAGTTGATGGACAGTCGCTCACCGTGGCGAACCAGCTCACTGTATGCCGGCGGTGCATCGGGATGAAGGGTCGGCTTCAGACTCACGGGATTCTGGGACACAAACCCCACCTGCGCGACCCGCCGCTGGCCAGCCTCGCTCTGGGCAAACTCGATAAACTCCCGCACCAGGGGCGGAGTCTGGCCCGGGAGGGTGTACAGGAACAGGCGCCGGGACAGCGCGTAGTCTTCCGTGGCCACGTACAGCGGCTCCGGGCCCAGGGGGCTGATGCCATCCTGGGAGACGCTGACCGCTTTGGCCTGACGGACCGAGGCCAGCCCCACAAAACCGATGGCCCCCGGGTCCGCCGAAACCGAATCGGAGAGCCGGTCATTGGACTCAAAGCGGCGCGCGCTGGCATCCAGCGAGTAATCGCCCTTGAGCACCATACTCTTGAAGCTGTCCCAGGTGCCCGATTTGTTGTCCCGGGCATAGAGGCTGACCGTCCGATTCGGCCCACCCAACTGCGCCCAGTTGCGAATCTCGCCCGAAAACAGGCGTGCTATTTCGGTGACCGTCAGCGCCTCCAGCGGGTTGCTGGGGTGAACAATGACCGCGAGCCCGTCGATCGCCACCACATGCTCGGCGTCAAAGTGCCGCATCGCACCAAAATCCGCGAGCAGCGTCTGTTCCGAGGCTTTAATGGGACGGGACGCCATGGCGATCTGCGCCTCACCGGAAGCAAGGCCGCGCATGCCGGTACCGGAACCATGGGCGGCCACGTCGATATAGACGGTCTGGCCGGCCACCCGGCCCTCGATCCGGTATTCGTTAGGCTCGGTTCGAGCTCGAATGCTGACCTCGGTTGCGCCCTTGGCAACCAGATAATCTTTGGCGAGACTGGGGGCCAGGCTGGCGCCAATGGTATTGGACCCGTGCAGACTGAACAGCAGGCCACTCTCTCCGGAGGCAAACGGCGTGATCGCCGCCATGGCACCGCACGACAACAACCAGACTGACACGACCCAGGTCAAACAACGCAGTCTCATACACGGACTCCCTTTGAATACAGGCGCGCCAGCATAGAGATCATTTGTTACGACTCTGTGACGCTCGTCGGCGCACTATGAGCGAGGCGGATCAGAACAGCGCCCGGTAATCGATACATCGGGTCAGAGGCGCAAGCGTCTGGCTCAGATCCCCGGCCAGGTGCAGCTCGGCATCGCCCGGGTGCAACGCAATGCGTAAGGGATGACGTTCACTGGTGAACCCCCGGTTGCAGCGATTCCAGAACCGCAGCCCCACGGCTCTCAGCGGGGTATCGGCCTCGAACCCCACCAGCGGTAATCGCCGCCGCACGCCGGTGGCGGTGTGGAGGAGCCCCGAGGTGGTTTCCACATAGGTAAAGGGCGACTCGGCCAAATCCTCACCCCTGAGCTCTCCCAGGGCCCAGGCCGGCGGAACATACAGCTCCGGCGGGGCCAGCCGATGACGGGCAAACCAACGGTGGTTGTCGGCCAGCAGCGCCTTGAGCGCGGCGCGCGGCTGACTCAGATGTTCCGCCGCCTGGCGGGAAATCAGACGGGCGTGACAGCGGTGATACCAACCCCGGACCCGCTCGGCCCGATGAAACCAGCCGTGGCCCGCCAGCTCCAGCCCCCGGGATTGCCAGCAACCCAGGCGGGCCAGGTCTCCGGGGCGCCAATCCCGGCCCGGTACCACCAGTAACACGGTGCCGGGCCGGGCCGACACCGGCACCATGGACAGCAGTGCCTCCACCCGATCCAGGGTCTCCGGCATCACATCGTGGATGGATAACAACGCTTCCACGGCCGTCAGTCCAGCACGGAGGCGACCGCAGGCGGCGGGACGGACGGTAGCGTCGAGCGCTGGGCCACGGTATGGGTCAGCAGCTCACACCAGTGCGCAAGGCAGCGTTCATTGAGCGCACTGGCCACCTGCGCGGCGGTGCAGGCCCGCTCCCGACGCTCGGCGGGGGTGCGGGCGCGCAGTTGGGTCAGCGCCTCGGCCGCACTCTGTGACGGGTCGATGATAGTCAGGCCGGGGCAAAGCTCGGGCCACTGGGTGATACCACAGCCGGAGGACACCATGACCAACCGCTCCCGCACCATGGCCTCCAGCGCGATGGTGCCAAAGGATTCAAAGTGTGAGGGCAACAGCAGCAGGTCGTGGTCATCCACTTCCGCCCGCAGCGCCTCGCGATCGAGCCAACCCAATAAGCGCAGGTTCGGGCAGGCACGGGCGGCGTCCGTCAGCTCGCGACGCAGCGGCCCGTCGCCGGCAATACTGAACACCATATCCCGGTGTACCCGGGCGGCCTCGATGACCGCGGCGAGGTTTTTCTCCGCAGCCAACCGACCGGCAAACAGGACGCGACGCAACTGACCGCCGTAGGGGCGCCGCGGCGTGCAGGCAAACTCCGCCGAAATCGGCGTGCCGATCAATCCGGTAGAGGGCGCCCCCATCCGCTGAGCCAGCTCCAGCATATCCCGGGAGTTGCCCAGTACCGAGCGGGACCGGGCAAACAGGTAGCGGTGGGAGCGATCGAACAGCCGGTGGACCAGCCGGCCCCGCCAGGAGCCCTGCCAGTAGAGTTCGGTCAATTGCTCAAAGGCGGTGTGAAAGCCCGCGAGTACGGGAATCCCCAGGGATTTCGCCAGGCGCGCCCCCAGCAGCCCGTAGGGCCCCGGCGTGGCCACAATCATCACCTGAGGCGCGAGCTCCCGGAGCGCCTGCCGGAGCGCCCAGGGGTTGGGAATGCACAGCTTCTGGGTACGGTCACCGGGCAACGGCAAGGCCAGCCCCGCGCGCCAGCGGCCCCCTTCCACCCGGGGCGAAAACAGCACAATGCGCTCCAGCTCCGGTGCCAGCTGCTCCATCAGATCCTGATAGTAAGCACCTACTCCGTTTCGGCCGGGGGCGGCGTCGGATACGACCGCCACCCGCAGGGCCTCGGGCAACAGCAAAGGGTGGCGCGGTTCAGGGCTCATAGGACAACTCCGCTCATGGGTGAGGCCAGACAGACACAAAACGTTGACGAATACCGGCCTCACTCAGGCCGAACTCCGCCAGATCATAGCGGTGACCCGGACCGGCATCGCGGCGCGATTCGTCACTAAGTGCGACGGCGCCCCCTGAAGGCAAAGGCTGGCCAAGAAACGCGTAGAGGCGGAACCACCCCCGGGTATCCAGCCGCGAGAGTTCGGCCAGCGGCAGAACCTGCACCCAGGGCGCCCCGCGCAGCGCCAGAACCCGTCGGTAATAGCCGTGGAGCACGGTGATCATCCGCTCGCTCAGCTCCGGTGCAACGGAGTCGCCGCCCCACAGACGCAGCACCGGGCGCAAGGCACTCAACTGGGAGGGCACCGCCTCTTCCGGGCGGCGCACACAGGCAATAAAGCGGGCGTCCGGAAACGCGGCGCGCAAATCCTGAATCCAGGGCGTAAAAGACGGGTTTTTACTCAGCAGTCGCTTATCGCGGCCGTGAAAGTACAGGTGCCGCTGCAGGCAGCGCCGATAGAACGCCAGCATTGCGCGGCGCTCCGGGGCCGGTACCGCGTCATCAAAAAAGGCCAGACGCCAGTAGCGCTCCGCCCCAGGGCACAGCAACGCCGGCAGAAAACAGCCCCCCCGGTACAACAGCAGCAGAAAATCTTCCTCCGGCTCCTGCCAGGCCAACCGGTGCACTCGATCCATGGCTGCCCAGCGCCAGCGCCCGATCCAGCGCCGCAGCGGCGCCAGACACCAACCGACGAAACGCCAGAAATAGCGCTCGGAAATCGACGGAGCAAGCAGGCACTCCCACAGCGTCAGGGTCGTGAACGCCGGATCGTCCGCCAGGTGCCGCTGCAGAAAGGTGGTGCCGCTGCGCGGCACGCCCACGATAAACACCGGCGCGCGCACGGCGACACGGCGGTAGCCGCGAAACAGCAGCTCATCGAGCAGGAAACCGAGGGCATGGCAGAGAAACAGCAGACCGCTGCCCAACCAGAGCAGCAACAGTAGGGGCCAGCGCCACCAGCAGGCGCGCCAACCGTTGGCGGGCAGTGCTCGGAGCAGGTGCCCACCCAATCTCATCCAGGCCATCATCAGGTGCATGGCGCCTATGCAACCGCACTAGCATGACAATCCAATGACAGCGGTGTTAATTGAGTGGGGTGACGGCCAGTCGCTGGTCTTTGCGCCACTGCTCCAGCGGTGCGGGCTTACCGTAGAGGTAACCCTGCAGAAAGGTGCAGCCGAGGGCTTCCAAGCGTCTGGCCTGGGCCTCGGTTTCCACGCCCTCGGCGAGCACCTCCAGATCCAGGCTCTGACCGAGGGCAATGATGGTGCGGACAATGGCCTCGTCGTTCGGATCGGTCAGCAGATCCCGGACGAACGACTGATCCACTTTAAGCAACTGCAGCGGCAGTCGCTTGAGATAACTCAGGGAGGCATAGCCGGTCCCGAAATCATCCAGCGCAAACCGGATGCCGTGGGCCCGCAGGCTTTCCATCCGCTCGATCACCTGGTCCAGTTCATCGATCAACAGGCTCTCGGTCACCTCCAGCTCCAACCGCTCCGGGGGGCACCCCGAAGCGTCCAGGGTGTTTTCCAGGTGATCCACAAAGTTGGGGTGGCGGAACTGCGCCGGGCTGATATTGACCGCCAGGACCACGCCTTTGAGCAGCTCATCCCCCTGCCAATCCGCCAGGTAGGCACAGGCCTGCTCCAGCACCCACTCCCCCAGAGGCACAATCAGACCGGTGCTCTCGGCCAGAGGAATGAACTCGGCCGGCGAGATCATCCCCAACTCGGGATGCTCCCAGCGGGCAAGCGCTTCCATGGCCACCACCTCGCCGCGCGTGTTGACCTGCGGTTGCAGGTGCAACGCCAGGCGGCGCGATTCGATGGCCTGACGCAGCGCCCCTTCCAACTGAGTACGCCGATTGATCGCCACCTGCATCGCCGGATTGAAAAACTGCAGCCGGTTGTGACCCAATCGTTTCGAGGCCTGAAGCGCCAGGTCGGCGCCCTTGAGCAGGGTGTCGGTGTCCTCACCGGCATCGGAAAACAGGGCAACCCCCAGACTCACGCTGATCACGTAGGGGGCGCCGCCAAGCTCAAAGGGCTCGGCCAGGGCGGTCAGCCACTCATCGGCCCGGTTACGCACCGCCACAACGGCCCGGTCCGGCTGCAACGCCAGGTCCTCCAATAGCACCACAAACTCATCGGCGCCGAAGCGCGCCAGAGTATCGGTGGCGCTCAGCTTGCACTGAATGCGCTCCGCCACCGCGCAGAGCAACTGGTCGCCGGCATCGTGCCCCAGGGAGTCATTCACACTTTTGAAGCTATCCAGATCCAACAGCACCAACGCACCGTCGTAACCGGTGCGGGAACTGCTGAACAGCCCGTGCCGGACCCGGTCAAGCAGTAACCGTCGGTTGGGCAGGCCCGTCAGGGCATCAAAAAACGACAACTGGTGGAGCTGCTCCTGAATCTCGCGATGTTCGGTAATATCGGTGGAAATGCCGCACAGCGCGTAAATCTCGCCGGACGGCGTGCGCAAGGGCAACTTTTCCGAAAGAAACACGCGGGGCGATTCACAGCCTTTAAACCGGCTCACCTCTTCGTTGGAAAACCGCTCGCCACGCAGTAACACACGACTGTCGTTTTCCTTTAGCAGGCGAGCAGTCTCCGCATCGAAGAAGTCTTCATCTCGACTGCCAACAATAGCGTCTGGTGAGGCACCCAACAGGTCAGCGACTTTCTGGTTGACATACTGGTAGCGCAAATCCGTTCCCTTAATATAAATATGCGCCTGCACACTGTTGAGAATGGTGCTCAGCTTCTGTTCACTTTTTTGCAACTGTTGCGTCTGGCGCTGCACCTGGCGGCGCAACAGCGCACTGAACAGCAGCGCGGCCAACAGCATGGCACTGAGACCGGCCAGGCTCCACCAAAGCCAGGTCGGCAGAGGCCCGGACTCCCGCCGGGGCTCCCAGCGACGCAGCGTTTCGAAATACAGGGACCCCGGATCATTGCGCCATAGGTCCAGATAGTCATCGATGGTGGTCAACACCTTCGGCAGTCGCCCGGGGGTCACCGCGTAATACAGCCGGCTGGGCAAAAACACCACCGGCGCCCGCACCAGGTCGGTTCCCTGGGCTCGCTGATCGCCGTAGAACTGATTCGCCGCCACCGCATCGGCTTGCTGGTCCAGCACCGCCTGAAAGCCCGCCTCCAGGCTGTCCACCAGCACCCACTGGACCGGCAGCTCCATGCCGGAGAAGAACGTCATCAGATAATCGTGCTGCACCGAGCCCTGGAGCACCGCCAGCCGCCGCCCCTGTAACTCCAGCAAACTGGTGGGTTGCTCCGCCCCGGCCGCGACATAGATCTGGGACCAGCTCAGGAGCGCGGGAACCTCATGGAAATCAAACCGCGTGGCCCGCGAGGGGGTCAGAGCCACATCCGGCATCAGGTCGATTTCACCGTTGGCCAGAGCGCTCAGGCAGGCCTGCCACAGACAGGCTACCGGCTCGAGTTGCCAGCCCTCCTGCTCGGCGATATGAAGCAGCAGATCGCCGAGAATGCCCGAGGGCTCACCGGTTTCACTGAGGAAAATTTTGGGGGGATTTTCGTACACGCCAACCCGCAGGTGTGGCGCTTCTGGCTCACTGCGGGACTCCGCGGCCATCACCGGCAAGGCAAAAACGCAGGCCAATAGGAGCAGCCCTGCCCGCCTGCCCCACCGCCGGGGCATCTCCAAACCAAGGTTACCAAGTCGCAAACGAGGAGTCCTTACCGCCGATGAATGAGGTCGCCCGGAACCCCGGGAGACGCTATGCGATCAGCCTTAGTTATAGCAGAGACACAGGGGCAGGTCTCGTTGATTTTGGCGATAGGCACAAAAAACCCCACGCAGTGGTGGGGTTTTTTTGGTTCAGCGAGCCGGATGTTTCAATCAGGCATCGAGCACACTGCGCACGTAATCGGCCAGCGCCTGATCCTGACAGTGCTCGAAGAAGCACGCCTGGAAGCGCTCACCGGTCACGGCGGTTTTGACCAGCTCCTGATCCAGGGCCTTGAGGCCGTCCAGGTAATCCTTGGACATGGCATCTTTTACTCCATCCAGAATGTGGGCATTCTGCACCTGGCTGTCTTTGCGCTCGGGCGGGTAGCCCTGGCCTTTCTCGCCGGTGAAGGCTTTTTCGAAGATATAGCGGCAGTTCAGCTCCGCGCCCCAGCCAAAGCCTTTGGCAAACGGCAGTGCCAGCGCGTTGCCGTTGTTGATCTGGGCAAACAGGTAGGCATCAGAGGGGTCAATGCAGTAGCCGCAGACCACGCCCGGGTGCGCATTCAGGGACATCAGGGCGCCCTGCCCGGTACCGCAACCGCTGATCACGAAATCCACGGCTTTGGAGTTCAGCAGCAGACCGGCCATGATACCCAGGTGGATATAGGTCAGGCGGTGGTCGTTATCGCCGTTCATACCCACGTTGAACACCTGATGGCCCAGGTCATCGGCCACGGCATTCAGTTGCTCCAGCACAATCGGGTTCTTGCCCGCCTGGCTGAATTCGTTCATCAATGCAATTTTCATATCACTCGTTCTCCCAAAGAAATCAATCATCAATACAGCGTTTACGTTTTTATTTGTACGACATTATACGCCCTGGGCCGCGGTATCGTCCAATCGCCAGCAGGGACCATAAAAAAACCCCGGTATCTCGCGATACCGGGGCCAAGCACGTTTCCGACGCCCGCCTTCTCAGGCGGGCATCTCCCAGCATTACTGAGCCGGAGGCATAATCACAGTGTCAATGACATGGATCACACCGTTGGTGGTGTTGATATCCGCTTCGGTGACATTCGCACCACCGACCTGCAACATACCATCCACGATTTCCACGCTAATGTTGTTGCTTGCCGCTGTCTCCACGGTAGTACCGTTGAGCGTGTAGGCCGTTACGGAATCTACTGCAGCGCCACTGACCACATGAGACAGCAATACTTCAGTAAGCGCCTCCTGATCGGCCAACAGCGCATTCAGGTCTTCTTCCGGAATTTTGTCGAATGCAGCGTTGGTCGGTGCGAACACGGTAAAGGTCGCGTCCGGGTCGTCCAAAGTCGCTACCAGGTTTGCCTGCTGAAGCGCAGTCACCAACGTGGAGAAGCGATCCTGTGCGACTGCAGCCCCTGCAATGGTTGCATCGACAGTCTGAGGCGCCGGCGGCATCATCACTTTATCGATCACGTGAATCACACCGTTGTCGGCCAGAACGTTGGCGGTAGACACGGTAGAAGTGTTGATCAGCAGACTCTCTCCTGACAAGGACAGACCGGCGCCATCACCATTGGCCATCTCTACCACGGAGTCATTGCTTTGAGCGACGCTGATGGCGGCATCAGCCAGAATCGGATCGCCGGCAATCACGTGGTACAGCAGGATGTCAGACAGAGTGTCGGTGTCTGCCAACAGGGCATTGATGGTGTCGTCACCCAGCTCGGCAAAGGCGGCATCGGTCGGCGCAAACACGGTGAAAGACGAATCCAGGTCGGCCAAAGTGGTATCCAGACCTGTCGCCTCCAAAGCCGCGATCAGCGTTTCGAAGTTACCCGCGTCACTGGCCACATCAACAATGGACATGGGCGGAGCCGGCAGTTCAACGTCACCGACGATCACTGAATCGATTACGTGAATCACACCGTTGCTGGCGTAGATGTTGGTCATGGACACCACGGAACCACCGACGGTCAGCATACGGCTGTCGTTAATGGCGACGGGTATTTCCGCTCCACCCAGTGTTTCCACACTGGTGCCGTTTGCGGCGTATGCGCCCACGTTATTCACTTCGGCGCCAGACACGACGTGCTGACTCAGAACCGCGGTCAGCGCTTCTTCGTCATTCAGCAGAGCCTGAAGGTTCTCTTCACCGACGGCTTCAAACGCCGCATTGGTGGGAGCAAATACCGTAAAGGTTGCATCCGGGTCGTCGAAGGTGGGTACCAGACCGGCGGTATCAAGAGCCGTTACCAGAGTTGACAGACTTTCGGTAGCGACCGCCAAGTCGGCAATGGTCTGCTCGCGATCACCATTTTCTTCCGGTGGCATCAGCACCGCGTCAATGACATGAATCACGCCATTGTCGGCTTCCACATCCACCATGGTCACCAGCGACAGATTGACCAGCAGGTCTTCGCCCCAGAGGGACAGACCGACGCTATCACCGTTGGCCATTTCCACGGTGGTTCCCGCGGCGGCCACGGCACCGGTCGAATCCACTTCAGCACCGGAAATTACGTGGTAAAGGAGAATGTCCGAGAGGGTGTCGGTGTCTTCCAACAAAGCGCTGATGGTTTCTTCACCGAGCAAAGCAAAGGCATCATCGGTGGGGGCAAACACCGTGAATTCGCCTTCTGGATCGTCGAGGGTTTCGTCCAGACCGGTTGCCTCAAGGGCGGCGACCAGCGTGGTAAAATTACCGTTGTCGACGGCAACGTCAACGACGGTATTCACTTCCGGTTCGGGCTCCGGCATCGGAAGCGGATCGTCATCATCACTGCCACAAGCTATCAAGCTCATAGACAGACCCAATATTCCCGTATATTTCAATAACGCGTTCATGGTGTTAGCTCCTGATTGTTAGCATTACTGTTGAACTACATTGCGCTATACGGGGGGATTTTTTTTCAGGATCACAAATAAAACGCGAAAAGATTAAATATTGATCAAAGGGATGTTTTTGACGACAGATAGATTATTTCGGTGCAAGAGTGGCGGGGAAAGTGGCACCACATGAGGTGCCACTATCAGTACTCTATCGAGGAAGGGACTTGGGAACCATCACCGGGCGCTCGGCCCAGCGTTCAAAGCGCGGGGCAATGCGGTCCAGGTTGTCCGACCACCAGTGGGCATCAAGCTCGATCGCGGTTTTCAGGTTCTGCTCCGAGGTAGGCAGCCG
This sequence comes from Marinimicrobium koreense, assembly GCF_003762925.1. Lineage (NCBI taxonomy): Bacteria > Pseudomonadati > Pseudomonadota > Gammaproteobacteria > Cellvibrionales > Cellvibrionaceae > Marinimicrobium > Marinimicrobium koreense. Next base: position 254,705 of record NZ_RJUK01000003.1, read on the forward strand.
CTTGCGCAACTCGGGTTCCAACAAAGCCAGCGAGGACTGACGAACCGGCCCGTAGGGGATGTAACGCGCCTGGGCGGCCAGACTTTCTGTGGATGTGGCGTACTTCAAAAAATCCATGGCCTGTTCGGTATTGCGGCCGTGCCGGGGTATGCCCCAGACATCGTAAAACCAGACCTGATGGTCCCAGACAATCTCCAGTGGTTCACCCCGTTGCACGGCGTCGTCCACCCGCCCGCTGTAAACCGAAGACATCACCACCTGGCCGGTTTCCAGCAGGCGTATTGCCTCTTCACCTTCTTCCCACCATTCAATGTAGGGTTTGATCCGGTTCAGTACCGTGAACGCTCGATCGACACCGGCTTCGGTGGACAGCACCTCATAAACGTTGCCCCGGGGAACGCCGTCTGCAACCAGTGCCCATTCCAGGTTTCCCTGGGGGCTGCGGCGCAGGCCGCGTCGCCCTGGAAACTGTTTCAGGTTAAAAAAGTCTTCCAGGGTTTCGGGGCCTTTTTCAAACCGCTCCCGATCGTAACTGACCACCGTAGAGCCCACCACGTTACCCACGCCACAGGGCATCAGACTGACATTGATGAAATCCTCACTCGCGGGCGTACCATCCGGCGCGGCCGGTAGGCTCTCAGGGTCAATGGGTTCAAGCAGGCCCTCTTCACAGGCACGGATGGCATCGAACAATTCCAGGTCCACCACATCCCACTTCACATTCCAGGCGCGCACCTGGCGACGGATTTCCTCGATGCCCCCGGTGTACTGAATCACATTGACCCGGGTACCGGTCTCATCCTCATAAGGACGAATGAAACCGAGGATCTGACTTTTCACATAGGCCCCGTCCCAGGACACCACATTCAGCTCATCTTGGGCCGCCGTCTCAAACGCGAACAGGGACAGGGTCAGCGCCATGACGGACGTTATCTTGAATCGCTGTCTCATAAAGCTCACCAGTAAAAACCGATATTAACGTTAAAACGGCCATGCCATTCGTCTTCACCGCCACCGGCCAGAGAACCGTTATCGAAGTAGGCCATATTGTTGGCGAGAATATAGTCCACATAGGTGAACAGGGGGCCACTGCCGATGGCACAGCCGGTAGTGTTGATCTGCGAATCCAGAACGCCGGCCTGGCCTTTGTAAAGTCGGGAGTAGTCGTTGTAACAGGTAATGCTGTCGACGCTCTCCCAAGGAGACGGCACATTGTAGGCCAGGTTCGCGACCAGTATATCCGCCTCGCTGGCAATGTCGTAGGTGCCGGCAAAGGCCCCGACGGTCACTACGCTGTTGTCCACGCCGGCCGGGTTGACCGGATCATACTGGTAGCTCATCCCTTTGAGCTGAAGGTTCCAGCGCCCGCAGCGGCTGTCCATATGCGCCGCCGCCGCCCACTGATCGCCACGCCGGTCGGTGGTGGCGTTGTACACTTCGCCGGCCTGTACGGACCCGCCCAGTTCCGTTTCGCAGGCGGTGCCCAGGCCAAAGGTATAGGCGGCACGACCGTTGAACTGGTTGACCTCCTCATTCTGCTGATCATCGGCGCGGATCAGGTCGAAGGAATAACGGTTGGGGTTGCTCGCATCATTGAGCTCTTCGTTTTTGTAGAACGCGAGATGCCAACTCCAGGGGCCATCGGAGCTCTGGTATTTCACGCCCATGTCGTAATCATCCCCAAGCCCCACATAATAGGGAACGCCGAACCAAGCGTTGTGGGCGGGGTATGGCAGCAGACCGAAGGGCACCCGATGGACACCAAACTGAAGCTGGCTTTCGTCTTCGAATTCGTAGCCAATCCAGCCGTGGTGCAGGGTGTGCATATAGGAGTAGTAGCGGTACTCGGCCGAGATCAGGATGTTGTCGATCTCCCCGTCCACGTTCAGGCGAAACACATCCAGCCCGCTCTCGCCGCGCTTACCATCGGAGCTGTCCACAAAATCCCGGTGCACGAGGTTAAAGCGCAAAGCGCCCCCGACATGCACCGCCGGTTCCGACGCACTCACTTGCTCCCCTGAGTCGTCGGACATGTCCCCCAGATCGCGAACCGAGACGCTGCGGACCGATTCCTCCTCAAGCTGTTCTACCCGTTCCTTGAGCCGATCGATCTCCTCGATCAGCGCCTCCACTTCAGGATCGCTTTGTGCCTGAGCAGTGCCGCTGAAGGACAAGGCGGCACATAGCGTGCCGAGTACAAACGGTTTTGAAGTCATCGACATACCCACTCCTTATCCGTCCTGACGGGAGTCCGCATTGTATGACTGCTCAGAGCTCTGAACGCCGGGCTCCTCTTCCGGTGGCTCAGGCGGAGTACTGAGCAGGTCATCGTGCTCCTCCATCCGCCAGGGCAGGCTTCCCGGGGATATGTGCAGGAAGTGCAGGTGCTTCTCAAACTGGTCGAGAATATCGGTAATAATATCCTGCTGATCAAACCCATAAATATCGTAAAGCTGACCACCGCGGCGTAAAAACACTTCCGCCCGATAGTAGTGCCGTTGGGTCTCTTCATCCGGCATTTCCGGATAGGCGTAATCAGGCAGCAGATGTTCCAGCATCCGAATCTCGTAAATGAAATCCACCTGCTCCTCTTTGACCACCTTGAGGTAGAGGCGAAGGTGCTCTTCGTCCAAATGCGTTTCAGCGGACCACCCTTGCTTGGTCAGTTCACGCTCAACCCGATGCATGGCCTTGTTGACCGTGGTGGTCATAAACTCCCACACCTTCGCCTGATCCGGGAAGTTCACCAGACCAGCAAGGCGACGACGCCAGAGTCCTTTGCCGGAGGTCCCGGAAAAACGCTGTTGTACATCGGTTTTCAGACTGCGGTGATGGTGCCCTTCAATCACCAAGGCGCGCCACATGCCCACCGCCGCAATGATCATGATGATGGAAAATGGCAAGGCACTGGCGATGGTCATGGTCTGCAAAGCACTCAGGCCACCCGCCAACAACAAGGCCGACGCCACCAACCCTTCCGACGTCGCCCAGAAGACTCTCTGCCAGGCGGGGGTGTGAATGGCACCTCCCGAGGCCAGTGAATCAATAACCAGCGAACCCGAGTCCGACGATGTGACAAAGAAGGTGATGATCAGAATCACGGTAATAAAGGACACAATCGAGCTCAGAGGCAGCGCCTCGTATAACTTGAACAGCGCCGTGGCATGGTCCGCCTGCACATCGCCAATCAGCGTGGTATAGCCTTCATTCATGATCAGATTCAACGCGGTATCCCCAAAGACCGAGAACCACATGAACGTAAACACCGACGGCACCAGCATCACCCCGACCACAAACTGACGGATGGTGCGGCCCCGACTGATCTTGGCGATAAACAGACCCACAAACGGCGCCCAGGCGATGGTCCAGCCAAAAATAAACAGCGTCCAGTTACCAATCCAGTCACTGCGGGAATAGGCCTGCAGGTTGAACGTCCGCTCGACGATGTTATTCAGGTAGCTACCCGTGTTCTGCAGAAAGGTTTCCAGAATGTGTACGCTCGGCCCGACGATAAACACAAAGATCATCAGCGACACGGCCAGAAGCATATTCAGGATAGACAGGCGTTTTACGCCTTTATCCATCCCCGCGACCACTGAAAATATGGCAAGGCAGGTAATTACCGCAATTGCAATAATCTGAACGGTTACGCTTATCGGAATCTCTGGCCATAAATAGTTCATACCGGCATTGATTTGCGCCACCGATAAGCCAAGCGTGGTCGCAATACCGAACATGGTACCGAGAATGGCGAACACATCCACCGCATGACCCATGGGCCCATAAATTTTGTCACCGATCAACGGATACAGTGCGGAGCGAATCGACAATGGCAGACCATGACGAAAGGCAAAATACGCCAGCACCAGGCCCACCAGGCCATAAATCGCCCAGATGTGAAAACCCCAGTGGAAAAAAGCGATTTGCATAGCCTGTTTGGCTGAATTTACCGTTTCAGCCGCGCCCTCTGGCGGAGAAGCAAAATGCAACACGGGTTCCGCCACACCAAAGAACAACAGGGCAATACCGTAGCCCGCAGAAAACAGCATGGCGAACCAGGCAGGGAAGCTATACTGAGGGTCAGCGTGATCCGGCCCCAGCTTGATGTGGCCCCACTTGGTCAGCGCCATACTGACGATGAACACCAGGAAAAACGCCACGGAAAGCATGTAGAACCAACCAAAGGTTTCCGTGATATAGCTGAGGGTGGTGGCGAAGGCCTTGCCGGCCAGCTCCGGGTTACTGATAGTGCCCACCACCAGCATGAGGATTACAATGACGGCGGGAATGAAAACCGGTATCAGGACCGTGGAGCCAACACCAGCCTTTGACGCATCTTGAGTCATGGGTTCATCCTTATCGTACGGTAAGTGACTACTTCGGCAGAAACAGCGCCGAACAGGTAAAATGAGTACGCAATCGGATTCAGTATAGACGCATTGTCAAGTGAGCACAGACACTGACCCAACCGTCATACCATTGGGCACCGCCTCAGGTAGTGCTATGCTGCCGTTGATTGAATGGTGCCCGCTTACAGGATAATCAGCTCATGTCGTCATTAAAGCCCGCCGATGTCGGAATCAGAACGCGCCTTTTCCAGATCATCTTTGAATCGGATACCCCGGTAGCCAAAGGCTTCGATATCTTACTGGCGATTCTCATCTTCATGAGTGTCGGCGTCATCCTGCTGGACAGTGTTCAGGAATATCACGAACGGTTCGGCACCCTGTTTTATTACACCGAATGGGTGATTACCTTACTGTTCACTCTGGAGCTTGGGCTGCGCATCTATTGCCTGCATAAACCCCTGCTTTACCTGAAGAGCTTCTATGGCATCATCGACGTGCTGGCCGTTCTGCCCACCTGGCTGATGCTGATTCTCCCCGGGGCTCAGACGCTGGTGGTCATTCGATTGCTACGAACACTACGGTTATTCCGGGTTCTGGAAATGATGGCCCTGGTGGGTCAAGGACGCTTACTGCTGGACGCACTGAAGCGAAGCCGTGGCCAGATAATGCTGTTCCTGTTCACCATCTTGATGTTGGTGACTATTTTTTCCACCTTTCTTTACCTGATCGAACCCCATGAGGCCGGGTTTACCAGCATCCCCACCTCCATTTATTGGGGTATCGTCACCCTGACCACCGTCGGCTACGGCGATATCTCCCCGGTCACCCCCTTGGGGCAGTTCATCTCGGTCATGATCATGCTCGCGGGCTACTCAATTATCGCACTGCCCGCCGGTGTATTTTCCGCAGAAGTGATTCGGTCGCTGCGCGAGGACCGCTATTCCGATGAAGCATGCCCGGGATGCGGAAAAAACCAACATGAGCGCGACGCCAAGTACTGCAAACACTGCGGCACCTGGTTGAATGAAGAGAAAGAAGAGCCACACTCAGACACTGATAAGCACCCGGCAGGCACAGAATAAGCGCTCTGCAAACGGCGCAGTTGTTACTCGCGCTTATCCTGCCAGGGCCATTTACCATACATTTCCACTTCAAGCGTAAAACTGAGGAACGTACGGATCAACACCACGATGGCCAGCACACCAATGGTCTCAAAGGTAAGCTCTACCGCCACCGTATAAATGATGTCTGAGGCGATCAGAAACTCAAGTCCAAGCAGTATACCCCGGCCCAATAGTTGACGAAGCTCTTGGAAAATAAGATCCAGGCTCTCTCGCTTGAGCAATCTGAGTACCGCATTGAACAATGCGTATAGCGCAAACAAGGCAATCGTTCCAATGCCTATCGCCTCAATGACCACTGCACACCAGGCCGCTACATCTGCTAGAAAATCGTCCACGTTGTCTCCCCCCTAAATGCCCCTAAACACTAACCGAGGTGCAGCTTCTATGATCCTACATGGTGGCGCCTCAACCAGGCAGCGACTCGAACGTTGGCAGCACCTCCAACTCTCTATCCCAAACCGCTTTGCTGGATGTAAAGATGTGAGCGGTTGGTTGTATAGACACTTCTGTATCTAAGCACCCGGCGGGAACAACGAGTAGCCCTGTGCCATCACTTATGGGCAGTGCTGAACCGCAAAGCTGACAGAAACTTTTGCTATGGCGAGTACCCTGAAGTCTAAAGGTCGTCACGGAGTCTGAACCCGATAACCAGGTCAGGCTGGCTGACAGCGAAAACAAGTTTGCCGCATGAGCTGATCCGGTATCCTTTTGGCAGTGCTTACAATGACACAGGTAAAAGCTGTCGAAGCCCCCTTGCACCTCAAACCTCACTGTGCCACACAGACACGACCCTTTATGCTTATTCATAGGATTTCCTTGTATGACCTGAAGGTGAAGAACACATATCGACCGCCATAACCGGCCGAGTGAAACGACGTCCGGAAAAGGAACCTGAACCACCTTCACGGACACTTTGGGCTCAATGGTTGATGTTCGTTGGGCGATAGATAGTTCAAGGATCAGGATAGACCATCTTCACTATAGAACTCAATGTAATCCATGATTTTCGCGACGCACTCAACCAAATTACAAAGAATGCTGCCCTAAGCGATGCATTATTCACAATTTTACCGTACTATCTAGCGCCTCCAAAAGCTGAAGGAAAATCGTATGTTTACGTATATGGTGTTTACCCGCCAGATTCTCCCTTTTATGTATGTCGGCGGTATGCCCCTGCTCTTCGCTGTTATCGCGATGGTGCTGAAACACCAGTTCAAGATCGACACTTCTTTTCTAGTTTTGTTTGTACCGATGGTCGTTGCTGATGTCCTAATTGGCATAATCTATCTCGTGGCACGGAGTGGCAGGCTCAGATCGCTAGCGGCCGGATTGCTCTCTACGGTGGTTATTTCTGTTAGCGGCGTAGTGATGTTTCATCAGCAAGTGGTGGATGAATTAAACCTTACAGCTCACTACTCCCAGTGGGGAAAACCTAAAGTGATCGGGGCCCATGCAGCTTCCAAGCTGAGGCAGCACAACGATATTTTTCCGGAACTTGAGAAAGGGGAGGTCTACCTGGCTTATGGCGTCAGTGATGTAACCAAGGCGAAGCGACTCATAGCAAAAGACGATGATGTTACTGTTGAGCCTGTAAGCTACCTTGGAGCTCTAATGACGCCGCTGGATGGCCTTGAAGTGACTGTCGAAGATAACGAGTTCCGGGTTACGGGCTTTGAAGATGATCTTGACGGCTTTTACGTTATCGTCGAGGGGCACGCAAATTACATCGGGAAGAAAGGCAGCCGTATGGAGGATCCCTACCTTCGCGTTTTCGTGCACAAACTGGTCGACCTTTCCTCCGAGGACCATAAACTCGGATATGTTGATCTTCCTCTGAATTATAAAACTCAGATGACCGAAAGGGCGGTGGAACGCATTGTTCGCTGGAGGGACTCAAAGAAGGTTCACATGCAGTATGTAGACGAGGCTATTTGACGCGGCTTGGCGGAATGTTAAGCAGGTTGAAAAGGGGCAATCCTTAATGTGCCCTGTTGTGCACCTGGAGGCGGGCTGTTTACCTTTCCTAGTACCTTTGCATCTTATTCCCCGTGTTTATTACAGGTATCGCTCCTTTTCCTCTTCGGGGTTATACATGCGTGTCCACCTCATTGGGGGATTCCACTCTAACTGTAGAAGGTGTCTACTTTTCTTGTGGAACTCGGACACATAACGCCGCGCACACCGGTGCGAGCTTGCGAGCATCCGACAGCCGAAGGCTGTGTAGTGCTGCGCTTGGTTATGTGTCTGTGACATTGCTAGACCTTCCCAACTAAATAAAGCGCTGAGAATATTAGAGCCAGCAAGCCAACTACGCTACACCAGAAACCGGTATTCCGCGCCCTGTAATCTTCGAGATATACCACTTGAGCAGAGGACGGATACCTCCCCAGGGTGACTAACTTGCAGATCGGCCATCCGACCCAGTAACAAATTGTTCCGAAGAAAATCTCTGCGAGGATATATCCTATCCCTCGAAGGAACCCTTTCCCTACTTCTTCAGCTAGATCATCCATAAGTTTTCTCTTGAGTACACATAACGCCCGCCATAAACGGCCGAGTGAAACGAGGTCCGGCGACCGAAGGGAGCGAATTTGATGGCATTGTTACGCTTATTGGCGTTCAAGAAGCGAGAATCCTTGGAAGTAACCTCTGCTTTCCCAGTCATCTACCGGCAGCACATAGTTATTTACTACTCGTGACCATACTAAGGCCATTTCATTGACGCTATTCAAGGTAATAGTAAAGTTGAAAGCCTCTACCCACGCGTCTTTTGCCGCAAACGCGTAGACAATGGCATGGGTTTTATGTCGGATGATTTTAAAATCGTAAGGCATCTCGTACCAATTGTCTCCCCTTTTAGCTCCGACTAGAACCTCATCTCCGTCTATTCTAATAATAATTTCGCTTTTGTAAGGCTGATCGGGATAGTCCCCCTGAAGCTCGAGTCCAGATATTTCTCCTAGCCATTCACCATCAAGTTGACTTAAATGAGCTTCAGACGCCGCCCTGAGTTCTTCAAACTCTGAATTCTCACCGAAAACTGATTCAAAAGGGAACGCCAAAAGTATAAATAGGTAAATGTACTTCACATGCTCCTCCATGCGTAACGCCTTGCTAAGGGGCAACCGAAACGTAGTGTAGGTTGTCCCGCGGAGGCCGCGCCTTTTGCGGCCGGAGTGTACTTGAGCAATTTGTTATGTGCTTATTGCTCGGGATTAATTTGTATATATGCATCCGAAGGAACACTGAGGGCAATACCATACTTTGATTTTTCATATTGCGTTGGCTCGCAACACTCAGGATTCAGTATTTCTATACAGAGAGGAAGCACTTGGTTACGTATTGAGATAATGTTTCTATTTGGCTTACCAAGCTCACCCCAGAAGGATACAAAGGCATTGCTATTGGTTCTACACTTTAGCCAAAACACTTTCTTATCTACAGAGTAATGGTCATTGACTATTTCGGTTATCACTATTTCCAATGTTAACTCCATGCTTTGGTGTATATGACACATAACGCCCCGCTAAACGGCGAGCGTTAGCGAGTCCGGTGGAGGCCACGCTTTTTGTGGCCGGAACGAATTTGAGCGGATTGTTATAAGCCTCATTCACTACCATCCCTCCAAGTATGTACCGACGTCCTTTCCTTGCTCTACTTCCTTTTTAGCTAAGAACTCGTTCAACTTTTCAGTATTCCTTAAACTACGCCGGTGGAACAGAATGTTCAGAAGAAAGTAGACCAACCAAAGCGAAATGAGGAAAAACAAAAAAATGGACAATTTTCCGGGAATGTCGAGATCACTACTAAAAAACACTATCGGTCCGCCGATAAGAGTCATCATCAGTAACACATGAAAGAAAGAGGTTCTTCCTGCTATTAGCAATACACGGTTCCCGTACATGTGCGTCCCTATAGCCTTAGTGCTTATAACGCCGCGTACAGAGGCGCGAGCTTGCGAGCGTCCTGCCGCCGCTTGCGGAGGCGAACTGGTACGCTTGGTTATGTGGGATTTTCATAGAGCCTCTGGGTTAAACCCTATAAATTGAGGGTGAGCTTCGGCCTGATTTTGACTAGAGAAGTGCTCATGCTCCCAGCGATCACCTTCTTCCTCAATTTCAACGGCACATCGCTCTAAGAACGCTGACAGCTCTCGGAGAGACCTAGGGTTTGCCGAAAGCGTGACCTCGGAGAGTTCCATCGGGGCGTCTTTACTTGCCTTTGTTCGACCGTATAGCTTCATAATGATCTACACATAACGCGTGTGGTAACAGGAGCACCGTCAGGTGCTTCCTGTTGACCCCTTTGTTATAAGAAGATGCTTCCACCGATTTTTGTATTCAGACAAAGACTCATTTTCCATATCTCTGAAAACATTATCTTGGTCAAAGACGAATTTCGATAATTTACTCACGCTTCGAATATATCCTGGCAACCCGTCCAGAGCGCAAACACTAATGATTGAGTGCCCTGTATTGGAAACCTGGTTTCGCCAAATAAGCGTAGCTTGCTTTATCTCCTCCACCTCGAGCTCCAGGTCATCTTGATGGCATTCGAAAAGCTTTCCATCAATGACAACCAAAGGAATGACAATATTGCAAACCGGGCCCTGTGACTGACTAGCTTCCTCCGCCTTCATGACCAGAGACCGGGCGCATTTTGCAACACTTATACACGCTGCATAGGCATTATCTTTCCCGGACGTAAATGCTTCTGTCAGCGTAAAACCATTTCGCTCCCCCATTTTGAACAATGGAGTTTGGTGGGCATATTTGTTCTGAGCAATCCGATGAAGAAACTCTTTACCTAGTTTATTGGCTGGCCGTTGAACTATCGATGCGGGTTTCGCAAGCCGAGTATCCTGCGACGTAAAAGCAACCCAAGGATGCTTTGTGGACGATTTACACTCCACACAAACGGTTATCCTCACCAAAATCTCACCCATGTCCCTTTGGCACGAGGCTACTACGTCAATCTCCCGGCTATCTCCGTTTTCCGGATCCACGTAATATTCGGATTGGGTCGCCCGAAAGCCCGCTTCACGGAATTGCTTGGCAACATGCATCTCAACAGGATAGCCCTGCTCACATATCCATTTTTTCACTTTTCCTGAGAGTTCAGACATCTCGACTACTCTTATAACGCCGCGTGCAAGGGCGCGAGTTTACGAGCGTCCCACCGCCGCTTGCGGCGGTGTATTGACACGCTTTGTTACAAGTTTTTATCAATTTCATTGAGGCACTCTTCTTGACTTGGCGGACAACCAGGAATGGAGCAAGAAGAACCGGAATATTTGTATTCGCTTATCCAAACCTCCTTGCACATTACGGGCCTGTATGTACCGTCCTCTTCTACCGCCCATCTGATTGGTCCCTCGTCCTTAGTTGCCTTCAATATCCTAAACACGGTTCGTGTCATATGACGCGAGCTCGGTTGACCAAAGCTTACACTAGAAACCACTTCTGCTCTTCCGTCGGCGACAAGCTTCCACAAAACTCTAGACTCGAGGTCCGGGACGGCAGACCAATCGGCGAAAGCTGACACTGGTAAAACAAATAAAAACAATGCCAATACACTTCTCAACATGCCACCCTCACCGTTGATACTTGTAACGCCCGCCATAAACGGCCGAGTGAAACGAGGTCCGGCGACCGAAGGGAGCGAATTTTATGGCTTTGTTAGGCAAAGCTAGAACCCGCACGAAGGGCACAATAAATATTCACCTCGATACAGGAAGCTGTGGCCACACCTCTTACACGTACGTTGCTTTTTATCACACGTATAGCGGACTACAGGCTCCACTACGAGCTCTGAGATTACGCTTATTGCCTCCGTGACTGAAATAGAAAAGAACTCCCGATTATCGTTCACTCGGTGACTAGCAAGCTTTGCGTGCACGGCTCGCTCAAGTAGCTCTACATCCTTTGTTAAATGAAAATGTTCTACCTCATATGGGGCAGGAACTCCAGTGCCCACGGAAAGCTCCTTAGCTCGCGTGTCGACATCACCGCGAGTAAAGCCGATTTTCACCATCCCTTTTATCGCTGGATTGCTCAAAACGTATATGTATCCAATACTCATGCGAGTCTCTGCCTAACATCTATGGACGCCCCGTTTTGTGCAAGTAAAATATCGTGACAGTTTAGGTTTGCAGCCATCTATACGGATTCTAGTTGGAGACTTGCTCCG
>NZ_RJUK01000004.1 GCF_003762925.1 Marinimicrobium koreense
TTCAAGCAGCGCCTCGTCCTTTTGGCTGACCCTTCACTCCGGAAGAGGCGCGAACTATACGGATATGATCCGGGGCGCGCAAGTACTTTTTGAAAAAAGTTTTAAGGCTCCTTGCGTACCTCTTCGGGCGCATCCTCTTCGCCGGATTCAGCGCTGCCCTGAGCAGAGGAATCATCGCCCTCTTTACTGCTATTCACCCACCCCACCAGAGAGGCCCGGCGCCGCCAGAGCCAGATGGCCGGGCCCGACAGGCCGTAGGTGACTGACATGCACAGCAGCACAACCGGCGGGTTGATGCTGACCACCACAAACACCCCCACCACCATCAACATGACCACAAAGGGTACGCGCCCGCGGAAGTCGATGTCCTTGAAGCTGTAGTAGCGAACATTGCTGACCATTAACAGCCCGGCGATGGTCGTGATTAGCGCCGAGGCCACCGCGACGGATACGGACACATCGCCGCTATGGCCAGTCCATACGATGGACGCGAGAATGGCCGCCGACGGCGGGCTGGCCAGACCGACGAAGTACTTCTTGTCGACCACACCTATCTGGGTGTTGAACCGGGCCAAGCGCAGAGCGGCGCAGACGGCGAACACAAAGGCGGCCGCCCAGCCGAGCTTTCCCAAGTCCGACAGCGCCCAACTGAACATGACCAGGGATGGCGCCAACCCGAAGGACACCATGTCCGACAGACTGTCGTATTGCTCACCGAACGCACTAGAGGTGTTGGTCAGTCTGGCTACCCGCCCATCCAGGCCATCCAGAGCCATGGCCACGAAAATGGCAATGGCCGCACTGTCAAAATTGCCGTGCATGGCGGAAATGATGGCGTAGAAGCCCGCAAAGAGCGCCCCGGTGGTAAACAGATTGGGGAGAAAGTACACCCCACGGTGCCGCACCTTCTTGCCGTTCTCGGAAACCTCCTCTACATGCTCGTCAAAGGGGAGAAAACCCTCATCCCCTTCCTGCAGCCGGGAGTCCTGATCGTTGTTTGTCATAGCCACCTCAACACTGAATTTCCTGTCCCCATGGTACACGAAAGCCCGCTGCAGGTGATCCCGCAGCGGGCTGAACGAGTGCTCGGGGCCCGGAGGGCCCCTGCGCAAGAACTCAGTTCTTGGACTTGTCGATGATCTTGTTGGAACCGATCCAGGGCATCATGGCGCGCAGGCGCTCACCGACCTGCTCGATCGGATGCGCCGCATTCAGACGACGACGGGCGGTCATCTCCGGGTAGTTCAGGGCGCCTTCGCTGATAAAGCGCTTGGCGTACTCACCGTTCTGGATGTTGCGCAGGGCCTGACGCATGGCTTCGCGGGACTCGTCATTGATGACCTGGGGACCGGTCACATACTCACCATACTCCGCGTTGTTGGAGATGGAGTAGTTCATGTCGGCAATACCGCCTTCGTACATCAGATCAACAATCAGCTTCAGCTCGTGCAGACACTCGAAGTAGGCCATTTCCGGGGCATAACCGGCTTCCACCAGGGTTTCAAAGCCGGCCTTGACCAGCTCAACGGTACCGCCACACAGCACCGCCTGCTCGCCGAACAGGTCGGTTTCGGTTTCGTCTTTAAAGGTGGTTTCAATAATACCGGTACGACCACCGCCGATCGCGGAAGCGTAGGACAGCGCTACGTCTTTGGCCTTGCCGGACGCATCCTGGAAAATCGCGATCAGATCCGGAATACCGCCGCCTTTGACGAACTCGGTGCGAACGGTGTGACCCGGAGCCTTGGGCGCCACCATGATGACATCCAGATCCTGGCGGGGCACGACCTGGTTGTAGTGGATGGCAAAGCCGTGAGCGAAGGCCAGGGTAGCGCCCTGCTTCAGGTTGGGCTCGATCTCGTCTTTATAGAGCGCAGACTGGAACTCGTCCGGAGTCAGAACCATGACGATATCGGCACTTTTCACCGCGTCGGCTACATTGGCCACTTTCAGGCCAGCGCCTTCGGCTTTCTTGACCGAGCCAGAGCCTTCACGCAGACCGACCACAACCTCAACACCGGAATCTTTCAGGTTGTTGGCGTGCGCGTGACCCTGGGAGCCATAGCCCAGAATGGCCACTTTCTTGCCCTTGATGATGGAAAGATCACAATCTTTGTCGTAATAAACGTGCATGTTCATCTCCTGAATAGTCGCCCAAAGGCGGGGAACGATTGAATATCGGCCGGCAGTTTAAGGAAAAACACTCATAACGTAAAATGATATATTCGCAACTTGATATTGCACATAATGCAACATCAATCAACGGCAGGAGATCCCGATGGACGCCACAAAGCTTCGTCTCTATCTGGCGCTCGCCGCCACACGCCACTTTGGGCGAGCGGCTACCCAGTGTCACGTCAGCCCCTCCACCATCAGCCGCAACCTGAAACAGCTGGAAGAGGAGCTGGGCGTGACGCTGATGCTGAGGGATAACCGATCCGTGAACCTGACGCCCGAGGGCGAACGATTCCAACGGTTTGCCCGGGAAAGCCTTCAACAGTGGGAGACCTTTCAGGAAGCACTGCACCAGGGCGCCGACGAGCTGCGCGGCCAACTGAGCATTTACTGCTCGGTGACCGCCAGCTACAGCTTTTTGCACGACTTGCTGACCCAGTTCCGGGGCAGCTATCCCGGCATCGCCATCAAACTGCACACGGGGGACCCCGCCCAGGCGGTCGAGCGGATTCTGGCGGGACAGGAGGATATTGCGATTGCCGCCCGGCCCGACCGTCTGCCGGGAAGCCTGGAGTTCAAGTCCATTGCCGAGTCACCCCTGGTGTTCATCGGCCCCGAGGACCCGGCGTTGCTCGCCAATCAGGCCGGCTCCGAACAGGACTGGCGGCGCTGGCCGATCATCATCCCGGAGGAGGGTATTGCAAGGGAGCGCTTTGACGGCTGGTGCCGGGCACAACAGCTGACACCCGACATTTACGCAGAGGTCAAAGGCAATGAGGCAATCGTCAGCATGGTGAGCCTCGGTTTCGGGGTCGGATTGGTGCCAGAGATTGTGCTCAGAAACAGCCCCCTGCGCCAGCGGGTCAAGCCGCTGCCGCAGCAGCCGGACCTGGGGCCCTTCGAAACCGGCATCTGCGTGCTGCAAAGGCGGCTTAAAAGCCCAATTGTGTCAGCACTATGGGAACAGGTGGCGGGTTAACCCCCCCGGAGCAGCTAACCCGCCACCAGCCATACAGGAATTTACCGCACTGGGGACAACCGCAACACTGCCACATCGTGTGCGGCCAGCTTTAACCGAAGCGGTTTACTGGTATCCCCCTCGCCATCTCTCCAAAGCCGACGCCAGGTGAACTGCTGATCGTGAAAGTTGATGTGATGGCCAAACTGATCATCCTTCACTTCAAAATGATGAGCCCAGTCGTGGGTATAGCTCAGCGGCGTATCCCCGCGGTTCAGAAACATGAAGGCCCAGTCACCGCCTTCCAGCGGTTTTACATAAATCATCAGCTCTCCCTGATGAAGGTACTTCATGGCCTGTACACCCAGAGGGTCCTGATTCAAGGCAATGATGTCTCGGTTCGTCAGAATGTCGCGTGTGGCATCACTCATGTTGCGCAGGTCGTTTCCGGCGATCAGCGGCGAGTTCAACATGGCCCACAGGGTGAAATGGCTGCGGTCCTGCGCCTCTGTCATACCGTTGCCCACTTCGAGCATATCGTAGTCGTTCCAATGACCTGGGCCCGCGTATTGACGCAGTCGCTCATCGGCACGCATATCGAGAATCTTCAGAACACCCCAGGATGACCAGGAACCCCAACTCAGCTCGCAATCCCAGCAGGGGTAGATATCGCCACTGACCCGCCAGGAGTGCCCCACATCCTGCGCCCAACTCCAGGGCTGGTTGTCACCCCACTCACAGATACTGAACAGAATCGGTCGTCCGGCGCGTTTGAGCGCGTCGCGCATCGTAGTGTATGCGCCAATCGGGTTGATATTCTCGGTGTCACACCAGTCGTACTTCAGGTAATCAATGCCCCACTCTGCGTAGGTACGCGCATCCTGATACTCGTAGCCTCGACTGCCCGGATAACCGGCGCAGGTGGTATTACCCGCATCGGAATAAATTCCCAGCTTCAATCCACGCTGATGCACATAATCGGCCAGGGCTTTCATTCCGGAGGGAAACCGCTCCTTGTTAACCTGAATATTGCCCTGAGCATCACGCTCACCGTGCCAACAATCATCGATGTTAATGTATTCGTACCCCGCCGCTTTCAGGCCCGACTCCACCATGGCGTCTGCCATTTCCCGAATCATGGACTCGTCGACGTTACAATCGAACGTATTCCAGCTGTTCCAGCCCATCGCTGGCGTATCGGCCAGGTGCGGAAACTTTTCGGCATTTGCGGCCAACGATGCCCAACCAATCAGAAAGCCGGTAGCCCAGGTTAAAATTGTACTTCTCATAATGATTACCCTTATTAAAATATACGATTTATCTTACTTTTAAAAATTTGCGATAAAACGCCCATCAAGCCTGATGCAATGCTCCGTTAAGGAACGGGTCGGCGCCAGGATCGAAAGACGAAAAATTAAACCAATGGTTTCCTTTTTGAAAAAGGTCTGAACGATCGTGTTCGCCCCCGGCCAGAAAACCCAGTCGGAAGCGAACCTAGGAAGGATCAGTTTTCGCTGTAAAACTCCGGAAGCTCATCCAGAGTGATTACCAGCTCATGGTTGTACACCTCTACTTTATGTGCATCTTCATTGTAGTACTCGCCCGTCCAGAAGTTACTGCTATTGGTAACACCTTCTTCACTGTCCCCGTCATTCCAGGTCACGAAATACAGCCACCAGGCGCCATCCTCCTTGATATTATCCGGGTGAGGAATCGTGCCATTTTCTGTCAAGGCAACCATCTTGTCTTCACTGTCCGGATACTCGACGGCTTCGTTGAACTTGGGGAGTTTGGAGCCGTAATCTTGCGCATCTCCGTAAATATCTTCACCAATAATATCCACGTATCGATCCCCGGGGTACCAATCAGCCGAGGCTCCATTCCATACCCAAATCAGATTATTCAGTTCGTGATGATTCGTTAACCGATCGTACAAATACTTCCAGAGCGCTATCTGTGCATCAGCAGGTTGGACGGAATCATCTCGGGTCGCCCCCCACCAGAACCAGCCGCCTGATGCCTCATGCAAAGGGCGCCAGAGGACAGGAACGTCGGCGTCCTGGAGAGCCTTCAACTCCTGTGCAATACGGTCGACATCAGCCTCCATCTGGGCGAACGCCTCAGACTCCCTATCAAGTTGATCGCCATCCATTGGTATTCTGAAGCCGGTGGATTCCGTATAGAACTCCAATGTTTCTCCAGACGGATCTCGCCAGTGCCAGTTGAACGTAACCAGCCCTCCCAATTCCCAGTGCGCGATCGCCTCTCCGGTCTGCATCAAACCAGACCACCCTTGCCCATCAGCTACGGTGTAGTTCATGAAGTCATAGCCCATGATCGCAGGGGCCAGCCCGGTGTCATTGACCACTCGCTGGAACATGTCGGTGGAATCTTTCCACGTCAAGTCCTGCTGACCGGACAGCACCTGCTTTCCGAAAACACTTTTCAGATAGCTGTAAACCGCACGGGTCGTCTCGGCCGCATTGTCATTGACCAGATTCTCTGCAACACCCAGTTTTTCGACCGTGGGGGCGTTGGGGTCCATATCACCCATCTCGACAACGCAGGTTTCTTCCTCCTGACTGATTACCTGCTGCCCCCAGCCATCGCCATCGGGATCGACCGATGCCTCCGGCTCAGTACAATAGGGGTATTCTCCTCCCTCAACCTCAACATAGGTCAGCGCCTCTTCTGGATCGTGTTGATTGGTATCGGAACCATCTTCAATAGCGTTATTACTACCACACCCCAGAATTCCTGCCGTAAAAGCAAGAATGGCTGCGACACAGGTGTTACTTTCAAACAGATAGAGTTTCATTTGGTCTCTTCCAGTATCAACCCACTTGTACAGACAACAAAACATCGAACCAGAGCTCCCAATAACAGAGAGAGCCCTGATCCCGGTGCTCAGATCTATTCGGCCTCAGGAAAGCTGGCCGGAATGGAGGTCTCCATCAGACCGCCTTTACCATGAACGACTTGCTCACCCCGATCCGTCAAATCCACGCTGGTCTCTTCAGAGTTGGACAGATCAAACCCGGTCGCGCTTTCCGAATTATCAATCCACGTCCAGGCCAACCAACTGAAGGGGGCGGAACGTTCGAACGACGCAACATCCGCAAGCAAGTCATCTGCCACCAAGCCGCCTTCGACCATATCCACTTCCAGCCAGTCAAACTGTTCCGCATAGTGGAAATCAATCAGTTGGACCACTTCTTCCTCAACCTCCAGCGGGATATCACCCTCGATACGCATTTCTCCGACTTTGATTGGCGCATCGGGCATATCGCTGACGCCGAACACCTGGAAACCAAAGTGTTGCGGGGTGCCATTGCGCTCAAAGCCTTCGGGCAACTCCATGACGAACTCTTTGGTCACCCACTCACCCGGCGTCAAATCCTCAATAGTCCAGACCGCGAGATTGGTGTGGTTGGACCAGTTAGCATCCTGAATGAACACACGGAATTCAAAGTCCTCCGGTGCCTGAGCGTAGGCCTCATCCAACTGCAGGGTCAGAGTCATCTCCAGGCTTTCACTGTTGAGGTTGAAGTTTTCCACCTCGTTCAGATTATTTTTCTGGACAGCGAAAGTGCGGTTGTTATCATCCGAGGTATCACCCGCCTCAGAGGGGCGCGGTGACATGACCAGAGCACCATCTTCCGCCGACACACTGACCGGCAGAGTATGCCAACCGAGCACCGCCCAGCCATCGGTTCCTTCGGTGAAATCAGACTGATACTGGGTACCCCACTCGAAGGCAACCTGCTCTTCAGGCAACCCAAGCACTGTGATGTTATCGAACAGAATCGGCTCAACACTGCCATTCAAGTTACCCATCTGGATCCCAAGGTCTGAGCCACCCGCCCACTCTGCCTCAAAGGTGAGAGTAGTCCACTCGCCGAACGTCACATCGCCGGCTCCCAGATAGTTTGCCGTCTGCCAGCCCGCGGTATTGGACAGGACAGTGAAGTAAAGCTCCTGACTGGCATCGCCGTAAGCCGCTGGCACCAATACGTCGAGGGTAATTTCGACCTGCCCCGAGTAACTGACCCCGTCCATAGCACCTGATAGCGCCAGCACTTCACCGTCCCCAGCTTCCCGGGTGAGAGCAAGAGCACCATCCACTTCTGAAACGCCAGTTTGCGGATCCTCCCAGGACGCTGGCGCCCAGTCGGCAACACCATCATCGAAGGTCCATTCCCGCAGCAATTCCGGGACTGACGCCTCGATAACTTTGATGTTGTCAATGCGAAGCTCGCCATTCACCTCGGGATTCTTACCATTGGCCACCAACTCCAGCCCGATTTTGATGACACTGGAGGCATCAAAGCCGTCTTCCGCCCAGCCAAAGGAGCTATCGTCCTGAACAACTTTTTTCAGGCTTGACCAGCGGTTGGCCTGCAGGCTATCGGCTGAGTTCCACCCCAGGTTGGCGTAGCGCCCTTCACTATCCCGGAGGTACATCTGAAGTCCCATGACGCCCTCGCCTTCTGCGGCCTGCATGTAGTCCTCATCCAGATAGACCTCCATACTCACTTCCCGGCCAAGCACACTCACCGACTCCGGCAGCACTGCCAGATAACCGGCTTTGTCGTCTGGCGTCTGCCAATCGATGGGCAACTGAGCTGCTTTATCTCCGGCAGCCAGGACCATCAAGTCCTGGTGGCGGATAGCGTCCTCTTCCGCATTGGCGTCACCGAATTCACTGACAACGACCGGTATACGCTCGCCCTTCAATAGCTCCATCGCCGACGCCATATCGTCCCGGTCACGCCAGCGCGATCCGAAAGCATGCACAGAAAGAACAATATTTTCCTCATCATCTGCGGCCAACAGCTCCCGCCCCCGATTACCAAGGAAGGCATGGTAATCCTGGCCACAGCCGGGCGCATCAATCACGATCGGGTTGCGGAATCCGGCCCGGCGCATCTGCCGGATGACGGCTTTGTAATTGTCAATGTAGATCCGATACCCCTGACTGTACGAATTGAAAATGCCGGTCGGTCCCCACTTGCTCGCCAGATTGAGCATAACGTGGGGCTGGAAGCGGTCTTGCACCAGCACCGGAACCCACTCGCTCAGCCACAGGTCGTTCACCGCCCCAAACAGAGCTTCATCATCGGCGGCACATGCAACCTCGGGCTCCCAATAGGTCACTATTGCCAAGAGGCCAGCATCGACCGCAGTGAGCAGCGCCGCCTCGAGCTCATCCGCCGTGGTGTCAGAGCGGAGTTGTAAGCGCACCACATTAGAGCCCACCTCCTGAATCGAGGTAATACCATTGATTCGCTCCAAGGGGTTATCGCCGTATTGCAGGTTTACACCGCGCAAAAGCACTGATTCACCGGTGGCATCGAGCAACTGAGAGCCATCGGATGACAAGACCGGCGCATTCTCCGAAGGACGCGGGCGCCCCTCATCTCCTTGAACAGGTTCCGGTATCAGCTTGTGCTTTTCTGAATCCGGGGTGTCCAACATGCTGCCGCCGCAGGCTTGCAGGCCGAAGGCACAGGCGAGCAGCGCTATATAACCAATTTGTTTTTTCATAATGAACTCCGAAATTATTCTTAGTCGGTTAAGCCTTAATTGATGTCAGCGCGATCGTTAGAACGAGAGGCTGACGCCGGCTGCATAGCGGCGCTCCTGAACCCACAGCGAACGGAAATGATTGTCCCACTGGCCATAGCTGTGGCGGCTTTCACTGGTCAGATTGGTGCCGTTCAGGTATAGGCTTATGTTGTCGTTGATCCAGTAATTGACGGACAGGTCGAGGTAACCGGTTGGCTCAAGCCACTGCCCCATTTCCATGACCGCAGCGGTAGTATTGACTTCGAACCGCTCCATGTACTCTTCGCTTCGCCAGTTGTAGGCCGCGCGAACATTGAGCCCCCCTTTGTCGTACCACAGAATCAGGTTGGCCTGATGCTCGGAGTTAGAGGGCAGCGGAAACTTGTTCCCTTCCAGATCCGAGTATTGGGACTCGCTTTGCGAGTAGGTGTAGTTCGCTTCGATGCCCGTCGCACTGAGGTACTCCCCGGGCAAGAAAGTGAACGGCTGCTTATAGCCCACCTCCAGCCCGTATAAATCCGAGGCACCGGTGTTTCGCGTGGTCCAGATATTGGCGCGGCGACCGCGGTCGATTCCATCAAGGTCTCGGAAGGAGCGCTGTTCCTGGCCCGGCTCTACGGCGGTTTCCACGTCAATCAGGAACAGGCTGGCACCCAAGATGGAGTTCTCGGCGAAGTACCACTCTGCCGCCGTGTTATAGACCCGGGCCCGCCAGGGCTCGATATCCGGACGCCCCTGATCTTCACCTCCTCCAACACAACCGACATCATCCTGTACCGGACCGGAGGGACCAACCACCATGACCGGCTCACCGTTTTCATCGGTTTTAGGGCAGCGCTGGTACCAGAGG
This sequence comes from Marinimicrobium koreense, assembly GCF_003762925.1. NCBI lineage: Bacteria > Pseudomonadati > Pseudomonadota > Gammaproteobacteria > Cellvibrionales > Cellvibrionaceae > Marinimicrobium > Marinimicrobium koreense. Next base: position 9,552 of record NZ_RJUK01000004.1, read on the forward strand.
TTCAAGCTGGCGCCGACGTTATCCAGATCATTTCGGGTCATAGTCTCAGCAAAGCCGAAACGAACGGTGACATCGTCTGTGGGAAACAGGTTGAAGTTGACTGAAGGCAACACATCGGTGAAGTCCACTTCATCGGTTTGCGTGCCGTAAACAAACGCAAGCTTCTGCCAGTCGTCATAGCCGATGGAATTGAACATATCGAGAACTTCCGGCACATCATTTCGGATGACCGTCCGATCGGTCTGAACCACTTTCACCCCGACATTGCCTGAGTAGGGGATACCGAAGAGTCCCTGATCGAAATTCTCGAAATTCACCTGTACGTGAGCGGAAGTACTGGCCTCTTCCACGTCGTAGCTGTAGCCGGGGTTTTCCACGGCCCGCACCTCGCCGTACAGACGTGTCATAAAGTCATAGGGGCTGTCCCAGGCGTCGGGGTTCAGAGCCGCTACGCCGTCTTCAAACCCACCAATGGGGCCAAAATCGGTAAAGACGACGGTGTCGTCACCGCTAAACCCATTGTCCTGTAGACCACCGACCTCGACCAGGTTGATATTGGTTTCCGAAAAATCGAACTTGCGCCAGTCGGGGTAGCGTTGCCACACTAGGTTACCCGGAAGCAGCTTGTAGCGCAGATCCGCGGGAACCCGCGGATCTTCCCAATCGGTATACCGTCCGGTAGCAGTCACATATTCGAATCGGTCGCTGCGTGCCTCCCGAATCCCGTGACGCAAGCCAACATCAATGGACTCGACCAGTCCCCAATCCAGACGCAAGTTTACATCCGCACGCACGACATCCAACTCCGCCTCAAGATTGCTCCCTTGAGCGAACCCTTGATACTGATCGAGAACCGCCGGATCGGCCAAACTGGGCCCTTGATAGTGGAACTCGGGATAATCCGGTCGATAATCCACTGTCACGCGATAACCTTCCACCGGGTCCTTACCATCTTCACCATCCTCATCAACCCAGAGCCACGCCGGAGTCCCCTGTTGGAACGTCGCTTCGCGGGTCTGACTCTCTGCTTCACCGTGGACATAACGCACACTGGCGATCAGGTTGTCGTGATTGGTGTAGTTCAATTCCAGGTTGGTGTTGATGGCAGCGGTTTTTTCTATGTCGTTATCCGAGCGGGTCTGGAAGTCCGCCGCCCAGACATCCGCCACGGTGACGTAATACAAGTCATGATTGACAGTATTACCGGCGCCGTCCGGCACCCCAATGGTGGCTCCGTATTCAACCTGAGTGCGGGGTGAGTCCTGCACGACGTTGTACACATTCTCGCTAAAGACACCAGGCTCACCATTGACCTCAAACGACTGCGGAGTACTACCACCGTTAAAGCCGGCGCTGACCCCTCGATCGTATCGGTCCATACGGGTGTAGAACACATCACCCTTGAGAGTAAAATTATCGTTGAGCTCCCACTCCGCGCTGACGGTGCCGCCCGTGCGCTCACGCTCCATGAATTGACTATTGGCACTGTAACGGTCGGGGACAATGTACCAATCGTTCGGATTACCGGTGCCCGCCAAATCCGGGGCATTGTTTACCGGGTCTGGGCCCACGGGTAGCGGTGCCCCCCCCTGAGACTCCAGAAAGCCCAGACGATGGCCATTCCAGATGGAGTAGTTGGCCGCGTTGGAAATCGAGTGATTGAGGTTGGCGTAAATGGCCAGTCGATTATCAAAGTTGTAGCCCACCATGACGCTGGCACTGTGGTCCGGGTCGCGGGTGCCTTCCGTGCCATCGGCTTTCATTTCGTTTTTGGAGCGCTGACCCTGGGCCGCCTCCAGGCGCAGACGACTGGTCCACCCTTCATCCAGCGCCAGGGGCTTGAAGGTTCTCAGATCAACCACCCCAGATACCCCGCCCGAGAGCATGGAAGCACTTTGAGATTTGTACACGTCTACGCCGCTCATCAGGCCGGCAGGGATGTCAGAGTAGTCCGGCTGAACGCCGGTAATGGATTGAGGACTGAGAAACTGTTCTCCATTGAGCGTGGTCAACACCTGAGGCATACCACGAATGTTCAGACTGGTGCCCTCATTGGCTTCTCGGGTGATCTGCACCCCTGTCACCCGCTGAAGTGAATCGGTAATGGTGGTATCGGGAAGGCGGCCAATGTCTTCCGCAACAATGGAGTCGACAATACGATCAGAGTCGCGCTTGATATCAATGGCCATGGACTGAGAAGCCCGTACGCCGCGCACGATGACCTCTTCGAGATGGCCACTTTCCTCGTCACCACCGGTTTGCTCTTGGGCCTGCAACCCCACACTACTCAGTGCGCAGCCGATGGCCAATGCCAAAGCGGTTTTCTGCGAACCATACCCTCTGCGTTTGATCATGCTGAGATTCCTCTTATTACTTTTATTAACGTTATTGACTGGGCGAAAGCCGGTCGCCTTCGGAGTGATTCCGAGCCGGTGAGTGGGCCGATGACGCCACAACTCAGGGTTTCTTTATAGTCGGGAGCCCCCTTTATTCTCTGTAACCGGTTCCAAACTGAAGGCAAAAATAAGCTCCCTGAGAGAGCAGGAAGCTATTAGGATCTGTAACCGATTACAAATAGCCTAGCCCAAATACTTTTTGGTGGCAACCAAAAAAAGAAGGGGTGGGTATTTTTTTCGGTACGATTTGGTCTAAAAAGGGAGGGAGTTTATAACGAAAGCCGTCAATACCGCGTCACAGCACTTTGATCCGGCACCCTCCCTGGCGCCAATCGAGGCTACAGACTCAGTACTTTTTCACCGCGGGAGATACCCGACACACCAGAGCGCACCACTTCCAGAATGGACGCTTCGCCCACGGCCTGAAAGAAGGCGTCCAGTTTGTCGCTGGTGCCGGTGATCTGGATGACGTACAGCGAGCTGGTGACATCCACGATCTGGCCACGGAAGATGTCTACACAGCGCTTCACTTCTGCACGCTGGGCACCGGAGGCTTTGACTTTGACCAGCATCAGCTCACGCTCAATGTGGGCGCCTTCGGTCAGATCCACCAGTTTGACCACATCGATCAGCTTGTTCAGGTGCTTGGTGATCTGCTCAATCTTGTGATCATCCCCAATGGTGGTCAACGTCAGGCGAGACAGGGTCTCGTCTTCGGTGGGGGCCACCGTCAGGGTTTCAATGTTGTAGCCGCGCTGGGAAAACAGCCCGACCACCCGGGACAGTGCGCCCGGGGCGTTTTCAATCAATACCGAAATAATACGTTTCATGTCAGGTACGCTCCGTCTTGCTCAGCCACATGTCGCGCATGGACCCATTGGGGGCAACGTGCATGGGGTATACGTGTTCGCTTGGGTCAACCTGGATATCCATAAACACCACCCGGTCTTTCATGGCGAAACACTCTTCCATTTTGGCTTTGAGGTCTTCTTTGCGCTCCACGCGGATGCCGACATGCCCGTAGGATTCCATCAGCTTGACGAAATCCGGCAGAGTCTCCTCGTACAATGATTCGGAGTAGCGGCTTTCGTACTGCATATCCTGCCACTGCTTGACCATACCCAGGGCATGGTTATTCAGGCAGATGATTTTCACCGGCAGGTGATACTGGGTACAGGTCGCCAGTTCCTGGATGCACATCTGTATGCTGCCTTCCCCGGTCACGCAGGCGACCACCGCATCGCGGTGCGCCATCTGTACGCCCATGGCCGCCGGCAGGCCGAAGCCCATGGTGCCCAGGCCGCCGGAGTTGATCCAGCGACGCGGCTTGTCGAACAGATAGTACTGGGCGGCAAACATCTGGTGCTGACCTACGTCAGAGGTGACATAGGCATCGCCCCCGGTCACTTCGTACAGTGCCTTGATCACATCCTGAGGCATGATCTTGTCGCCGTCAGTATTATAGCGCGGCGCGGTATACAGACCGTGACGGGTACGCCACTCATCAATCTGTTTCCACCAGGCCTTGATCGCATCGGCGTCCGGCAGTTCTTTGCTCTCTTTGACCATGGCCAGCATTTCGGTCAGCACGCTCTCCACCGATCCAACGATAGGCACATCGGCGGCAACCGTTTTGGAAATGGAGGCCGGATCCACATCAATGTGGATGATCTTGGCATTGGGGCAGAACTTGCTGACGGTGTTGGTTACCCGGTCGTCAAAGCGTGCGCCCACGGCGAGAATGACATCGCTGTGATGCATGGCGGTATTGGCTTCAAAGGTGCCGTGCATGCCCAGCATACCCAGGAACTGGCGGTCGGAACCCGGGTAGGCCCCCAGCCCCATCAGGGTATTGGTGACCGGGAAGTTCAGGCGTTTGGCCAGATCGGTCAGCAAATCGGAACCATTACCCTGAATAACACCACCACCGGCATAAATGACCGGACGCTTGGATTCCAGCAGCAATTGGACGGCTTTGCGAATCTGCCCGGTGTGCCCGCGAGTGGCCGGATTGTAGGAGCGGATCTTGACCTTTTCCGGGTACTCGTAGGGGAAGGTCTCACCGGGCGCCGTGATATCTTTGGGGATATCAATGACCACGGGGCCGGGACGACCGGTTGAGGCAATGTAGTAAGCCTTTTTGACGATTTCCGGAATCTCGCTCGGATGCTTGACCATAAAGCTGTGCTTTACGATCGGCCGGGACACACCCACCATGTCCGTTTCCTGAAACGCATCTTCACCAATGCGCTCAGAGACCACCTGACCGGAAATGACCACCATCGGAATCGAGTCCATATAGGCGGTGGCAATACCGGTAATGGCATTGGTCGCACCGGGGCCGGACGTCACCAGCACTGTGCCCACCTGACCGGTCGCACGCGCATAGGCGTCCGCCGCGTGGGTGGCCGCCTGCTCGTGACGGACCAGGATGTGCTTGACGTCTTTCTGCCGAAATATGGCATCGTAAATATGCAGGGCCGCACCGCCCGGGTAACCGAACACGTGCTTTACGCCTTCGTCCCGCAGGGAGCGAATCAGCATATCTCCGCCTGATAGCATTTCCACTGGGTAACCTCTCAAATAACCATGAATGTATGAACTCAGGGGTCGCAACAACCACAAACCACGAAGCCACGGCCTGCCCGCCCTTCGGATCGGGAGCTGTGTTTCTCTGAATCGAGTCAGTCTTGGGATTCCCCAACCTCCCGCGCGGGTAGCAATTGCGGGCTGGCTCTGGGCAGGCGGCGTAGGTTAACGCGCCTTCGCGGCTGCGGATGGTTCGGGGGCCGGGTCGGCCTCCGGTGTAGAGTACGGCACCGAGGTTGTCGGCTGGCTCTACACGCCATCGTGCGAACTTGCTATTGTTCGGAAAATGCTCCGGAAAGTCAAGAGTAAACAGGGACTTGGGCGATAAGTTCACAAATCGGGGACAAGTTCGGCCTCTGGCGCGGGACACACCTTTCTCGACGGGTCCCTCCGGGCTATAGTGTATCCATGATACATGCGGCGCGAGGCCATGAGCGCAGGATGGCTTTTACCGGCCCACTACCGCCGCCCGCCAACGAAGGGAGCCCAACATGAAACACCCGCTTCTGGCCGTGCTGGCCATCACGCTCTGCGCCACCCCACTGACGGGGCTGGCCGATCAGGTTTACCGCTGGGTCGATGATGAGGGAGTAACGCATTTTACGTCTCATCCGCCCAAGGGGCGTCCATCGGAAACTCTGCGCACCCAGACAGGCCACAGCGAACCGGTGGATTACTCCAGCCAGTATCCACGCCCCGAACCCGAGCAGCCGGAACCACAATCGGCAGCCAGCAATGCCGGGCAACCCTCGCAACAGGAGCTGGACGAGGCCTGCCAACGGGCCCGTCAGAACCTGGAAACCCTGGAGCGGGGAGGCCGGATTGCCGTAGAGACCGAGGACGGCAGTCGGCGTTACCTGGGCGAGGAGGAACTGTCCGAACGGGCGGAAATCGCCCGCCAGATTATGGACCGAGCCTGCTGAAGCAACTCCGAGCGCGCACTCAGTGGAGCGCGCGCTTCTCGAAGCTCAAGCGGTCGCCCTTGAGCACCGCGTGGATGTTGTCCCCGGGCACAAAACGCCCCTGAAGAATATCCTGGGCCAGCGGGTTTTCGATCTGCTGCTGGATCGCTCGCTTGAGTGGCCGGGCGCCGTAGACCGGATCGAACCCGGATTCGGCCAGTTTATCCATCACCGCATCGTCCAAGCTCAAGGTCAGATCTCGCTCCGCCAGACGCTTGCGCAGCAAGCTGAGCTGAATATCGGCAATGCCGCGAATCTGCTCTCGACCCAGCGGATGGAACACCACCACTTCGTCTACCCGGTTGATGAACTCCGGCCGGAAGTGACGTCCCACCACCTCCATGACCGCGTCTTTCATCGCCGCATAGCGGTTTTCATTGCCCAGGGAGTCTCCGGTTTTCTCTTCGTCGAAGCTCACGGTGTCGTAAGAGCGATCTTCCGCCAGGTCCTGAATGCGATCCGAACCGAGGTTGGAGGTCATCACGATCACGGTATTGCGGAAGTCCACGGTCCGGCCCTGGCCATCGGTGAGTCGGCCATCTTCCAGCACCTGCAACAGGATGTTGAACACATCCGGGTGGGCTTTTTCCACCTCATCCAATAACAGCACCGAGTAAGGACGACGGCGCACCGCTTCTGTGAGATAACCGCCCTCTTCGTAGCCGACATAGCCAGGGGGTGCACCGATCAGGCGAGCCACGGAGTGCTTCTCCATGAACTCGGACATGTCGATGCGCACCATGGCTTCCTGGCTGTCGAACAGGAACTCCGCCAGGGACTTACACAGCTCGGTTTTACCCACCCCGGTTGGCCCGAGGAACAGGAAAGAGCCGTTGGGGCGGTTCGGGTCCGACAGGCCGGCCCGGGAACGACGCACCGCATTGGCCACGGCGACCACTGCTTCGTGCTGACCGATCACCCGCTGGTGTAGGGCATCCTCCATCCGGATCAACTTGTCCCGTTCGCCCTCAAGCATCTTGGAAACCGGAATACCGGTCCACTTGGAGACCACTTCCGCAATCTCCTCATCGGTCACCCGATTGCGAAGCAGTTTCATTTCCATCATTTCTACCTGGCTGGCCATATCCAGCTGCTTTTCCAGCTCTGGAATGACGCCATACTGCAGTTCCGACATGCGGGCGAGATCGCCCGCACGGCGCGCCGCCTCCATGTCCAGCCGGGCCTGCTCCAGGTTGCTCTTGATCTCATGGGAGCCCTGCAGTGCAGCTTTTTCCGCCCGCCAGACTTCGTCGAGATCCGCGTACTCACGCTCGAGCCGGTCGATATCCGACTCAATTTTTTCCAGGTGTTTTTTACTCGCCTCGTCTTCGTCCTTTTTGACCGCCTCGCGCTCAATTTTGAGCTGGATGAGACGCCGCTCCAACCGGTCCATCTCCTCCGGCTTGGAATCAATCTCCATCCGGATGCGACTGGCCGCCTCGTCGATCAGGTCAATGGCCTTATCCGGCAATTGCCGATCGGTGATGTAACGCTGGGACAGTTTGGCGGCGGCGATAATGGCCGAGTCGGTAATGTCTACCCCGTGGTGGACTTCGTAGCGCTCTTTCAGGCCCCGCAGAATGGCGATGGTATCGGCCTCACTCGGCTCGTCCACCAGCACTTTCTGGAAGCGACGCTCCAGTGCGGCATCTTTTTCGATGTACTGGCGATACTCATTCAGCGTGGTCGCCCCAACGCAGTGCAGTTCGCCGCGGGCGAGTGCCGGTTTGAGCATATTGCCCGCATCCATGGCGCCTTCGGCCTTACCGGCTCCCACCATGGTGTGCAACTCGTCGACAAACAGAATGACCTGCCCCTCTTCCCGGGCCAGCTCTTTGAGCACGGACTTCAGTCGCTCTTCAAACTCGCCACGGAATTTGGCACCGGCCAGCAGGCTCCCCAGATCCAGCGACAGGAGACGTTTGTTTTTCAGGCCTTCGGGCACCTCACCGTTGACGATCCGCTGGGCGAGCCCTTCCACGATGGCGGTTTTACCGACACCGGGCTCACCAATCAGTACCGGGTTGTTTTTGGTACGGCGCTGCAGGACCTGGATGGTCCGGCGAATTTCATCGTCCCGGCCAATCACCGGATCCAGCTTCCCGGCTTCGGCCCGGGCGGTGAGATCCAAGGTGTATTTTTCCAGCGCCTGGCGATTGCCCTCGGCGTCGGCATCGTCCACGGTTTCACCGCCGCGGACTTTCTCTACAGTCTGCTCCAGGCTGGTGGCGTCACCAAACTGTTTGAGCAGTTTGCCCAACTGGCTCTCGCCATCAAGCATGGCGGCCAAAAGGACCGACTCGCTGGAGACAAATTTGTCACCAGCTTTCTGGGCGCGACGATCGGCCAGATTGAGCAGGCGGCCGAGCTCCTGGGACATACCCACATCGCCGGTCGGATTCTGCACTTTGGCCAGGTTCTCCAGTTGCTTGGCCAGCTCATTGCGCAGGCCGGTCATATTGAAGCCGGATTGCGCCAGGAGTGAGCGAGCCGTGCCGCCCTGTTGATCCAGAAGCGCCTGGAGCAGGTGGTAGGATTCCAGCTGGCTATGATCCCGGCCCACTGCCAGGGACTGAGCGTCAGACAACGCGGTTTGCAGCTGGTTGGTCAATCGATCAATGCGCATGGGTGTGCCTCAAGAATAGTCATTACTGATAACCAAGTATGGTTAAAAGAATGGGGGCACACCCCGAAAAAGCAAGGCGCGAGGCCGCGCTTTGTGTCAGGGGTTGATCCAGATCAAGCTGGCCATCCGGCCGGTGTCGCGATCCCGGCGATAAGAATAAAATCGCTCGCGGTCGCGGTAGGTGCAGAAATCACCGCCGTAAACGGCGGTCACCCCCAGAGCCTCAAGCTCGGCGCGAGCCAGAACATACAAATCGCCCTGAAAATGCATCGGCTTCTGACCGGGCTGGAAGGCCTGTGCAATGGCCTCATTGTGGGCTTCGTTGCGCGCCTGTTCAAAAAACGCCTCCAGCACCTCCACCCCCACCTCAAAGTGGGGCTGAGACAGCGCGGGACCGAGGTAGGCCAGCAACTGCGCCGAGGGTTCACTGAAACGTGCCACCGCCGCTGCCAGCACCCCCTGGGCCAAGCCCCGCCAGCCGGCATGCACCGCCGCCACTCGCGTGCCCTGCTGATTGCACAGCAGCACCGGCAGACAATCCGCGGTCAGCACCGCGCAGGCCAGTCCGGGCTGTTTCGTATGACAGCCATCGGCGGTCAAAACCCGGCCATCGTCCTGCGCCTCGACCACCGCCGTGCCATGAATCTGCTCCAGCCATTGAGGTTCGCGCTCCAGCCCGAGCTCCGCCTGCAGCAGAGCACGGTTGCGCTGCACCGCCGAGGCGTCGTCCCCCACGTGCAATGCCAGGTTGAACTGAGCGTAGGGGCCCTCGCTCACGCCCCCCTGGCGGGTGGTAATGGCGGCCCGCACTCGCTCCGGGGCGGGCCAGTCAGGGCGGATAAACTCAAGCTCGGACATAGCAGTCTCCGGTGATTGACTCAGCCGGCCCGAAGCGCGGCCAGCAAAGATTGGAAGTCGTCGGGCAAGGGCGCGGTCCACTCACGATACTCCCCCGTACCGGGGTGCTCCAGCCCAAGCCGGGCCGCGTGCAGCGCCTGGCGGGGGAAGCTTTTCAGCTCGTGAATCAGCTCGTCGCTGGCGCCCTTGGGAATTTTGAAACGCCCTGCATAAGTGGCATCACCCACCAGTGGGTGGCGGATATGCGCCATATGCACCCGGATCTGGTGGGTACGGCCGGTTTCCAGTTTGACCCGAATATGGGTGTGGGCCGCAAAACGCTCCAGCAGCCGATAGTGGGTTACGGCCCGCTTGCCGCCACGTTCCAGAACGGCCATCAGTTTGCGCTGGCGCGGGTGGCGACCAATGGGCGCATCCACGGTACCACCACCGGTCATGGTGCCAATGGCCACCGCCTCGTATTCGCGACTGACAATGCGCTCCTGCAACTGCTCTACCAGGTCGGTATGGGCCGACAGTGTCTTGGCCACCACCATCAGGCCCGTGGTGTCCTTATCCAGACGATGCACGATGCCCGCCCGGGGCACCCCCTCCAGGGCCGGGCAGTGATGCAGAAGCGCGTTCAGCAGGGTCCCGGTGTGATTGCCCGCCGCCGGGTGCACCACCAGACCGGCGGGCTTGTTGATCACCAGCAGGTCGTCGTCTTCATAAACAATGTTCAGGTCGATGGCCTCGGGCTCCCATTCTCCCTGCGCTTCGAGCTCCGCCTCCAGGCGCAGGGTCTCCCCGCCCAGCAGGCGCTCCTTGGGCTTGGCAATACGTCCGTCCAGGGTCAGTTGGCCGTCCTTTATCCAGGATTGGAGCCGGGCCCGTGAGAATTCAGGGAACAACCCGGAGGCGACCTGGTCGAAGCGCATGCCGGCCATATCCGGGGGCACGCGGGTGCTCTGTTGCAATTGATCCGCCATGGGGCGTGATTACCTCTATCGAGTGCGAGAGTGCGCGGCCCCACCGGGGCGCTTTGGTATACGCACGCTCTGTGTTTTAATAGCCCGCTGCTCCAGTGGGCCGGTACGGAGCCCACTGACTTTTGAATCGTGAACGAGTTTTGAATCCTATGCGAGTCCTGCAACTCCTACTGCTCGGCGGCCTGTTGGCGCTGATTACCGCCTGCTCCAATACCGATCGCGAGCCAGAGTATACCAGTGAGGCCGACCTTTACGAGGCCGCGCAGGCGCAAATGCGCCGCAGTCAGTGGGAAACCGCCATCAGCAACCTGCAATCACTGGAAGAGAACTTCCCGTTTGGCACCTATGCCGAGCAGGCCCAGCTGGAGCTGATTTACGCCTACTACCGCTCCGGCGACGCCGATATGGTATCGGCCACGGCCGACCGATTCATCCGTCTTCACCCCCAGCACCGCAATGTGGATTACGCCTATTATATGAAAGGGCTCAGCTCCTTTACCGAGGGTCGTGGCATGTTCGAGCGGGTGCTGCCGACGGACCTCACCCAGCGCGACCCCGGCGCCGCACGGGACTCCCTGGACCACTTCGCCCAGCTCCTCACCCGCTTCCCGGACAGCATTTACGCCTCGGACGCCAAGCGCCGCATGCTGTACCTGCGCAACCTGCTGGCCCGCTACGAAATTCACGTGGCCAACTACTACTTCAAACGCGGCGCCTATGTCGCAGCCACCAACCGTGGGCGCTACGTACTGGAAAACTTTGATACCACCCCTGCCGTTCCCGATGCACTGGCAGTGATGGTGCAGGGCTACGAGCTGCTGGATATGCCGGAGTTGTCCGCCCAGATGCTGGATATCCTCAAGCTGAACTACCCGGACCACCCGGCGCTGAACGACGATGGTTCTTTTGATTTCCAGTACAGTTCGGATGAGGGCGATCGCAGCTGGCTGAGCCTGATCACCTTTGGCTTGTTCGACAAGAGTGAGCCACCGGGCTTTGATACCCGGGAGCTTTATAATCCGGAATATCAGGACGCGCCGCAGCCGCCTTCAGGGGTTTGATGGCTGCTTTGGTGTGACCGTGTCGGGTTACGCGCTGGGCGCTAACCCGACCTACGAGAAAGCGTTCGCTCTTACCGTCAGTTTTCTTACTCCCCCAGCTTCCATCCCGACGTTATCGGATAACGCCGATCGCGGCCGAAGCCACGCTGGGTGATGCGCACGCCAATCGGGGCTTGGCGGCGCTTGTATTCATTGATGTCCACCAGTCGGACCACGCGCTCGACATCTTCCCGCGCAAAGCCCCGGGCAATAATGGCTTCCGCACTGCAATCCTGTTCCACATACAACGCCAGTATCTGATCCAGCACCTCGTAAGGCGGCAGGCTGTCCTCATCTTTCTGATCCGGCGCCAACTCGGCGGACGGTGGGCGGGTAATGACGGACGGGGGAATCACTTCGCCCTGTTCGTTGCGGTGCCTGGACAGCTCAAACACCAGGGTTTTGGGAACGTCTTTGAGCGCATCGAACCCGCCGGCCATATCGCCGTACAGGGTGGAGTAACCGACCGCGAGCTCACTTTTGTTGCCCGTGGTCAGCACCAAGTCGCCCCGTTTGTTGGACCAGGCCATCAGCAGGACGCCTCGACAGCGGGCCTGCAGGTTCTCCTCGGTGGTATCCCGTTTGGCCCCCTCGAAGACGGGATCCAGGGTCGCCATAAAGGCCTCGTACATGGGCTCGATACTCAGTGAGTGGTAACGCACGCCCATGCGGCGGGCCTGTTCGGCGGCGTCGGTCTGACTCAGTTCCGAGGTGTATCGAAACGGCATCATGATCGCCGTTACCCGCTCCGGACCCAACGCATCCACGGCGATGGCCAGCGTCAGGGCCGAGTCGATGCCGCCGGAAAGGCCCAACACCACGCCTTTGAAACCATTCTTGTTCACATAATCCCGTGTACCCGTCACCAGCGCCTGATACACGGAGTCCAGGTCCTGCTGTTGGGGGGCCAACGCCTGATGGGCCATATGAACCGATCCATCGTGCCAGTTGGCCTGCAATAGTTCCAGCGACTCCTGCCAGGCGGGCAGGCGCCGGCACAGGTCGCCCTGGGCGTTCACCGCCACCGAGCCGCCGTCGAATACCAGCTCGTCCTGGCCGCCCACCTGATTGACATAAACGATGGGCATATGCCCTTGCCGCGCGCGCTCGGCCAGCAACTGCTCCCGCTCACGCGGCTTGCCTTTGTGGAAGGGCGAGGCATTCAGATTCAGCATCAATTTGGCGCCAGCGTCCCGGGCCTGTTCCACCGGTCCGGGCTGCCAGATATCCTCACAGATGGTCAGCGCCGTCGGCACGCCCTTGAGGTCAAAGACACAGGCGCTATCACCCGGCACAAAGTAGCGCACCTCATCGAACACTTGGTAATTCGGCAGGCACTGTTTGGCGTACTCGCACACCAACTGCCCACGAGCAACCACGCCGGCCATATTGAACACCCGGCCCGCCACCACCTTGGGGTACCCGAGCACCAGCACAATACCCAGGTCTGCCTGCTTGAGTTGGTCCAGAGCGCGATCAATCCGCAGCGCGAGACTCGGACGCAACAGCAGGTCCTCCGGCGGATAGCCCGACAGGGTCAGCTCCGGAAAGACGATGACATCCGCCCCCTGGGCCTCCGCCCGACGGGCCTGCTCCAGAATCCGCTCGGCATTGCCGGGGATATCCCCGACCAGCGGGTTGATCTGGGCCATTGCGATACTCAAACTTGACATAAAGGGGCCTGCATCCTGATAAACTGCGGGAAAACGACGCGTATTGTCCGCCAATTGCGGATTCGACGCAAAGCGATAATATCCGACCCCGATCGGTCAGACTCACAGCCAAGGTACTCTGTCCCCCATGCCCGTCAACGACAACCCTGTCATGGCCCGCGTATCCAGCTACAGCAATTACGACCTGCTGAGGGTATACACCTACTATCGCACGCTACTGGGCAGCCTGTTGCTGTTGATGTTTCAGGGCAACATTGCGCCCAATATTCTCGGCAACGACCACCCGGACGTCTTTCTCTATACCTCAATCATCTATACCAGCATCAACATCATCACCCTGGGCCTGCTATGGCGGGTGAAGTTTCTGCCCTCCAATCAGCAGAGTTTTGTGCTTCTGGTTCTGGACGTGGCGGCCATTGCGCTGATGATGTATGCCAGTGGCGGCGCCTTGAGCGGCCTGGGTTACCTGCAGTTGGTGGTCGTGGCGGCTGGCGGCATGCTGCTGCCCGCGCAGTTGGCGATTCTGCTGGCGGCCCTGGCCAGCATCGCCGTGGTGGGCGAGAGCATCACCCGGCTGTGGTTGCTGTCGATCGACAACCGTACCCTGTTCTCCGCCGGCACCCTGGGCGCCCTGCTCTTCACCACGGCCCTCACCTTCCAATATCTGGCTCGGAAGATCCGCACCAGCAGTCAGGAGGCACTGGCCCAGGCCCGGCAGGCACAGCACCTGCAACGCCTGGCTCAGTTGATTGTGGAGCGCATGCGGACCGGCATCGTTGTTCTGGGGGGGAACCAGTCCGTTGAATTGATCAACCGCTCTGCCGCCGAGCTGCTGGGCGTGCGCGAAACACCCGGAACGCTCGATGACATTCCCCTGCTCAAAAATCAGTTTGATCAGTGGCAAACCGACAGTCGCACTTCATCGGTAGTGGCCACGGATCAGTCGTCCAATAACGAACTGAAAATCAACTTCGCGGCGCTGGATCCGAGCACCGCCTCAGAGACCCTGGTCTTTGTCGAAGACAACCGCCTGATTGCCCAGCAGGCTCAGCAGCTCAAGCTCGCTTCCCTGGGCCGATTGACCGCCAGCATCGCCCACGAGGTACGCAACCCCCTCGGCGCCATCAGCCACGCCAGCCAACTGCTCAGCGAATCGGATCAGCTCACCGGCGGCGACCAGCGCCTGCTTCAGATCATCGATAATCACAGCAAGCGGGTGAACCAGATCATCGAGAATGTTCTTCAGCTTTCGCGCCGCCGCAATGCGCGGCCCGAGCAGGTCATACTGAACGATTGGCTCCAGCACTTTACGGAAGAATTCCGCTCCGGCCAGCCCAATCCGTGCACACTTGAATTATCTCTTGATCGTGCTGACATTGGAGCCAAGTTTGACACGGGTCAGCTCCATCAGGTGCTGACCAACCTGTGCGACAATGGCTTGCGCTACAGTGAGGCCATTACGGGAGAGCGCCGGGTCAGGATTGAGGCGGGCATAGAAGCGCGTAACCAGCAGCCTTTCATCAGAGTCATTGACTGGGGGGAGGGTATTGATGAGGAGCGTCGCAGGCATATTTTCGAGCCGTTTTTTACTACGGAAAGCACCGGCTCGGGCCTCGGACTGTTCATCTGCAAGGAGCTTTGCGAAGCCAATCAGGCTTTAATACACTATGAACGCACGTCCGATGGACTCAGTGCATTCCACATTCAGTTGGCACACCCGGACCGGGCACTTTAATGGCCGACACCGACAGACTCTCTGACACAGGTTTTCTATGAGTAATCAACGCGTTCTGGTTATTGATGACGAGCCCGATATCCGCGAGCTGCTGAATATCACCCTCGGGCGGATGGGCATTGAGGCCGACTGCGTGGAGAACCTGACGTTGGCCAAGGAGCGCCTGGCACAGTCCCAGTACGACCTATGCCTGACAGACATGCGCCTACCCGACGGGAACGGTCTGGAGCTGGTGGAATTCATTCAGCAGGAATATCCCCGGTTGCCGGTCGCGGTGATTACGGCCCACGGCAGTATTGATACTGCCATTGAGTCCATGAAAGCCGGCGCCTTTGACTTTGTGTCCAAGCCCGTCGATCTGACTGCACTGCGCAAACTGGTCAGCAGCGCGATCCAGTCCAGCCAACTGCCCCCCATGCCGCTGCCGGCCGAGTGTCCGATTATTGGCCAGTCCAAAGCCATTCAGCATCTGATCGCCAGCATTCAGAAACTGGCCCGTTCCCAGGCGCCGGTGTATATTTCGGGCGAGTCCGGGGTGGGTAAAGAGCTGGTGGCCCGCTCCATCCATAAACTGGGGCCACGGGCCGCCGGTGAATTCGTGGCAGTAAACTGTGGTGCCATTCCCCGGGAGTTGATGGAGAGCGAGTTTTTCGGTCACAAGAAAGGCAGCTTCACCGGCGCTCACCAAGATAAGGCGGGCCTGTTTCAGGTTGCCGAAGGCGGCACACTGTTTTTGGACGAGGTCGCCGACCTGCCACTGGACATGCAGGTCAAGTTGCTGCGGGCGATTCAGGAAAAAGCGGTGCGCCCCGTCGGTGGGCAAAACGAAATCCGCACCGATGTACGTATTCTCTGTGCCACCCACAAGGCGCTGGATCAGGAAGTGCTGCAGGGCCGCTTCCGTCAGGACCTGTTTTATCGGCTTAATGTCATCCAGCTAAGGGTTCCACCACTGAGGGAGCGCAGGGAAGACATCGCCATGCTGGCCCGCCACATACTCGAACAGTTGGCCCGAGAGGTCAATTTCCCCACGCCGCAACTGAGCCAACCGGCCATGAAACAGCTCTGCGAGTATCATTTCCCCGGGAATGTCCGGGAGCTTGAAAACATTCTGGAACGAGCGTTTACGCTCTGTGAAAGCCAGGTCATCGACCCGGTTGATCTGCACCTGCCGGATAATACCGACCCGATGGGTAACGGCATGGAACCCGCCAATGACGGTGCAGGCAACCATGTAGCCCGATGCGCGGAGTACCCTTCTCTGGATCATTATCTTCAGGAAGTCGAAAAAGACATCCTGTGCAACGCACTCGAGCAGGCCAAATGGAATAAAACCCAGGCGGCAAAAAACCTGGGCATCAGCTTCCGGTCATTGCGCTACCGGCTACAGAAACTGGGGCTGGACGACGACTGATTCGCCGCCCCAGCGTCGACTACCAGCAGGCCTCTGGTGTCCGGCGTCCCCGGTGGTCCAAAGACATTTCCGTGTCGCAGTCTTCATCAGCGGTTTGCGGTGCGCGGATCGCCGTGGCGCTCAACGTGTAGGTGGTCGCCGACTCGTCATCAATGGTAATCCGATACATCCCCTCCGGTGAATCGATCCGCGCATCGCCCGTCGTCAACTGCTGATACACCGCACAATTATCATTGTCGTAACTGGAAAAGGTCGTATAGCAGCGCTGTAGACGTTGCGCCGTATCGTTCAGGGTCGCTTGAGCATCCGAACGGTTGCTGCGCATTACCTGATTCTGATACGAGCTATAGGCAATAGATGCCAGAATACCCAGGATGGCCACCACGATCATGATCTCAATCAGGGTAAAGCCCGCCTGGGATTGTCTGTGAAATAACGTCACTACTCGGTCCTCTTGTTATCAAATCCAGTGTTATCGAATCTGGCGCCAGGATTGACGGCCCAGCGCATCGGTCGGGATATCCACGTCTTCCTCCAGCAACCGCCCAATCTCGCCGTCCTGGCCATTTACGCCACCATCAGATGGATTGAGAATGAGCTTACCTGTACCCTGGCCAATGACACCGAAGGTGGGGTCACCCAAGATCAGGGAGTCGTATTCTTCAATACCATCCAGCAGGTTTTCACCGTAGTACCGATCGCCGATGGCCACCAGCTCCATCAGCCAACTGCGCCCCCCAAACTCACAGGCCACACCAGAAGGAATCAGCGTCGGGAAGATCAGGCGATCGAACAGCAACAGCGGCTTGCTGACGACCCGTTCGCCCAAGGCAGTATCGAAATCAATAAACCAGCCATTTACACTCGCGTCAGTCCAGTCAGGCTCATTCCGATCCTGCCCGTCGATGGTCCTATTTTCCGTTCCCTGAATGATGGCTTTTTCATGCAAAATCGACGCACGTCCATCTTGCGCCGTATTACTGGTGTAATCCAATTCAGAACCCAAATCGGCGATGGCGTAAAAGCTATTCTGAGGAGTATCTGCCGTCGCGAGGTTATCACTATTCTCAAAGTATTTTCCGGTTCCGAAGTACACCATGATAACCCCTTTGGAGTCCGTCACGGTGTGACGCTTCAGGGCATTGAAGCCCAACGTTGGTGCACTGGTAATGGGCTGCCGGTCACCGTCAGCATCCCTCGCGACAAACAGCGGGTTACCGGAAAGCCCCACTCCCCAGCCATCGGGACGGGTGCCGCTCAAATCAAACCTCCAGAGGTTACCCTGAAGATCACCCGCATAGGCGGTATTGATTTCTCCGTAGGCATCACCCAGTAACGCCACACCAGAAAGGCCTGTTCCCGCTTCCGTATCAATGACCCGACTCTGGGTGGTCGGATTCTCCAGATCAACGATAAACAATTGCGACGTGCCAGCATCATACCCATTACCGAACACAACGGCCCAGCGGCCATTGGCCATGCGAGCAATCTGTGGCTGGCTGAGAATGTAGCCCATATCACCCAGAGCCGCGAGATCGCTGGGCGCCAACTCAAACATCAACTCCGGGAAGTCAGGGTCGGTCACGTCCAGCGCAAAAATGCCTTTACCCCCGGCGCCGAAAGTGCCAACAAGCACACTTTTCCACTCACCACCCACGTAAGCGTCGCCCACCGCCAGTGGGCCGTCCACCGTGTACTCGTGGGCAACGTCCTCTCGACCGTAATTGGGGTCGGCCAGTGTCGCCAGTTTGGAATAAACACCATTCGGCACGTAAGCGAAACGTTCCTGAAGTGCGCTATTCCCTTCGGCATAAAATGCGTGAAGCATACCGTCATTGGCCCCGACAAACAGCGTGGGAGTTTCACTCCGCTTGTCTTCAACGTGAGTCGCGTACGTATCGCCGCCCAGCTCTGCCGGCAGCAGTCCGTAGCCAAAATCGCGGCCGCCAAGATAAACCGGGCTGGAGTTGACGATATCGCCCAGAAGTTTCTCGCGCTCTCTCAATCCACCCGTGCCCTCTTTACTCCGATCACCTTTTACCCAGTTCAGGCGATCTTGCCCAAGCGTTTCGGTGTCACCCGCAATCAGGTGGTTGCGCTGAGTGTCCGACAGGTTCTCCCAGGTGAAATCAACCATGGCATTTCCGGTGCCGCCGTCGTTGTAGGTATAGACTGTGCGCCCTGCACTGGTGCTGGGCATACCACTGTTGGTGGACGCATAGACGGTCGATGAAATGGCACCATTCGCACCGATTTCAAAAGACCGGATCTCGCCAGACCAGTTCTCACTATTGAAGAGAGCCTGATAGACGAAAGAACCTTCGGTGAGTCGGGTCGAGTTGGTCGCGACCGAGGAGGCCGCGCCGATACCGGCGGCAATTTCTCCGAACGTCTTCCGAAGTGCGCGCTGCAACTCACGCGGGTCTGTCGCAAAGAAGTAATTGTCGTTAGCAGAAGCGGCTATATCAGCTTCATCTTCGTCAGCATAACCGCCCCACTTGGCAGCAAAGTAAAGGGGTTGCTCCAGAGGCTGCGCCGAAGAGGTACCTACTACGAACGTGCTAGAAGACTTCGCATCCGGCTCATCGCAACCACTATCAGCGTCGCAAGCGCTGATCGTACTGACTCCGGAAGTCGATTTGAATCCGTTAATGCCAGAATGTACATGAAAACCATCATTCGTGGTGCCGCCAATCACGTAGCCAAACCCCATGACGTTTGGCGTGGAGTCTGCTACCACATCGGTGGTAACGGTGACACTGGTTGATGTGACCGAATACTCAATGATGCCCCACATGTCCTGGTCATAGTCACCGCCCTGCTCACTGTCCTCCCAGTTGACATACAGCTTGCCGGTGCTGACTGCGTCGGTATTGACCTGATCAACCACTTTGAAGTCGACAATCGCACAGTTTGCATCGGGATCGGTGGTCGTGTTGCGACAGGCCGGCTGAATCGACACCGTGCGCTCATCGCCCGGTACGGGAACAGACACCTGGGGAACGGCGGGCGCCAGAGCCACCCCATAGGTTTTGACCTGGCTTCGACGATCATTGGATACGCCATTGATCTGTAGGCCTTCGGAGCGGGCATAATACGCAAGGCCGGCAATCTGATAGCTTCCCTGCAGGCGCGGGGCGTCCGGACAGGTCCCTTGAACACTCGCCAGACCACTGACGGTTTTCGCCGTACAGAGCTGGTTATTATCCCCGGCTCCTTCACCGCCAACCTCACCGACAAAGTACTGGTTGCCGTGAATATTCTCTGCAGTCCCAACGGCATTGGTAAAGGAATCGAGTGTACTTTCTCCAGCTCCCAGATCCGAGAAGCCTGTCAACTGATCACCATCGTAGGAGCTGGTTGAGGCGTTGAACTGAATGACGTTTACCGGCGCGCAATAGTTATCACCATTCACTGGAGCAACCCAACTGGCTTTGTTCAACCCGTCAATGCGTCCGCTGTCGGACACATCGAAGGTGTCGTTGGCGCTCTGCCCAGCCAGGTAGCGCAACGACTCCAGGTACAGCTCCGACTGGGGATTACCCCAGTTACTGCAGTTCCCGTCGGTAAAGGACGCCAGTTCCCAGCTACAGCTATCACTCCCGGTTTGACCAAAATAAGTGCCATTATCAAAACGGTAGCCATAAATCCTGAGCCGGTCCAGGGTGTTTACAATCCCATCAAACGAGTCCGGGTCAGCCGGTGTCACAAAGGTACCATCGGCATTGATTTCATTGGCCATGGAGCCGACATTTTTGCGTAATGCCCCGCCCGACTTGTTAGCTGAGTAGGTGCCGGTCATCAGACCAAAATAGATGGACTCATCTTCACCGAATTCCTGCAATAGGCCAGTGGGTTTCAGCGATTCACCATAGGCCACACAACCACTGGCATTGTCCGAAGAAACGAAGTTCTCGTCGCACACTTCAACGCGGACGTTATAATCCGCGTTGAGAGCACTGTCATCCTCGCCGTCCTTGGTCGGGCTGCTCGAGTGCGCATAGATACCCGACACGGTCGAGTCATTGTCGTTGGTGCCCTGCCCCCAACGGCACTGCCAGCGTTCATTGCTGGCCCAGAGGGAATAGTTTCCCTCTGCAACGCGCATCAATGGAGCAGAGTCAACATTCTGGGACAGTACATCCCGGTCACTCGGATCAGTGGTATTACAGATGGTGATACCCGAGTCATCGTCCGTCGCATTTCCGGTAATCGTCGGGTTCAAGGGCGTCAAGCTTGAAATATCCCGACCGTTATAGTACTTGGCAAATGAGTGTGCATCGTTCGGAAGAAAGGCCCGCTCCAACACTGTCTGCGTGGCCGAATCGGTACTGCGCTTACCGCCGTAGAGGATTTTGCGCACGGCATCCATCCGGGTCATGGTGGCCCAGTTCAGAAAGTTGCCGCTCCACTCGCCCGTGTTGGAGCCGTCATTACAATAACGGTCAGCGTTGACGTTATTGACGGGTTCAAAGCGGCTGTTAGTGTATTCATAACACAGACCACTATCGAAGTAACCGTAGTAGTCGTAATCGTGTTTATAGGTGGTATCCGGCTCGCCATCCCCATCAATATCGCTGTAATCGTCGTACAGCTTGAAGAAAAGCTGATGATCATTGGACATGTTCAGCATCGCCACCGGACGCACCGGTTGCGTCATGAACAGGGGCGACTGTGCCGGCTCAGCGGCCAGGGCCGTATGGGTGGTAGCGACCGAGAGAAAACTGAACCCCAACGCCCAGGCACCTCGGTACAGCACGGAACTCATCATTCGTTGTTTCATGACGCTACCCTGTTAATTCTTGCGATAAGTTGACTGAAGCACGGCCTGTGATTCACCCGAGCCACTGAGGCCCCGGCTGGTGACCCGAAAGAATTCCATCTGCAGGTCATTGGTATTCTGTAAACTCTGCTGGTCGATGGCGCCACCGGTAGACTGGGACGCATTGAACGACAGCACCATCAGCTCCTCCACGACATACCAGGGCTGATTGGCATCGCCGATATTTTCCAGCCCCATATCAACCTGTACGGCATTGGCTGCCCACTGCTCATCCGTCCATTGATGCACCGGGGGCAATGCCATACCCGGCTGGTTCAGATCAGGCTCCAGACCGGGCGTTGCGCCGGAGAAATCGAGCCCATCGACGTTGTTGTCCTCGACCAGCGCCTCACCCACCCGGAGGCTGGCCTCCGCGGCCTGAAACGCCAGGTTACGCTCACGCATGTTACCGGCCATGGTTTCCTGCAGCCCGGTACTGCGAATGGCGGCCAGCCCCACGATGGTCATCAGTAGCACCATGATCAGCCCAACAATCAGCACGGCGCCACGTTGTTTTGAAGCCATTGTCACTGCATTGACGTTCATAGGTTTACCTCTTAATCCAGGCGTCCGCGGATGCCAATGGTGGTGCTGAACACCTGGCGCATACGTCGATCATCAATCCGCGCATCATCGATGGTTTCACCCCCAAAGAAATAGGGCTGGGGGTCCGGCAATACATTTGGCTGAAGACTCTGCATCAACAACTCCACCCGCACTGCCAGCACGTTTTCCCAGCTCGGCACATCATCGAACTCGCGATAATCATCCGGTACATTCTGGTTATCGTTGGGATTAGAATCCACGCCATAGAGCACCCGCATATTCTCAACCCCTTCGATCAGTTCAGCCCGTTCACCATCCTGATCCCGCCAGAGGCTCATGGTCCCGGGCGCACCGAAACCGCTCTCCGCAATGTAATAAGTCAGGGTGCTCATCCGCAGAATCTCGGCACCAGCACCAAACTGTTGCCCCCCCAGTTGGGAGTCGATGTTCTTGGGCTCATTGGCGATGTTGGAACGGGCATGAACAATTTTGGAGCCCCCACCACCCACGTTCTGGAAGTTGGTGATCAGAAACACTCGCCCCTGGGTGCAGTCCGAAATGACCGCAATATCGCCCCGACAGACATCGCCTACGCAGTCATCCTGCTCTTCGACCGCCACTTCCAGATTGGCCGTGCTACCTGTGGGCCCCACAATAGGCATGGTCACGTTGCTCGCCCGACGAACCACCAGAATCTCAGTGTCATCTGCCGCTACGCCGTCCTCCATTGGAGGGTCATCAGACGAATAGCCCTGAATGGAAATATTGAAATCCAGCAGGTAGTCGTTGGTCGGATCCTCCACCCCAATTTCGATATTCTGATTGGCACCGCGGCTCGAACAGCCTTGGTAGCCCGCCATACGGATATCCTGCGCCAGAAACTCAACCGCCATCCGGCCGCTTTCCTGAATCCGGGAAATCGCCTGCTGAGTGTTGTAGGTGGTGCGACTGGTGAGAAACATCTGCATGACGCCGGTCATCAGTACAATGCCGAGGGTCAGCGATATCATCAGTTCGATCAGTGATAAGCCTTGCTGTTTACGCATGGGGGCGCTCTCTCGATTCCGGGCCGCTAAATACGGGAACTGTAGGTAAAAGTGACCAACTGGGCGTCTTCGCCCGCCTCATCCGGTGCGGCATCTTCATCCACCCAACGCAAACTGATGGTGCACAGCTGGTTGGCATCGCAGTCGATGGCTCCCTCACCGCCGGGGAGCGTTCTTTCAAGCCGATCCAGCCACTCCTGGACGTCCGTGGCCGCCAACGAATTGCCCGCCGGCGCATCATCGCCAAAGTCATAGCCGTCATAGCTGTCGATACGGTCCCGGTTGATTCGCATCCGATCCATGATGTCGTACGCAAGGATGTTCGCCTGGGAGCGTAAATAGGCACTGTGATTGAACTGCAGGCTGCGGTTCTGAAGGGCCCCCATTGCCAACAGCGACGTGGCCAGAATCAGAACGGTGACCAACACCTCGATCAAGCCGGCCCCCGATTGTTTATGCGAACTGTTCAGTGACATTACAGATTCCTCAAACCGTCTCACGGGGGTTAGCATTCGGCTCGGGCTGAATTGACCGATCCGGACAGGCTGATCCGGATCGCCCGAGCCGAATCGTTGGTGCAGTCGTCATGGCGCGCCAGGCCGGTCACCTGGTTATTATCGGTGCGCGCCAAGGCACCCAGTTGATTGAACCGAACATGGGTGACCGCCCCGCCCCGGTTCATGGTGATAGTCATGTCGTTGGCCAGAGGCTCCCGGTCCCGCAGGATATCCGCGTCATTGTTGACCGTGGGGTTATTGCCCTGTTCGCCACCGGCATCGCGGTCCAGAATGACCAGCCAGCCATTGCTCCAGTCATTGCCACAGCCATCGCGATCGGCATTACTGGCACACAGGGTCACAATATCGGAACGCTTGACCGCTTCGCTGCGGGTAAAATTCAGCGTCGAGATCAGCTCGTCGCCCAGGGCGAGGGACTGGTTGTTGCGGATCATGGCGTTAAAGCTGGGAATCGCGATCCCCAGGACGATGGCCAGGACCGCAAGCGTCACCATCAGCTCAATAAGGGTAAAACCTGGTTGGCGAGTTGGAGTGCTTCGTTGCATATATCAACACTTTTTGTTGTTGAGCCGGACAATGCCCTGGCCCGGTGGCTGATCAGGTGGCGGGTGATTCTCTGGACGGACCGACCCTCCGCCTTTATAGTACCAACGCTACCACAACCGGGCCGCCCCACCAGCGGGCGCACGACATGTGGTCAACACGGACGTATGAACGGTAACCCTCGGGAGACCGCCACTTTTCAAGGAGGAAAATTATGCCACAGCGTGGACTGACGCTTCTGGAACTGCTTATCACTCTGGTCATTCTGTCCCTGCTACTGACCATCGGACTGCCCGGATTCCAGCGGCAGATCGAAGAAACCCGCACTCTCACGATGACTCAAACGCTCCAGGATGCCATTCAGCTGGCTCGCCAGCGGGCGGTCAGCCGCAATGGCCGGGTTACCCTGCGCCCGCTCGGTGACTGGGAGCAAGGTTGGGAGTTGTTCGATGACGGGAATCACAATGGCGTCCGGGATGACGGAGAGCACGTCGTGCTGACGCACCAACTGCCGCCGGATCTGGGTGGCGTGACGATTTCAGGCAATCAGCCCATGAACCGGGCAATCTCGTATATCGGCACGGGAGAAAGCCGACACGCCAGCGGCACACCGCTCGGTGGTTTCCAGGCCGGGCGATTGACCATCTGCAGCCCGGATCAATCGTTTGGCTACGAGCTAGTGCTGGCACGAATGGGCAGAATGAGGCGCCAGACAGTGGGACCGGAGGTCTGCACCAACTGAGGCGGTCAGCGCAGCTCCCGGGGCAGGCTGAAACTGATGGTTTCAGGCGTCCCCGCAGCCTCTTCGGCCGTCAAAGCGCCCCAGCCGCGCAGCTTCTGTACCACCTGCTCCACCAGCACTTCCGGCGCTGAGGCCCCGGCGGTGATGCCGATGCTCTCTTTGCCCTCCAGCCACTCTCGGCGGATGCACTCAGGGCCGTCCACCAGGTACGCCTCGGTGCCGCATCGTTCGGCCAACTCGCGCAGGCGGTTGGAGTTGGAGCTGTTGTGGGAGCCGACCACCAGCACCAGGTCGCACTCCAGGGCCAATTGGCGCACGGCATCCTGACGGTTGGTGGTGGCGTAGCAGATATCGTCTTTGCGCGGCCCCAGGATATTGGGGTATTTGGTCCGCAGGGCGTCGATCACCTTGGCGGTATCGTCCATGGACAGGGTGGTCTGGGTGACGTAGGCCAGGTGGTCGGGGTTCTTGACCTCCAGCGCCGCCACATCGTCTTCATCTTCGACCAGATAGATGGCACCGCCATTGCTGGCATCGTACTGACCCATGGTGCCCTCCACTTCCGGATGCCCCTCGTGGCCGATCAGCACGCACTCGCGACCTTCCCGACTGTAGCGGACCACTTCCACGTGCACTTTGGTCACCAGCGGGCAGGTGGCATCGAACACCTGCAGGCCGCGATCGCGGGCTTCCTGCTGCACGGCGCGGGAGACACCGTGGGCACTGAAAATCACGATCACATCGTCCGGCACCTGCTCCAGCTCCTCCACAAACACCGCACCGCGCTCGCGCAGAGTGTCGACCACAAATTTGTTGTGGACCACTTCGTGGCGAACGTAAATGGGGGCGCCAAAGACATCCAGGGCACGATTGACGATATCAATCGCCCGGTCGACACCGGCACAGAAGCCGCGGGGGTTGGCGAGTTTGATTTGCATAGTGTCAGACAACCTGAGAGGTTCCGGCGGGCGGGGCCCGCGCAAAGTGAGCGCCGACGGGCGGCGCGGGTGTTCAGTGTACCTGAGCCGGCTCGACGTTCAAAACCGCCACTTTGAACAGGATATCCCGCCCAGCCAGCGGATGGTTGAAATCGATCAGCACCCGCTGATCATCGAACTCCCTTACCACCCCGGGTAATTCGGCCTTCTGGGCGTCGGCAAAGGAGAGCATCAGTCCCTCTTCCAGCTCGATATCGGGGCCGAACTGATCTCGGGGCATTTCCTGCATATTGCTCGGGTTGTGCTGGCCGAAACCATCCTCGGGGGGAATGGTGAACTCCTGTTGGTCACCCGGCATGAGGCCAAACAGGACTTTTTCAAACCCGGGCAACAGGTTACCGTCACCGACGGTGAAGGTCGCCGGGTCTTTATCAAAGTTCGAGTCGATTTCCTCGCCATCTTCCAGGCGCAGGGAAAAGTGGAGCGTGACGGTGGTCCCGGGCCCCACGGGCAGCTGTTCAGTCATGACGTTTGTCCTTGCCAAATAACATATCCAGGATCAACAGGGCGGCGCCGACGGTAATGGCCGAATCGGCGATATTGAAGGCCGGCCAGTAGTAATCCTGATAGTGCACCACGATAAAATCCACCACATAGCCCAGCACCACCCGGTCGTACAGATTGCCGATGGCACCGCCCAGAATCAGCGCAAGCGCCAACGCCTCGTAGCGTTTTTCGCTCACCCGCGCCAGCCAGATCACCAGCACCACGCTGACTACGGCGGCCACCACGGTAAAGAACCACCGCTGCCAACCCCCGGCATCACTCAGAAAGCTGAACGCCGCGCCGGGGTTGTGCAGCAGGGTGAAGTTGAAAAACGGCGTGAACACCACGGGCTCGCCATAGGTGAGTGCGGCGGATACCCAGTGTTTGCTGATCTGGTCCAGCGCGATCACGGCAATTGCCAGGGCGTACCAACGCCAAGCGGATTTAAGCATAGTGGCGTTCCTCACCCTGCCCTTCGACGTTGTCCACACAGCGGACGCACAGGGTCGGGTGCTGGGCGACGCTGCCCACGTCGGCCCGGTGGTGCCAGCAGCGCTCGCACTTGTCGTAGCTGGATTTTTCCACCGCGACCTTGAGCCCCTCAACATCCGTCAATTCCGCCTCGGTGGCCTCATCGAGCGGGCGCACCTGAGCGGTGGAGGTGATCAGCACGAAACGCAGCTCGTCGCCCAGTTTCTGCAGCACGGCTCGCAAGTCGTCATCGGCAAACAGAGTCACTTCCGCGCCCAGAGCGCCACCAATCACACCATTGGCGCGCTGGGTTTCCAGCACCTTGTTCACGGCATCTTTGACTTCGGCGATCTGGTGCCAATCCTCTTCGCTGAACTCGGACTCAACGGCCTCGGGTAACGTGTACCATTCGGCGGCAAACACCGGTCCCTGACGTTCACCGGGCACCAGCGGCCAGATTTCATCGGCGGTGAAGCTCAAAATCGGTGCAATCCAGCGCACCATGGCTTCGGTGACGTGATAGAGCGCGGTCTGGGCCGAGCGCCGCGCCAGACTGTCCGCCTGGGTGGTGTACTGACGGTCCTTGATGATATCCAGATAGAAGCCGCCCAGTTCCACCACGCAGAAGTTGTGCAGCTTCTGGTAAATCAGGTGGAACTGATACTGGTCATAGGCATTGATGATGTCGGCCTGCAGCTCCGCGGCGCGTCCGACGATCCAGCGATCCAGCGCCACCATTTTCTCTGGTGCCACAGCGTGTTCAGAAGGCTCGAACCCGTTCAGATTGGACAGCATGAAACGGGCGGTATTGCGGATGCGACGGTAAGAGTCGGCGGTGCGCTTGAGGATCTCATCGGAGACGCTCATCTCGCCACTGAAATCCGTGGCGGCCACCCACAGGCGCAGGACATCGGCGCCCAGCTCTTTCATGACTTTCTGGGGCGGCACCACGTTGCCCACAGACTTGGACATTTTCCGGCCCTGAGCATCCACAGTAAAGCCGTGAGTCAGTACGGTTTTGTAGGGCGGCGTACCGTTCATGGCCATGGCCGTTTTCAGGGAGGACTGGAACCAGCCGCGATGCTGATCCGAGCCTTCCAGGTACAGGTCCGCCGGGTAGCGCAAATAACCGCGTTGCTGCAGTACCGCAAAGTGGGTCACCCCGGAGTCGAACCAGACATCCAGGGTATCGGTGACCTTCTGGTAGCGCTCGGCATCGTCGCCCAGCAATTCGGCGGCATTCAGCTCAAACCAGGCATCCATCCCTTCTTGCTCAACTTTTTTGGCGACCGCTTCGATCAGTGCCGGCGTTTCCGGGTGCAGATCACCGGTTTCCTTGTGAACGAACAGAGCAATGGGCACACCCCAGGTGCGCTGACGTGAGATACACCAGTCCGGCGAGGAAGCCAGCATGGAGTCGATGCGCGCGCGCCCCCAATCCGGCACCCACTGCACCTGATCGACCGCATCGTTCACCTGCTCGCGCAGCTGGTTCTTGGTCATGCTCACGAACCACTGGGGTGTGGCCCGGAAGATCAGCGGAGTTTTGGTGCGCCAGCAATGAGGGAAACTATGGGTGATTTTACCCTGGGCCAGCAGGGCGCCCTTTTCTTCCAGCAGAGCGACGACCTTTTCGTCCACTTTGTAGACGTGCTCGCCGGCAAAGATCTCCACGCTGTCGCGATACAGGCCGTTGTCGTCGATGTAGTTCAGGGTGCCGATGCCGTATTTCTGGCCGACCACAAAGTCATCCATGCCATGGTCCGGGGCGGTGTGCACGCAACCGGTACCGGCTTCGGTGGTCACGTGGTCTCCACAAATGACAGGGACTTGCCGAGAATAAAACGGATGGTGCACCTGCAGATTCTCGAGCTCCTTGCCCGGAGTACGCCCGACAAGGCTGTAGTCCTCAACGCCGGCGCGTTGCATCACGGACTCCACCAGGGCTTCGGCCACCAGCAGTCGTTCGTCACCGACCTGCACCACGACGTAGTCCAGTTCCGGATTGACGCTGACGGCCTGATTGGCGGGCAGTGTCCAGGGGGTGGTGGTCCAGATCACCAGCGACACGTCGCCGCTGCCGGTCAGGCCCGGCACGGCGTGTTCCAGGGCGTGCTGGTCGGTGAAGGCAAACTTGACGTCGATGGAGTAGGAGGTTTTGTCCTGATACTCAACTTCGGCTTCGGCCAGGGCGGAGCCGCCCACGACGCTCCAGTAGACGGGTTTGAAGCCTTTGTGCAGGTGGCCCTGGTCGGCGATTTTGCCGAGCGAGCGGATGATGTCGGCTTCGAATTTGTAGTCCATGGTGAGGTAGGGGTTGTCCCACTCACCGAGCACACCCAGGCGGATGAAGTCTTCTTTCTGGCCTTTGACCTGGCGCGCGGCGTAGTCGCGGCATTTTTGCCGGAAGGCTTTGTGATCGAGTTTGACGCCGGCTTTGCCGTGCTTTTTCTCGACGTTGTGTTCGATGGGCAGGCCGTGGCAGTCCCAGCCGGGCACGTAGGGGGCGTCAAAGCCGCTGAGGGTTTTGCTTTTGACGATGATGTCTTTCAAAATTTTGTTGACGGCGTGGCCGATGTGAATGTCACCATTGGCGTAGGGGGGGCCGTCGTGCAGGATGAAGGGTTCGCGACCGGCCCTTGCCTGGCGGATTTGCTGGTAGAGGTTGTCTTTCTGCCAGCGTTTGAGCATTTCGGGCTCGCGCTGTGCCAGGTTGGCCTTCATGGCGAAGGCGGTGTGGGGCAGATTCAGGGTTACTTTGTAGTCGCTCATAATCGTCAATTGGCCAGTTGGCTGAGTCACTTGTTGGGGCACTTATTTCAATTGGGTCCGGCCCGGAGTGGAGCAAGCCTATCCTGGACACGCCGTAAACCCATCCCTGGGGGCTCGGATCGCGGGTCCCCCGCTCTACGGTCCAGGATAGGCTTGCTCCACTCCGGGCCTCAGTGCCACATTCTGAGTACGGAGTGTTTAACTACCTTCTTTAAAAAACTGCTTCGCTTCTGCAATATCTTTCTGTAGCTGCTCTTGAAGTTTGTCGATCGATTCAAACTTCTGTTCTTCCCGCAGTTTGCGGTGAAACTCCACGTCGATGCGCTCCCCGTAGAGGTTCCCGGTGAAGTCCAGCAGGTGGACTTCGAGGATCGGCCGGGTGGAGCCGCTGACGGTGGGGCGCACACCGACGTTGGCGACGCCCGGGTGGGCGCTGCCATCGGCCCGGTGGGCGGTGATGGCGAAGACGCCGTGCAAGGGCGAGCGGTAGCGTCGCAGTTGCACGTTGGCGGTGGGTACGCCCAGTTGTCGGCCCAGTTGTTTGCCATAGCCTACCCGTCCGCCGATGCGGTAGGGGTGGCCGAGCAGTTGTTCGGCGAGGCCGAATTCGCCCGCTTCCAGGGCCTGGCGGATGCGGGTGCTGCTGATTCGTGCCCCGGCGTGTTCCAGGGTGCAGGTGTCGCTGACGGTGAAGCCTTGCTCCCGGCCCACGGCGGTGAGCAGTTCGAAGTCGCCGGCGCGGTCGCAGCCGAAGCGGAAGTCGTCGCCCACGACCAGATGGTGGATGCCGAGGCCTTGCACCAGTATGCGGTCGATGAACTGCTGGGCGGTTAGGCTGCGCAGTTCTTCGTTGAAGCGCAGGCACAGTATCCGCTGGACGCCGGCGCTGAACAGGGCCTGGATTTTTTCCCGCAGTCGCATCAGCCGGGCCGGGGCCCGTTCGCGGGCGAAGTATTCGTGCGGTTGGGGCTCGAATATGATGGCCACGGCGGGCTGCTGGTGCTGTTCGGCGGCGTCGGTCAGCTGGCGCAGGATGGCCCGGTGGCCGAGGTGCACGCCATCGAAGGTACCGATGGTCGCCACGCAGCCCCGGTGTCGGGGGCGCAGGTTGTGCAGCCCGCGGATGAACTCTTTGGGGGCCGGTTTCACAGTGATGCCCGCTCGCCTCGCTCAGTCGACTTTACAAAACGCGTGAGTATACAGGAGCGGGCGGGTGGGGGTAAGAGGTACAGGAGCGGGCGGGCTGGAGTAAGAGGTGACTAGGGCTTGGGGGGAAGACCGATTCAGGAGCCGCGCACCAGTTCGGCGCCTTGCCTGTGCCAGCACGAGGGACCATGTTCGGTATTGAAGTAGCGGCGAACGCCGTCAATGTTGAGGCTGAGGTTGGCATGCTGACGCTTTTTGACCTCTACCCGACTGGGCCTGGCACTTTGCCGAGCCCCCACCAGGCGGTCGATCAATCCACGGATTCTCTGGCGGCGCGCCCGCAGTGAGTCCCGGGTCGCATAAAGTCGTTTCAGTTTATCGGTGGGCGGCGTGGCCATCTCCCCCCGCTGGATACAATCCAGGGTGTCGCACACCCGCTGCCAGTTGTGCTCGCACAGCGTCAAGGCTTCTTTGAGCTGCCCCACCAGACGACGCCGGCGGTTGGGGCGCCCCACGGACACTTCGGTGGCGACTCCGGCCTCGCTGCCCAGGGTATTGGCCACCAGCGCCCGGCCGGCGCTGGCGCTACCCCCGATGAGGCTGCCCTTACCCGTCGGTTGCCCGAGACTGATGTCCCGTCCCGCCACCAGCCGGCACTGCAGGGCATACTCGCGCACCAGCAGATCATAGCGGACGTTAACATACGCCAAATTGATAAATTTCGCGCTCAGTGTTCCGCCAGAGGTGAGGTGTGTTCGCAACCGCAGGTCGCCATCGTGGCGTCGCCCCACTTCCTCCCCCACAACTCCGCCAAGCACCTTAAGATTACCACCGGCGCGAATATCGGCTTTCTCAACCATCCCGCGGATCAGAATGTCTCCCGTGGCGTTGAGAACAAAACCGCTGGCGACATCCCCCGCCACCTCCACCGAGCCCTCAAAGTCGATACTGCCCGTGGAAACATCCACCGCTTTGAGGCGCAAGGTGGGGTCCACCCGTACGCCGCTGGATGAAAACACGGGGTGCCCCCTGATGGCGGCCCGTAGCACGTTGGCATCGTCCGGGTCCGGGGCAACCCCATCATTCTGGGAATCGAAGCTCCGAGCACGACCCGGCGTCGGCATCAGGGGTTGCCCCATAACATCCTCGCCCGGCTCGCCCTGGGTCGCGGGAATACGGCGCAGCAGGGGGATGCCCGGATCCACCACCACGAACTCGTGCAGATGATGCAGATCAACGCGCCCCTGATCATCCTCCTGCAATGCCAGTTGATCGTCCCGCGCCACCAAAGACACAAAACGGGCGTCCTCACCCGGCTGGGGCAGGCGGGCCCGGGCCACACACAGGGATTCGGCGTGCCCCGCCTCGGCGGCATGGGTCAGGGCTCGCAGGTGGATACAGGTCTTGACGACACCCTGCGCCAAAAGCTCCTTGAGCAGGGCCTCCCGGTTCAGCTTGTGCCCGCCCCACGCCGGGTGAAGGGTCAGAAAGGCCGCCTGGCGGTCCTCGGCAATGCGCCATTCCGTCCGGGCATCGCGGCGCTCGGCCAGAACCAGATCCCCGCAACGGCCGTTGTTGGCCTGCTGCACCGCCGACTCCAGGGTGGCTTCCGGAGCGAACCATTCACCATACCCCGCCTCTGCCAAACGCACTCTGAGGCGATCGAGATCCCAGGGCTGCTCCTCGGTCGACGGCTCCAGCCGCCCCTGCAGCAGGCCACGGGGTTCATCCATCGAAAGCGTGATGGCGCATGGGTTCAGTTGGGTCGCGCGCGGGTTAGCCGAGGCAGATCCGGCGGGGGCCGGCGCCTCTTGAGGGGCTGGAGTGCCCTTTTCAGGAGCGGGCGCACCAGGCGATGTGGATTTACGATTGTCGCCCATATCAACAATCGTAGCACATACGGCTCAAACTGCCAGTTTTCAGTGGTTCGAGCGAAATTCACTGAATTTGATGCCAAATATGCGCAAACTCACGCCATATACCGCCAGCCCGAGAATGCACAATACCGCCAGACGCCAACCTCTCTGCCACCAGAACCACTCCTGCCAGCCGGTCCAGACCGACAGGCCACCCAACAGCGCCGCCACCATGGCCGCATTGGCGCCCCCAAACGATAGCAAACGCCGAGCCCAGCCGGGCTCTTGCCGGTAAACGCCGAGCCGACGCAGGCCCCGGAACAGCAAATAGGCATTCAGGTAGGCGGAAACAGCCGTGGCCAAGGCCAACCCCACGTGACCAATATTGAAGATCAGATAGAGCGGCAACACGAACACCACATTGAGCACCATATTGGCGAGCATGGCGTAGATGCCGATACGCACCGGGCTTTTCATGTCCTGGCGGGCAAAGTAGCCCGGCGCCAACACCTTGATCAACATGAAAGCGAGCAATCCCAGCGCGTAGGCTCGCAAGCTGTAAGAAGCCATCTGCATATCCCGGACCGCCGTTTCGCCATATTGGAACAGGGTCATCAGAATGGGCTCGGCCAGGAGTATCAGCGCCAGGGTTGCCGGCAGCGCCAGCAACAGAACGCTGCGCACCGCCCAGTCCAGGGTATGACTGAAGGTCTCCGGATCTTCGGCCGCGTGCTGGCGGGAGAGGCTCGGCGTAATCACCGTCGCCAGGGCGATGCCAAACACCCCCAGGGGCAGCTCCACCAACCGGTCCGAATAGTAGAGCCAGGATACGCTACCGGTCGGCAGAAATGACGCAAGCACGGTATCCAGCAGCAGGTTGATCTGACTGACCGACACGCCGAACAAAGCCGGCGCCATCAGCCAGAGAATGCGCTTTACCCCCGGATCGCGCCAGTCCACCTTGGGCGCGGGCAGTAGATGAACACGCTTCAGAAAAGGCAACTGGAACAGCAACTGCACCACCCCGGCCACCATCACCCCCCAGGCCAGGGCATAGGCCGGCGTATCCATGTTTGGCGCCACCGCCAGCGCCGCCAGAATCAGGCTCAAGTTAAGTAGCACCGGGGTAAAGGCAGGAATCGCAAAGCGGTCATAACTGTTGAGAATGGCACCGGCAAAGCCGGTCAGGGAGATCAGTAGCAGGTAGGGAAAGGTCACCCGCACCATATCCACGGTCAGGGCGTATTTATCGGGATCGTTCAGCCAGAAACCGGGGGCAAAAAGCCCGGTGACCAGTGGCGCTCCCACCACGGCCAGCACCGTGACCGAGACCAGTACCAGCCCGAGGCACCCGGCTACCCGGTCCACCAGGGCCTTCACCGCTTCATGTGCCCCCTTTTGCCGATATTCCGATAATACCGGCACAAATGCCTGGGCAAAGGCGCCCTCGGCGAACAACCGGCGCATGAAGTTGGGAATCTTGAAGGCCACAAAAAAGGCATCCGCCCCGGCCCCCGCCCCGATGACCCGGGCAAAGACCATATCCCGCACCAACCCGAGCACCCGCGAGAGCATGGTAAAGGCGCTCACCAGCGAGCTGGAGCGCAACAGGCTGGGCGCTTTAGTGACCGCAGTGGTATCAGAACTGGGGGGGTGCGATTGAGTCACAATCCTTCCTGAATTCAGAGACGACAGGCGCATTATCCACACTCCGCCCCTTGAGAGATAGCGAAGCCCATCACACAAAAACCGATTGACGATCGGTTTTTGTGTGACTAGGCTGATCGACACCTGCAGTGCAATGCCAATAATCCTGACTACCGAGGAGACACCGTGCCCGGCAAAGAACCCCCTACTACCGCAACGCCACCCCTCGGCGAGCTGGAAATAGCCGTGATGGAAGCACTGTGGCAGACTTCCGGTCAGTCCGCCAAAGACCTGCACGCCACCCTCGGAGCGGCCAGAGGCATTTCCCTGAATACCGTTCAATCCACCCTCGACCGGCTATACCGCAAACAACTGCTCAGCCGTACGAAAGTGGCCCACGCCTTTCGCTACCGGCCCCAGGTAGCCCGACAACAATTGATTGCCGGGTTGATCAACGATTTACTGGGACGCTTTACCAATGACGCTCACTCTTCTCTGGCAGCGTTTGTAGACGCCGCTGACCAGTTGGACGAGCGGGCGCTGGACGAGCTGGAACAGGTGCTGAAGGCACGGCGCGGCGAAGGAGCATCGTCATGACCGCCTTGCTCGACTTTTTCTACCTGCTGACACTCTTGGCAGTGATGGCCTGGCTCCTCGCCAACGGGCTACTTTGGCTGGCTGGGCGGCTGCTCTCACCTGAACACCTGAGCCGCCACTTATGGTTATACGCTTTGACGCCTTGGCTGGCCATGGCCGCTCCGGTTACCGCCATGTGCTTCATCGCGGCAGCCAAACCCCTTGGTTGGATTGCTGATCATTGCGCGCACCACGGTATGCATCATCCCCATTTGTGTTTTGAGCACTGGCCCGCCCTCGACCTGCAATGGATCCACCTACTCAGCGCTGCGGCCCTGGCAAGCCTGCTGATCAAAGTCCTGACGGGGTTTTTATTCCGAGAGTTCAAGGCCGCTCGCGACACCATAGCGTTGTTTGCCCTGAGCCGAGGTAACGGGAGATTGCGTCGTCTCGATACGCCGGAGGCCTTTGCCTGCACCGCAGGCTACCGACATCCGGCCCTGTTCATGACCCGCGGGCTGACCGATCGGCTCGATCATCGGGAACGTCGCATCGTTCTGGCCCACGAAGTCGCCCATCTGCGTCGGCGCGACCCGCTACGCAATCTGGTGTTCAACGTCTTGTTGTTGGCACACTGGCCATCATCTGCACGATCACTTTGCGCCCTGTGGCGGCAACGCATGGAGGAGCAGGCCGATGACCGGGCGGCCCGCCGTTTTGGCCCCGAGGCCGTGGCGGCGACGCTGATCAAAGTGGCACGCCTGAGCGGACCCTCGCCCACGGGAAGTCTGTCGGCCAGCGGCGGCCAACTTCTGCCCCGAATCCACCGGCTTCTGCATGCCCAACCCGACAGGGTATCTCGAACCCTAACCATCTCGAGTGCTCTGACTATCACTGTCTTTCTGGGTGGCGTGGCGACCCTGGTGATCGTCCATCATTCCCTTGAAACCCTTCTCGGCTTTCTGGTAGGAGTTTAACCGTGCCACACCCCTTTTCCCCGATCTTTGGTCTCCTGCTGCTCACGCCCGGGCTGGCCGCTGCTGACACGCCGTTAACCGAACAGGAGGCGGTCCAGCTCGGTCTACAGCAGCCCGAGGTGGTCGCCCGCTGGGACGCCCACATCGACATCGCTGAGGGCCAGCTCGAATCCGCCGGCCGCTGGGCCAACCCGGAAATTGAATACAGCCGCGAAACATTGGAGCTGCCGTCGGGCGACTCCGAGGAGAATACCTGGTCCATCCGCCAACGCCTCAATCTGGCGGGCGTACCCGGGCTGTCGCGGGAGGCGGCGCGCCATCAATATCGGGCGTCGGGCCTTCGCAACGACCAGGCCCGCCGGGAGTGGGCCGCAAATATCCGCCAGCACTTTTATCAAGCCCTCGCGGCCCAACGGGAAGCGGAGCTCATCGCCGACTGGCACCGTCGACTTACCGAGCTGACGACGGCCATCGAGCAACGCGTCGCGGCGGGCGATGCCTCCAGGTACGACCACAATCGTCTGCGTCAGGAACTGGCGCTGCTGGAGGGCGAACGTCTGAATACCCGTGCCAACGCGACCTCTGCCCGAGACCGGCTGGCACAGCGAATCGGCGACGACCAGAGGCCGCTCGCGGGCCGTCTGCTGCCACCCACACATAATCCGGTGAACGCCTCCGCCGTCGCTCAGAGCCCCCTAATGCAAGCGCTGTCGGCGGAAACCGAAAGCGCCGAGGTCCGCGCGGAGGCCGCCCAGCGCCAGCGTTGGCCAGAACTGACCCTGGGAGTCGGTCGCAAGGAGGTGGTTGAGCCCGGCTTTCAGGCGGAAGGCAACGTCATCTCCATCGGTGTTGAGATCCCCCTGTTCGACCGACACTCTGGCCAGGCCCGAACCCAGCGAGGCCGCGCCCAACAACAACGGGCGGAGCTCGCGCTTGCCCGCGCCGAGCTCCGCACCCGCTTGCGCGCACTGCAGCGCGATCTGAGCGCTGAACGGGCGTCCGCCCAGGCACTGCAGGAAAGCATCAATGCGCCGACGGCGTCACTGTCTGACATCGCCGAGAGCAGCTACGCGGCCGGCGAGCTCAGCATTGCCGAGTTGATTGACGCCCACCGCTCGGAACTGAATACCCGCCGGGCGCTTATCCAGCGCGAGCTGGAAGCGCGCACCACCTTTATCCAACTGACACTACTGACTGGAGAAACACCATGAAGTCATTGAAGCCCCTGATCACTCTCAGCACACTGGTTCTGGCCCTCACCGCCTGCAGCGATGCCGAGCACGCACACGACGGTGACGCTGGGCATGGCGATGACCACGCCCATGAGCAGAACAATAGCCACCCGCACGACGAGGGTCACTCCCACGAGGACGGCCACGACCACGGCGATCATGACCACACGGACACGGAAGCCTATTACGGCGACGATGCTGAGCAACCGGAGGCGGAGGCCACCGACACCCAGCCCCACCATGACGACCATGACCACGGCGAAGGCCACGACCATGCGCATTGATTCACGCCCCTGGGTCCTCGCCCTGGCGCTGCTGGTCACCGCCTGCTCCGACACCCCCTCCGGCGGACACGGTCATGACCACGGCCCCGACGGAGACCACGCGGACCACGAGACGCATGATGCGCCAGTGCTGGTGTACACCGATTTCAGTGAACACACCGAGCTGTTTGTGGAGTTTCCCGCCCTGGTGGCTGGACAAAGCTCACGCTTTGCGGCCCACATCACCCGATTGAGTGATTTTATGCCGCTGACGGAGGGGCGATTGGATGTATTGCTGCAGCGCGACGGGCGTACCGTCGCCCGCTTCCGGGTGAACGAAACCACCAGTCGCGGCATCTTCCGGCCCAGCGTCACGCCCCGCGATAGCGGTGACTTCGACCTTGTGATTGAGGTCGCTGACGGGGATATGACCGCCCGGCACTCTCTGGGCGAAATCAGAGTGTTTCCAGACAATGAGGCGATTCAGGGTCTGCCCGATCATCCCGAAGGCGATATCGCGTATCTGAAAGAACAGCAGTGGGACAACCCGTTTGCGACGGTATCCGTTCAACCCCGACCATTGCGGCGCTCGGTTCCGGGCTTTGGCACCGTCACCGCTCCGGCAGATGGAGACGCCACCGTGCGGGCACCGGCCGACGGTTATATTGCCAGCACCCCATTGATTCAGCCGGGTCAGCGCGTTGCACAAGGGACCACACTGGGCGTGCTGATTCCCCGTCTGGGTGACCAGTCCGATATCGGCAGCCTGATGGTCGCGCTGGAACAGGCCCGCTCCCGGCGGGCGCTGGCGGAGCGGGACGTTGAACGACTTACCGGCCTATTGGCCCAGGGAGCCATTCCCGAACGGCGGCTGCTGGACGCCCGGGAGGCTCTTGATGTTGCCCGCGCCGAATTCCGCGCCGCCCGTGCCCGGGTGGAGCAGTATGAGTCCGGCAACGCCGAGGCGGGGCTCGCCCTGCGCGCGCCGGTGGCCGGAGCGGTGGTCACCACCAATGTCAGCCCCGGTGCCTTTATCAAAGCCGGTGATCCGCTGTTCCGGATTGCCGCGCCGGAGCGTCGTTGGCTCGCCATCCGGGTTCCGGAGCGCTTTGCCGGGGAGCTTGCCCACAGTAGCGGCGCCTGGCTTGATCGACCCGACGGCCCGCTGGTGTTGGATGCGCAGCAGGGCGCCCGCGTTGTGCGGCACGACAGCGCAGTGGACCCGCGCACCCGCACCGCAGGCGTTACCGTGGAGTACCCCACCGAGGTCGGCCCCACACTACTAGGCGCCCGAGTGGCGGCCCATGTATTCACCGAATCTGCCGTGGAGCGGTTGGCGATTCCCCGCAGTGCGGTGATCGACGATGACGGCCGCTCCGTGGTCTACGTGCAAGTCAATGGTGAAAGCTTTGAGCGTCAACCGGTGGAATTGGGCCTGCGCGACGGTGCCTGGGTGGAAGTTCACCAGGGCCTGAGCGCTGACGACCGGGTGGTCAGCGAAGGGGCCTACCTGGTGAAGCTGGCGTCGGCTGGCGGTAGCGAAATCGGTCACGGCCACGCCCACTAACCCCCGGAGTTTTCCATGATTGATCGCATTATACGCGTGTCCCTGAACAACCGGTTGCTGGTTCTGGTCGCCGCGGGCCTACTGATGGTCTGGGGCGGCTGGTCGGCCCTGAAGGCTCCGGTGGATGTCTTTCCCGACCTGACCGCCCCTTCGGTCACCATCGTGACGGAAGCCCACGGCATGCCCCCCGAGGATGTTGAGCGGCTGGTGACCTTTCCCATCGAGACCGCCATGAACGGTGCCGGCGGCGTCCGCCGGGTCCGCTCCAGCACCGGGGTCGGCATCAGTGTGGTGACGGTGGAATTTGAGTGGGGCACGGATATTTATCGCGCCCGCCAACGCGTCGCCGAGCGGTTGCAGAATGTCTCGGCGGCCCTGCCCCAGGACCTGCCGCCACCGGTACTGGCACCGGTCACCTCCATCATGGGGGAGATTCTGTTTATCGCGCTCACCTCGGAGCAGCACGATGAAATGGCCCTGAAAACCGCCGCCGACTGGCAGGTCCGGCGCCGGCTGCTGGCCGTACCGGGAGTGGCCGAAGTCATCCCCACCGGGGGTGAAACCCGCCAGTTTCAGGTCGTCGCCTCTCCGGAGCGTTTGTCCGCCTATGGGGTAACGCTGGACCAACTGCGCCAGGCGGTGGCCAACGCCACCCGCAACGCCTCCGCCGGTTTTCTGACCGAAAACCGGCAGGAATTCCTGATCCAGGGCATCGGCCGGGCCCGCACCATTGAGGATCTTGAGCAGGCGGTGGTCACCACCCGGGATGATGTGCCCGTGCTGGTGCGGGATCTGGCCATTGTTCAGACTGGCCCGGCACCGCGGCGCGGTACCGGCAGCTACAAAGGCGATGCGGGTGTGGTGCTGGGCATCCAGAAACAGCCGGGGGCAAACACCCTCGAACTGACCCGCCGACTGGATGGCGTCATTGATGAGCTGCAGGAGTCACTGCCCGAGGGCATGCGGATCGAAACCGACGCTTTCCGCCAGGCGGACTTCATTACCGTCTCCATCGACAACCTAAGCACTGCGCTGCGGGACGGCGCCATCCTGGTGGTGGCCATCATGTTCCTGTTTCTTTACAGCGTGCGGGCCACCGCTATCGCCCTGGTAGCCATTCCTCTGTCGTTGTTGGTGGCCGTACTGTCCATTCGCTGGTTCGGCGGCACGCTCAATACCATGACCCTCGGGGGCATGACCATTGCGCTCGGCGCGTTGGTGGACGACGCCATCATCGTGGTGGAAAACATTGTCCGCAGGCTCAGGGAAAATGCCGATCGTCCCGAGGCGCAACAGCGGTCGGCGCTGAGCGTTGTCTCGAACGCGACCCGGGAAATCGAGGGCTCCATCGTTTTCGCCACCCTGATCATCATTCTGGTGTTTCTCCCATTATTTTTCCTCAGTGGCGTCGAGGGTCGACTACTCGAACCCTTAGGGCTGGCCTACGTCGTTTCCCTGGCGGCCTCGCTGCTGGTGGCGATCACCGTCACTCCGGTGCTCTGTCTACTCGGGCTGCCGGGCAGTCGCACGGTAACCCAGGATCACGATACCCGCCTGATCGCCGCCCTGAAATCGGGGTACCGCCCCCTGCTGGCATGGTCTCTGAGCCGCTGGCGTATTTTGATCGGCGGCGCCCTGGCATTGCTGCTGGCGTCACTGCTGGGACTGTCACTCGCGGGCCGGGGGTTTTTGCCAGAATTCAACGAAGGCAGCCTGACCCTGAGCGTGGTGACTCTGCCCGGCACCTCCCTGGAAACCTCCGATGACATCGGC
Source organism: Marinimicrobium koreense (assembly GCF_003762925.1). Classification (NCBI taxonomy): domain Bacteria; kingdom Pseudomonadati; phylum Pseudomonadota; class Gammaproteobacteria; order Cellvibrionales; family Cellvibrionaceae; genus Marinimicrobium; species Marinimicrobium koreense. The sequence goes on from NZ_RJUK01000004.1 coordinate 49,854, forward strand.
CAACGAGTAGAGAAGATTCTGTTGGAGCAGCCAGAAGTGGTCGCCACCGCCCGGCGCACCGGCCGGGCGGAGCTGGACCCTCACGCCCAACAGGTATTTGCTTCGGAAATCGATGTCTCGCTCGACATGCGGGAGCGGGACAAGGCGGAGCTGCTGGCGGCCCTCCGTCAGGAATTCGCCCTGCTGCCCGGGACCAACGTCATTATCGGCCAGCCCATCTCCCACCGCATTGACCATATGCTCTCGGGCACTCGAGCCAATATCGCCATCAAGCTCTTTGGCGATGACCTCTCGGAGCTACGCCGCCTGGGTGGGCAGATCGAGTCCATTGTGGGTGGCATTCCCGGGGCGGTCGATGTGGCCATGGACGAGCAAAGCCAGATCCCGTTTGTCACCGTACGCTTCGACCGGGCGGCCCTGGCCAACTATGGCCTCAGTATGACCGACGCCGCCGAGGCTCTGGAAACCGCCTTCAATGGCACCACCGTCGGACGATTACTGGAGGGAGAGGCGAGCTTTGATCTGGTCGTGCGTCTGCCCCAGAGCGCCAAGGAGAACCTGGATACCCTGCGCAATACCCAGCTCACCCTGGCCTCGGGCGCTCAGGTCCCCTTCGCCGCCCTGGCCGATATTCGACGTGAGCGCGGCCCCAACACCATCAGCCGGGAGAATGTTCAGCGCAACCTGGTGATCATGGCAAACGTCGCCGAGCGGGACCTGATCAGCGTGGTGGAGGACATTGAAACCGCCATCGCCGACAACGTCACACTGCCCACCGGCTACCGGGTGGAGTATGGCGGTCAGTTCCAGAGCGCCGAGGCGGCGAGCACCCGCTTACTGCTGCTCGGCGCTTTGGTGATCGCGGGTATTTTCCTGCTGCTGATCGCGGCGTTCGGCCGAACCCGGGATGCGGTGCTGGTGATGCTCAACTTGCCACTGGCTCTGATCGGCGGCGTGGCCGGCGTCTGGTTTGCCGGAGGGGTCATCACCGTCGCGGTGCTGATCGGGTTCATCACCCTGTTTGGCATTGCCACTCGCAACGGTGTGATTCTGGTCGACCACATCGGCCGCCTGATCCACGACGGAGGCCTCACGGCGGAACAGGCGGTACGCCAGGGGGCCGAAGAGCGCCTGGTGCCCATTCTGATGACCGCCCTGGCCACGGCCCTCGCGCTGGTACCTCTGGCCCTCGCGGGCGGCGAACCCGGCAGTGAAATCCAGGCCCCCATGGCTATTGTGATTCTATGGGGGCTGCTCAGCTCCACCGCACTGAATATGCTGGTGGTTCCGGCCATGTACTTGCGCTTTGGCGCCACCCGCACCTGATCCGCCCTGAACGAGCCTGCCGCCTCTCGCGCGGCGGGCCACTCCGTCATCTCCCGCTATCGATCGGCATCCACTCCTAGTGGTCCAACCACACCTCCGCTCTCCAAAACCATCCTCGGCTGGCGCATATTATTGATAAACTAAACGAGAAGTATTATTATTCGCAAAACTTGATTAAGCGGAGGTCCACAAACATGCTCAAACAGTCCCTTATGACGGTCGCGCTACTGGCGGCCGGACAGAGCTGGGCACAGGAAGCCCCGGCAGTCACCGAGGAGTTTATCGTTACCGGCCGGGCACAAACCCTGTACCAGGTATCGGAGTCGTCGGTTTCCACGCGATTGTCCGCGGATCTGACCCGCGTTCCCGCATCGGTCCAGGTTCTCAACAAGGATCTGATCCAGGACCAGGGGGCCCGGGATGCCCGGGATCTGTACCGCAGCATCAGTGGCGTCAACTTCTTCAGTTACTCCGGCGTGAGCTTTCGCGGCTTCCGCCAGGATGAAGTCCTTTATGACGGTCTGCGCGGCGATCCCTATGCCGGCTTCTCCGTTCCCCGCCTGTTTGGTGTGGATCAGGTGGAAGTGCTCAAGGGACCAAGTGGCGCCGTCTACGGCGCGGGCCAGCCCGGCGGGCTGATCAACTACAACACCAGCCAGGCTTCGCTGGACTCTTACGCTCGCGCGCAAGTCATCGCGGGAAACTACGACCTGACCGGCGTCAACGTTGAGGCCACCGGTGCTTTTGACGGCAGCGACCTCGGTTATCGGGTGGCCATGCTCAAGGAAACCGAGGAGCCGTTCCGCAACAACACCACCAATGAGAACGATCAGGGCGATCTGGGATTGGTGTGGGAACCTTCGGGCAACACCCGGGCTCTGTTCAAATACTCCTTCGTGGACCAGACCCTGGGGGGCAATCGCCTTCGGGGGGTTCCCATTGATCAGGACGGTGAATTTCTGGTGGATACAAGCTGGAACCACAATGAGGTCACCGACTTCCTCTCTCTGGAAGCGGATATCCTCTACAGCCGACTGCAGCACGCCTTCAGCGATAACCTGAGCATCGACCTGGCCGCCCGCTACTACGACAACCAGGAAAAGCAGAACTACCATGAACCCCGGGGCCTGTATGACTCCAATGGAGACGGCACCCGCGACATGATGAAGCGCCAGTTCCGGGATCAGGTGCGCAACAATGAGGGACTGTCGGCCTACGCCAATCTGATTACCGCGTTTGACACCGGTAATGTCGAACACGAATTCCTGGTGGGTGCGGAAATCTTCGACCAACAGGACGACTTCAAAGCCAAGCGCGGCGCACCGATCGAGGACGGCGGCGTGGTGCCCCCACTCAGCCTGTACGACCCGGTCTACGGCCAGACGTCACGGGCCCAATACGGCCTGGACGACAACCCCTGGGAAACCCCTCGCAAAAGCGAACAGATGCAGACTGGCGTCTATGTGCAGGATCTAATGCGACTGTCTGAGCAGTGGGACCTTTTGGCCAGCCTGCGTTTTACCCAGTTTGAGAGCGATGGCGACAGTGTCGAAAAAGACAGTGATGAGGCCCTGACCTACCGCGTCGGCGGTGTCTACCACCTGAACCGCTCCGTCAACCTGTACGCCAGCATCAGCGAAGGCTTCGTCCCCCAATCGGCGGGCAGTCAGGACCCGAGAGCGGGCGGCCCCTTCGAGCCCGAGGAAAGCGAGCAGTTTGAAGTGGGTGCCAAGCTGGAGCTGTTTGAAGGCCGCGCCCGCCTCAACCTCGCCGCCTACGAAATCGAACGGCGCAATGTGCTGCAGGCCGACCCGGCCGGCGATGTCGACAACGACGGTATTGACGATCTGATCCCCGTCGGCCGGGTGCGCAGCCGCGGCGCCGAGCTGGACCTGAGTGCGGACCTGCTGCCCCAGTGGACCCTGACCTTCAACTACGGCTTCAACGATGTGAAGGTCATTGAAGCGACCAGTGGCATCACCAACGCCACTGGCGACGACTTTGCCAATACCCCGGATCATCAGGCCGGTCTCTGGACCCGGTACGATTTCCTGAGCCTCAACTCCGCCATCGCGTTCGGAGCCGAGTATAAAGGTGAGCAGATCGGTATCCAGGGTGACCCGGTGAACGACTACACGGTGTTCGACGCGAGCTGGCAAAGCCAGTTTGATGCCTGGAAGCTGCAGATCAACCTGCGCAACCTGTTCGACAAAACCTACGCGGAGAGCGGCTTCATTACCCGCACCGGCCATTTCCCCGGGGAACCCCGCCGGGTCACGGTCACCCTGAGCCGCGAGTTCTGAGGTGTCTCCCGAAGCCCCCACGCCACGCGCCCGCACCGGCGGGCGACGTCGCTGGTTCAACCTGCACTCTTGGGTGGGACTGAAGTTCAGTCTGTTGTTTTTTTTCGTCAGCTTGACCGGCACCCTCGCGGTTTACGCCTACGAACTGGACTGGCTGTTCACCCCTGCCCTGCGCGTGCAGGCCCCGGAAAGTGGCGAGGGTGCCGAGCGCCAACCGCCCGGCACCCTGCTCGCCGCCGCCCTCAAGGAGTATCCCGGGTGGCGGCCGAGCTTTATGTATCTCAACCTGCCCGACTACATGGCCGCGGAACTGATTGCCGTGAACGAGGACGGCGAACGGCGGCGAATCTACGTCAATCCATACACTGCCGAAGTGCAGGGCCATGCCAACTGGTACAACGCCCACCGGTTTCTGCGCGAGGCGCACCGCCACCTGATGCTGCCGCTGCAATGGGGACTCACCATAGTGACCCTGCTCAGCTTTCCGCTGCTGCTGTCCATGATTTCCGCCTTCCCCATTTTCAAACGCTGGTGGCGCGGCTTTTTCAAACCACCGAAGCCCCGGGACCCACCCCGGCGCTGGTGGGGCAACCTGCACCGGTGGCTGGGCCTGTGGAGCCTGCCCTTCATTCTGGTGATTGGCCTCACCGGCATCTGGTATCTGGTTGAAAAGTGGGGCGGCGCAGCCCCGGCGGCGGGCGCCGAGCTGCGCCCGCTGCCCGAGGCCAATGCCTTGCCCCGGGATGCGGACACACTCAACCGCGCCATTGAGCGCGCCCTGAAGCCCTGGCCGGAATATCAGTTGGACAGCCTCTGGTTCCCCGGCGAGAACCAGCCGTTGATTCTCCAGGGGCAAGAGAAGGCTCTGCTGGTGCGCCCCCGGGCCAACACTCTGCTCATCGACCCGACCACCGGCGAGTCTCTGGGTCGTGTGCACGGTGAACAGCTCAGCCTGCACCAACGTATCGCCGAGGCAGCCGACCCACTGCACTTCGGCACCTTCGGCGGCCAGCCCACCCGCTTTCTCTGGTTCCTGTTCGGCCTGATGCTCACCACCCTGGCCGCCTCCGGCACCTGGATTTACTCCCTCCGCCTCACGTCCGGCCGCTCCCACCGGTCGCGTAGGGCGGGTAAGCCTAAAGGCGCACCCGCCGTTCCCCACCTATCCGGCGTAGTGCCACGCTCGCCCTGGCGCACCCTCTGGCAAGGCCAACTCCTCCCCTGGCCCCAGATGGCCCTGATTCTGACCTGCCTGATCCTGGCTCTGGTCAATATCGGGAGTTGACAAAGAGCGACCCAACCCATACTGTATAAAAAAACAGTAATGACCCAGGAGGTAAAACCATGGCTGTAGTCGCCGTTTGGAAATGTGATCGGGATGGCAAGATGTTTGACGATAAGAAAGCCGCGGAAGCGCACGACAAAATGCTGGAGCTGGCCGCCAATATCACCCAGTTGATCGAAAACTCGGTGGAAGGCATCAGCGAAGCTCACAGCGAGGCCATTGGCCTGTTACTCGCCGAGCGCAGCGACCAGTTGGCCAAGGCCTGCAAGGGCAAGCCGGAAGTGTTGCTGGAAGGAACGGAAGACCAGAGCGCGAATGTCACGCCTCTGGCCTCCAATCAATAACGCCCCTTGCGTCTCACTCGCTCAGGGACTGAGCGGTCACCCCTCAAAGTTCCAGGTAGATTCTCAGGCTGGAGCGCTCCTGATGATGATCGTGATGATCATGACTTCTTGAGCGATAACGATACGCGTCGTCCCGATAGTTTTCGTGGCGATGGTGATACGCGTCATGGTCGCGCTCCCGGCGCCACTTCCTCATTTCACGCTCTCTCTCCCGCTCCCATTTACGGGCTTCTCGCGCGCGCTCTTTATGGTGTTTTTTGTGCTCCCAGGCCGCCGCATGAGGCGGTGGAGCGGCATGTAGTGCCACCGGAGCCATCAATACCAGACCAGCCAGCGTAGCAGACAATAGGGTTTTCATACTCAACACCTCCAGATCGGTCATTCGAAACAGTGGGTTCAGTATGCCTCCGGGATTCTGAACTCAGTCTGAACGGGATACACCTCTATCGCCCAACCATGAGCAGCGCTCAGCATTGGTGCTCTTGCAACAATCAGCGCACAGCTTCCGTGCACAAAGCCTCTTTTCCGATGAACCATAATTGAGCACAGGATTACAAAAAGCGCCCTACGTTGGAGCAACCGCATTCGGGGAGGCCAAAATTCGGCTCCGTCTGCACAAAACGCCACCTTTTCTTCAGATGTTTTCTGCGTGGCACGACGGTTGCAACTCACCGATTACCAATTGGCGAAGCACGTCTTTGCACCGCAAGCATCACCGCCTCAATTCAGGAGAAACAACTTCATGGCCTATATCGAACCGAGTGAGTTCGTCACCAAGATGGTGGATTCCGGCGAACAGAAAGTGTACATGTCCAACAAGGACACCTTGATCCGCGCCTTTATGGCCGGCGCCATTCTGGCGCTGGCCGCCATGTTTGCCATCACTGTCATGGTCAATACCGGCTCCCCGCTGCTCGGCGCGGTGCTTTTCCCAGTGGGCTTTATCATGCTCTACCTGATGAAGTTCGATCTGCTGACCGGGGTGTTTACGCTGGTCCCCCTCGCTTACCTGGACAAACGCCCCGGTGTAACGCTCAATCAGGTGTTGCGCAACTGGGGGCTGGTATTCCTCGGCAACTTTGCCGGGGCACTGACCGTAGCAGTGGGCATGTCGTTCATTCTGACCTATGGCTTCAGCATTGATGGTGGCGAGATTGCCGCCAAGGCGGCCCAGATTGGTGAGTCGCGTACCGTCGGCTACAAGGAGCACGGCCTGTCCGGCTGGATCACCATTTTCATTCGCGGCATCCTGTGTAACTGGATGGTCTCCATGGGGGTAGTCGGCGCCATGATTTCCACCTCCGCCGGCAGCAAAATGGCCGCCATGTGGATGCCCATCATGCTGTTTTTCTACATGGGCTTTGAGCACTCCATCGTGAACATGTTTCTGTTCCCGTTTGGTCTGATCATGGGTGGAGACTTTTCCATAGCCGATTATCTGCTCTGGAATGAACTACCCACCGTTCTGGGCAATCTGATCGGCGGCTTTCTGCTGGTGGGCCTGCCCCTGTATTACACTCACGTGCGAACCAGCCCCGCTCGTCGGTTGGCTTAACCGTAGAGACCCGGGCCGTCGTTTCACCACGACGGCCCAACCTTTATGACTCAACCTCTACGCATTCGCATCGGCCAGTACACGCATTCCGGCCACAAATCCGTGAACCAGGATTTTGTCGGCGCCCGGTTACCGACCGGCGCCACGCTGGGGCATAAAGGGGCGGTGCTGGCCATTGCCGATGGCATCAGCAGCAGCGACGTCAGCCAGATCGCCAGTGAAACCGCGGTCAGTGGTTTTATTGAAGATTATTACTGCACGCCGGAAGCCTGGTCGGTCAAGCAGTCAGCGGAGCGGGTACTGCAGGCACTCAACGCCTGGCTGTTCGCGCAGACGCGCAACAGCCCGTACCGGTTTGAACGGGACAGAGGTTACATCTGCACCTTCAGCACGCTGATTTTCAAAGCCCGTCACGCCCACCTGTTGCACGCGGGAGACACGCGCATTTACCGACTGGCGAATCAACAGCTGGAACCGTTGACGGAAGATCATCGCCACTGTGTGGATGCCGACACCCACTACCTGACCTCGGCGTTGGGGGTTCATCCTCATCTGCGTTTCGACTATCACCAACTCGACCTTGAGCCCGGTGACACCTTTATTCTTGCCAGCGATGGGGCCTACGAGTTTTTTGACGCCTCGGACATCACGCAGGTAATCGATGCCCAGCGGGATGACCTCAACGGCGCGGCCAGAACCCTGGTGGAGCAGGCACTGGCCTGCGGCAGCCGGGATAATCTGAGCGTCCAGATTGCCCGGGTGGAAGCGTTGCCGGACCCCACCGTGGGGGAGCTTTCCCGCCAGGCTTCGCTCCTGACGTTGCCCCCCGCTCTGGATGCGGGTACGGATTTTGACGGGTATCGGATTCTTCGCTCGCTCTATATCAGCAGCCGCAGTCATGTCTACCTCGCCCGGGACACCCTCAATAATGGCCCCGTGGCCATCAAAGTCCCGGCCATGGAAGGAAGAGACAATCCGCACTATCTCGAACGCTTTTTAATGGAGGACTGGATCGCCCGGCGGTTTAACCACAACCACCTGCTTAAAGCCGCTCGGCGAGAGCATGAACGCGGCTTTCTGTACGTTGCGACGGAATATCTTGAAGGCCAGACCTTGAGTCAGTGGCTGAAAGATAACCCCTATCCCGATCTGGCCAGAGTCCGGGATATCGTGCAACAGGTTGCAAGCGGACTGCAGGCGTTGCATCGTCAGGCCATGGTGCACCGCGACCTGCGTCCAGATAACCTGATGATTGACGCTCAGGGAACGGTCACGATTATTGATTTCGGCTCCGCCAGCGTCGCGGGCCTCAGTGAAGGACGAAGCCGCGACGGGGTGATCTACGGCGCGGCCCTGTACGCCGCCCCGGAATATTTTCTCGGCGAACCGGGAGACCTGCGCAGCGATCTCTATTCCCTGGCCGTGATCGTCTATCAAATGCTGACCGGCAAGCACCCCTATGGTCCCAAGGTGGCCCGGACCCGGACCCGAGCGGAACAACACAAACTGCGTTATCGCAGTGCTCAGGAACACCGGCCCTCGGTTCCCGACTGGGTGGATGAATGCTTGCGCAAGGCCACGCAGATCAGTCCGCACAAGCGCTACACCGAGCTATCAGAGTTTATCTATGATCTTAACAACCCCAACCCCGCGTTCGCTCGAAAATCGCAACCGCCGTTGATTGAGCGCAACCCGGTATTGTTCTGGCAGGGTGTGTCGTTGATTCTGTTGGTGTTGTTGGTCGTGCAGTTTGCGTAGGTTGAGTTACGGCGGATGCGCCTTCGGCTTATCCGCCCTACGCGACCCAGCGTGTCCCCTAATCGCCACCCCAGGCCCGATTCATCACCAGGTAGCTGAACGACGCGGACCAGGTGATCATCATAAAACCCACCAGAGCCTCGGTACCGGCGAGAAATCGTATATCTCCGGCGGCCGACAAGTCGCCCCACCCCACCGTGGTGTAATTCGCGGCCGAAAAATATACGCAGTCGAGCAGCGTCAGCTCGCTGTAGCCCTGAATCACTCCGTAGCCATCCAAACCCAACAGCAACCAGAACACAAAACCGAACATCCAGATTTCAACCACATGGGCGAACAGCAGAACAAACATGGTGAGCAGCACGACCGGGCGGGTCCGGTGGTTGCGACCAAAGCGTCGGTGTCGGTCGATATGCCAGCGGTTGAGCCACTGGATCACTTCGTAATGAAACACCACCCCCAGGGCCACCACGACCGCCGTGGCCACTACGGTGATAACTGAAGAACTTGCGCCAAGGTTCATCAACAGTCTCTCTATTGACGGATCGCCAACCGTTTACGCCACATGACCTGCCAGCCTTGAGCGGTCAGGTGCCGATCACGCCACCGTCGTTTTTGGTGATCAGTACCGTGGTGGAACGCGGCCGGGTTTTGCCATCGCTGGCCGGGTAGCTGATGCCCGGGTGTTGAACATTGATCCACATCGCGGTGCCATCCGGCGTCGCGGTAATACCGGTGATTTCGCAGCCGGACGGGCCGGTCAGAAAACAACGCACCTCCCGGGTCACCGGATCGGCGCAGAGCATCTGATTGGTGCCCATGGCATCGTAAACCGACTTGCCGTCACTGAAGTCAGTCTGAATCCAGAGGCGCCCCTCAGGATCAAACCATAGGCCATCAGGGCTGGCAAAAATATCCCCCTTGATGGTGCCGTATTGGTGATCGGTTTGCCAGCTTTCGTCGGTCGGGGGCTGCTCGCCAGCGAGCAAAAACAGCTCCCAGTGAAAGGCGGTGGCCGCCGGATGCCGGTTGTCCTCCCGCCAGCGCAATATCTGGCCGTGATGGTTTTCCGGGCGCGGGTTGGCGGCGTCGACCGGCTCGTTCGGATCGACACCCCGATCGGTGTTATTGGTCAGGGTCACGTAGCCATCGCGGGTAAAGGGGTTCACCGCGGTCCACTCTGGGCGATCCATTGGGGTTGCGCCCACCGCATCGGCCGCACTGCGCAAGTTGATCAGCACATCGGCCTGATCGCGGAAGCCATCTGTTTCGGTGAGGCCCGGCGCCCCCCAGACCAGCGGGCGCCACTCGCCGGTGCCATCTTCGTGATAGACCGCGACGTAAACGGTACCCTTGTCCAGAAGATCCCGATTGGCCTTCGGGTTATCGGCATCAAAGCGACCTTCCGGCACAAACTTGTAGACGTATTCGCCCCGGGTATCATCGCCGGAATAAAACGCGAGGATGCCATCCGGATGCTGAACGCAGGTGCAGCCTTCGCGCACAATGCGACCAAACGCGGTGCGCTTGACCGGCCTGGAGTCAGGGTCAAACGGATCCACCTCCACCACCCAGCCAAACCGGTTGGGTTCGTTCACATGGCCACCGTGGGGCTGCTCGGCCCGAGGGGTCGCATCAAAGCGCGGATCGGCCGATTCCCAATAGTTGTAGTGGCTGTTGAGACCGGCGGCAATGCCGTAGCGATGGTGTTCACGCCGACGGGCATGATCCGCCGCGTCGCGATTGACGAAATAGTTTTTCCAGTTTTCCTCGGCAATCAGGTAGGTGCCCCAGGGGGTCACCCCCATGGAGCAGTTGTTCAGGGTCCCCAGCACTTCCCGCCCTTGCGGATCGTCGGCAGTTTTCATCGCCTCCGCACCCGCGCAGGGGCCGCTGAGGGTCATGGGTGTGTATGCGGTCAGGCGACGGTTATAGCGCGAGGGGTAAACGCGCTGCCAGTCGCCCCGGGGATCTTTGCGCAGCTCGATAATGCTCAGCCCATGGCCCGCCTGCTCCTTGCGGACTTCATTGAGCGGCCTTACCCGCCGGCCTTGTTCATCTTCGGTGACGGTGGGGCCATCGGGGTGAATCGTCGCGTTGATGTACTCGTGGTTGATCACCAGCAGGCCGCGCTCATTGGGCGCATCCGGAAAAGGGAAAAAATGCATACCGTCGTGGTTCTGACCGGACTGCAGGGCCTGCTCGGTCCAGGTGTTCTGCGCATCGGGACGCCATTCGGGCGCCCCGCTTTCCACTGGGTCCCCCCAACTGAAAAAGGGTCGGGCCGTGTAGCCCTCGGGCACATCCACCCGGTCGTAACCCGGATCACTCGCCACCGGCACCGGCTTGAACCCGATGGCTGGGCGCGGACTGTCCCGAAAAGCGGCGGGCGCGCCTTCCCGGCTGGCACAGGCGCTGAGCAGGGTGGACGCCGCAAAGGGGCCGGCCAACAGGCCCAGGCCACCTTTCAGAACCCGGCGCCGGGCGTGGCTGACCTGATTGAGGTGTCGGTTATCGCTGGGGTTTACCCGCGTATCATCAACATCGCGGGCCTGGTCGGCGCACTGGATCAGGACGGACTGGTTCATCACTCTCGTTCACCTCACTCTCATTCACCGTTACTCTCATCCACCGTTACGTGGACATAGGGCCACAATCACCCGGCGACTCCGGGTATGCTGCACGCTTTCGCCCAAAAGTGCCAGATGAGCCCCGGAAGAATCGCGTCAGGTGACCGTCCGGTGCTCGTCAGACAGGGTAACGATCCGCTCCCACAGCGCGTTGGTCCACCGGGCCAACTCGTGAATGAACGGCTCCCGCACCAGTGCGGGGTCGATACACCAGCGATCTATATCCGGATGTCCCACGGCGGCATACTCCCAGTCGATCAGATACAGACGATCGCCGGTCTCCAGGACATTTTCGGGAATCAGATCATGATGGGTCAGGACTGCTGGCCAATCCGACCGGTCGAACGCCACCAGGGTTTCCCGAAAGAGCCACCAGCTCGACGCCAGTGCTGCGTCAATCGCACCCGCGTTTTCCAATTGCTGCCAATAGTGGTCCAGGTAAGCGGTATAGGAACGACGGGGCGTACCCGGGGCCAGCACCTGCGCCGCCCCCAGACACTCCATTAACCGACGACGCTGCCGGGGGTCCTGAAAATCAGCGTCGCTCCAGGTGCGCCCATCAATATGCGGAAAAACCGTGAAGTCTCGCTGCGGTGACCAATAACAGGCACCCCGGGTCAATCCCGCCTCGGCGACGGTGTCAAGAATCGCGGCCTCCTGCGCCCGGTCAATCCCAAGGCGCGGGCCTCGGGGGTTGTTCAGGCGCAGCAGAAGGTCATCGCCGAGCCCCGGCGCTCGCAGGCGAAAGCTACGATTGGTGCGCCCGCCCTCAATGGGACCGAGCACGCGGGGAGCGTCGGTGAACGGCAGCGGCCACTTCCGCCAGGTGGCGAGGGCGGTTTCGAGACGGGTAAACGCGTCAGGCACAGGCCGCTTCCTCGGCGCGATCACTGCTCTGGCCGCGATAGTCACGAACCCAGCTTAGCCAACCAAAGACCGAGATGATCAGATACAGCGCCATCAACAGTGCGGTCAGGTACAAGCTGCGCTCCCAGAGGATGATCATTTGCAGGCTATTGATCACCATCCAGTAAAGCCAGTTTTCCAGAACCTTTCGGGCCACCATATACGTGGTCACCACGGCGGCCCAGGTGGTGAAGGAGTCCAGATAGGGCCAGGCGGCCTGGGTGAACATCGTCAACCAGGTACCGGAGGCCAGGCTGACCAGCACAATGCCCCCGATCACCAGCAGGTGGGTTCGCCAGCGCCAGGTCTGCACCGGCAGCTCGGTATCTCCCCGACCACCGTGACGCCATTGCCACCAACCGTAAACGGCCATGGCCATGTAGTAGACGTTGAGCCCGGACTCCATCAGCAGGCTGACGTTCCAGTAGAGCGCGGTGTAGATGGCGGTGCTCAGAAAGCCTGCGTACCAGCACAGGGCGTTCTGACGCACGGCTAATACCAGGTAGGCCAGCGCAAGCGTTACCGCGACCAGTTCCCATCCGAGCCACTGGGACCAGGTGTCGGCCAATTGTTGGGTGATGTCGTTCATCAACTCAGGGTTTCCATCAGTTCAGGGCTTCATAATTGGGCAGAAATTTGGTGACGAATACGGCTTTGCCATACTTTTCGTAACTGTATTTCATGCCATCACGCAGGATGTCCATGACGCGGTCGTAGTCGCCGGTGATGATGGTGCAGGTGGGCACGGTCTGAATCAGAATGCCTTCCTGCTGGTTGAGCCAGTCGATAAACCCTTTGATGGGCGGAATGTAGTCGCCATTAAACGGGTACATACTGATTTCTACTGAGAGTTTCATGGTGTTGCCTCTCTACTCGGAATATTTTGATTAGATGTTGGTGGCGTGTCGATCCGGTGCACTGACCCAAGACACGCCGTACATACGTGACGTGCATGGATGCACTAATGCCGCGATGGCATGGATGCCAAAGAGCGGCCCCTGTAGGCTCGGATCGCGGGTCCCCCGCTCCACGGTCTTGGGTCAGTGCACCGGACCGCCACTTCGCCGGACGTCTGACCCCGTTTCAAACTTGCATTGTTCAGCTTTTTTAGCTGCATGAACGTTTCGATAAGTCGGTGTCAGAAACCTTGGATCAGGACCGTAGAGCGGGGGACCCGCGATCCGAGCCCCCAGGGATGGGTTTACGGCGTGTCCTGATCCAAGGTTTCTGACACCGACGCCCCCCACAACTCACAAAACACTAAAACCGCAAGGTCAAATCAACACCCACAACCCGCGGTTCGCCAAACTGATAATAGGGCTTGGTTTCGTAACCATCTCGCGGGTCGTTACCGAAGGCGCCGAAGCCCCGGGTTTTGACATCCTCATCGGTCAGATTGCGGCCCCAGAGCGCCACCTCCCAACTATCGGCACGATAACCGATCCGGCCGTTCAACAACTCATACGCATCGGACTGCGCCTCGTGGCGGCTGGAGAAATAAAAATCATCTTTGCCCTCCAACTCCACGCGAGCATACCAGTGCTCCGTCAGGTTAAACAGCGCACCCACCGCGAACTGATAGCTCGGGGCATGGGGCAGATCGTGGCCGCTCAGATCCTCCGGCTCACCAGTCTCTTCGTTTGCGCCGACGTGCGCGAAGCTCTGGAAGTCGTCAAATTCGCTATCGAGCAAGCCCACGCTGGCAAACACCTCGGTCATGGGATTGAGTCGGGCATTGGCTTCGAACTCCAGGCCCCGGGCACTGCCCGCCGCGGCGTTGGTGGTGTAATCGATAAAGCTGCAGGGACAGTTATCGCCCTCGTCCGGGACCACCCGGGACTGCTTGGTCTGTACATCGTCCCGATCTTGGTAAAACACCGCCACGCGGGTCTGCAGGGCACCGTCGAGTGCTTCGCCCTTCCAGCCCGCTTCGTAATTCCATAGGGTTTCAGTGTCAAACTCCCGCTCATTCGCCGCCAGCGTCTGACTGCTGTTGAAGCCACCGGCCTTGAAGCCGCGCGAGGCCAGGGCGTACCACAGGTTATCCTCTGCGTCGCGATATTCCAGAGCCAGCTTGCCGCCCCACATGTCTTCCGACGGGCTGAACACGGCGCCGTCACTGTCGGCGTAGTCGGCATCGCGGGTTTCGTGGCGCAGGCCGGCTTTCAGGGTCAGGCGCTCGGCCAGGGGAATATCCAACTGACCGTAGAGCGCGGTGTTCTCGGTACTGAAGGCACTTCGGAAATCCTCTTCCAGGTAGGTGTACTCCCGGCGTAAGTCCTCACTCTGGTCCCGGTAGTAAGTACCGACCACCCAGCCCAGCTCATCCTCTGCATTGCGCGATACCAGGCGCAGGTCGACGCTGGTATTGTCGTTGTCCCGCAGGTAGTTATCAAAGGAGTTGTAGCCGTCGAAAACACACTCGAAGTCGACACAGATATCTTCGTAGGCCCAGTCTTCGTCGTAGCCATATTCGAGATCGGACTGGGCGTGACTGACCAGCGCCTCCACATCAAACGCCTCGGTAGCCTGCCACTGCAGGCGCACCGAACCGGCGGTGCTCTCCTGGCGGTCGTGGCCCGGCTGGTCCGACAGAGTGGTGCGGGTGTTGTCCAGGGAGAAGCCGTCGTAACCGTTGTCGACATCGACATAGAAGGCAGTCAGGTCGACCGTGAGGTCGGCGCGGGGCTGCCAACGCAGTTTGCCCCGCAGGGTCTGCTCATCGATATCGGCATTGTCGTCGGTGCCGAGATAGGCATTTTCCTGATAGCCATCACTGAGGGTGGTGCCCGCCGCCAGGCGATAGCTGAGCGTGTCCGATACCGGGCCGCTGATGACGCCGCTGGCGGTGTGGGTGTTGTACTCGGCCACCCCGAGGCTGGCCGTGCCTTCGAATGATTCAGTGGGCGTGCCCGAGACCATATTGATCAGGCCCGCCATGGCGTTGGCGCCGTAGAGCGTGCCCTGAGGCCCCCTCAGCACTTCGACCTGCTGGATATCCAGGGTGGTGGCGCCGGCGCCAATGCCGGTCATATCAATACCGTCGATGATCAGGCCAACCGACGGGTTGACCGGCTCGACGAACTGGCTGCGCTCACCGATACCGCGAATCTGGAAGAAACGCGCCCGGGAAGTGCCGGCGGAAAAATTGACGTTGGGCGCGGTGTTCAGCACCTGGGAGAGGTGGTCGGCGCCGCGTTGGCGGATGGTTTCGGCATCAATGACCGAGGCGCTGGCGGCCAGGTCAAGAAGGCCGGACTGGCGAAAATCGGCGGTGACCAGAATTTCTTCATCGATCTGGGCCACATCCTGTGCCTGAGTGCTGACCGTCAAAAGCGCGGCCGTCAAAGCGGAAAGCGAAAAGCGTGTCGGGTTCATGGGCAGAGTCTCCAAAACAACGTTTAAGTGGAGACCCGGTATGCGAGCGGGAGTGTGCTGGAACGCTATTTATTGTGGCGGGCCAAGGGGCTGGCCTGCGGCACCCTACGACTATTTCGAGGGCGCTGGTTCCTCTTCCTATCCCTACGCCGGCATTAACCGGATCAGGTTCAACGGGTCCGCTCTGTGGTCAGAGCGTCTCAGGTACATGACCTCCCCGAGGAGTGGCGCCAATTCTAACGCGAATGAGGGGCTATCGCCAAACGATCAATCCTCCTGCCAGACCCAGTAGCTGGCGCCGGCCACCAACACCGCCGTCGCCAGCAGCCCCACCTGAATCACGACCGTCAACGGCGTTGCCAGCAGCGCCCCCGCCAGCGCATAGGCCCAGGTTGGGGCGGGAATCAGTACCAGCGCCAGCAGACCGGCCAGTCCCGCCATCAACAGCACCCAGAGGACTCTGGACAAACGCCCCGCGCGGCGCACTGGCAGGCGGTGCATCACCGCATCGGTAAAACCGGCGTCGTCAATGTGGTCGCTGTTACGCTGCAGCGTCTGGCTCAGCCAGGCGTCCAGTTCGCGCTCGTCGTTGGGAATATCGGATTTCATTGTGCCGTCTCCTGCCAGGATGACAGATGGGTTCTCAGGGCCTTTTTACCACGGAGCAGGTGGGTTTTAACGGTACCAAGGGGAATGCCCATCACCTCGGCCACCTCTTCCTGCGTGAGCTCTTCCTCCAGGCTCAGGCGCAGGGCCCACTGTTGGGGCTGGCTCAATCGGGCCATGGCCGCTTCCAGGTCGCGCCGGGCGTCCAGGGAGCCGGCATGCCCCGCCTGCACCTGATGACTGTCCAGCTCAGGCGTGGCGTCCTCCAGGTCAACCTTGGTCCAGCGCTCCCGCGCCAGCCGCTTCTGGCTGGCCGCCAGATTGAACGCAATGCGATACAGCCAGGTGGAAAAACGCGCTTCGCCCCGAAAGCTGTGCAGCGAGCGGTAGACCTTGATGAACACCTCTTGAGCCAGATCGTCGGCCGCGGCCTCGTCTCCATTGCACAGGCGCCGGGCCCAACGGCGTACCGGCGACTGATAGCGCAGGACCAACTGCCGGAAGGCGTGCTGGTCCTGCTGGGTCATGACGCGGGCAATCAGGCCAGCGTCAGACAGAGGCTCAGGATTAGGGATCATTACTGCGCCTGACGCTCAGCGAGTTTCCAGATCAGGATCTTGGCCAGGCCCATGCCCACCAGGATCAGCCCGATGCTGCCAATAGCGAAACCGGTCATCAGGGTCAGGAACACCGTCAGACCGATACCCGCCCCCAGCAGTACCAACCCCTGGTTCAGGTTGCGGACCGGGCTTGGCAGCGCGTCCTCCATCAGGTTCTCCGGCACCGGCTGGCCAGCCTCCAGAAACTTCTGGATACGTTCGTTGAGCAGTTGCTGGCGCCGCTCCCGGTGGCGGAAGACGAACAGGGCAATCAGAATCACCGCCAGCGCTGGAGCGCCAAACACCATCAGGATGGCAACAACCGGAATGATCAGGGCCGCCGCATCGCCCCCGGGAATATGCTCGGGCATATGTTGCTGCCAATTGGCGGTTTCCGCTAAAGCGGGCACAGCCCCACTGATCAAGCCAAAGGCGAGCAGCGCTACGGCCGCAATGCGCAACAGGTGATTCAGAGTCAGATGTTTCATGGTCCATTTCCTCGTATCAGTCATTCTAGCGCGTCCAGCGAGGCGCTGGGTTACCAATCAAGACGAGGGCAATGGCGGGTCTGGATTCAAAGGCGGGCAAAAAAAATCGGGGGCGAGCGCGGTGGGCCCGAAAGCCCACCGCAACACGCTTACAGCTGGAACCGGCTGACCAGCGTATTGAGCTCCACCGCCAGTTTGGAAAGCTCTTCGGCCGACGCACTGGTCTGATTCGCGCCCGCCGCCGACTGGGTGGCGATGTCGCTGATCTTGACCAGATTGCGGTCCACTTCCCGCGCCACGCTGGCCTGCTCTTCCGAGGCGCTGGCAATGACCTGGTTGCGCTCGTTGATATCGTCGATGCCCTCGGCAATTCGCTCCAGCGCCTCGCCGGCGGCCTTGGCCACCGCCAGGGTCTCCGTGGCGCGGGTGCTGCTCAGTTCCATGGAAGACACCGCATCCTTGGTACCGCTCTGAATGTTGTTGATGATGGTCTCGATTTCCTTGGTGGAAGTCTGAGTTCGGTGCGCCAGAGCGCGTACTTCGTCCGCCACCACAGCAAAACCGCGACCGGCTTCCCCGGCCCGGGCCGCTTCAATCGCCGCATTCAGGGCCAGCAGGTTGGTCTGCTCAGCGATGGCCAGAATCACATCCATTACTTTACCGATGTCATTGGCCTGTTCGGCCAAGCCATTGACCGACTCCGAGGTCTTGTCGATTTCTTCGGTCATAAACTGGATGGATTTTCGGGTCTCGCGCACTTTGGCCAGCCCATCTTTGGTGGCGCTGGCGGATTCACCGGACGACTCCGACGTTTCCGTGGCATTGCGAGCCACTTCTTCTACCGCCGCGGTCATTTCGGTAACCGCACTGGCCGCCTGCTGAATCTCGTCGGTCTGCTCCTGCAGGCTGCGCGAGGAGTCTTCTGCCACCGAACTCAACTCCTCAGTTGCTGAAGCCAATTGGGTGGAGGAGTTGGAGATCTGGCTGATGGCACTGCGCAGGTTCTCCCGCATGACCGCCAGCGAATTGAGCAGGCGGGCCGGTTCGTCGTTGCCCCTGACGTTGATCGATTGACTGAGATCGCCGGCCGCGATCGTCTCGGCATTATCCAGAGCCTGGGCCAACGGCTGGACGATACTGCGGGCGAGGAATACCGCCAGCCCGATACCAAGCAGCACCGCCACCGCAATGGCCACAATCACCGCCATTTTCGCTTCGGCAAATACCGCGGCACCTCGTTCATCCGCCAGGCGAGAGCCCTCCTGATTGATATCCGACAACTCCAGCAACGCCTCAGCCATTCGATCCGCCGGCGCGCCGAGCGCGATGGTGACGATCCCCATCGCCGAGGAGAAGTCCCCCTGCTGCACATAATCAACGAGAATGTCGGCATTCTCGAAGTATTCGGACTGAGCCTCAACAAACCGGTCATAAACCGCCTGCTCCTCCGGCGTATTGATCACCTGTTCGTAGCGCTCCTGATTGGTTCGGACATCCGCCTTAACGGCTTCCATACGCTCGATATTCTGCTCAACCATCACCGGATCTTCGTCGGCGGCGGCCCGCAAGGTGAACACCCGGTAACGCATCATGCTGGTCCCCAGATCGCCCACCGCACGCACACCGGGCAACCAGTCCTCATTGATCTCCGTGGAGATCTCGTCCATCCGGGCCATTTCATACAAAGCGAAGAGCCCGAGGCCAATCAACAGCAGAAGCACCGCCCCAAAACCTGCGGCCAGACGAGGGCCGATATTTAACGCGCGTAAAAACATAATCTGATCCCAAGATTCCGGGCTGTTGTTATTCCTTTTCACTCGCCCCAAATTTTCTGGTATGAAAACCAACACCCCTGGCCGGGGATATTCCCACAGTTTTCAAAGTCATTGTCTCGTTCGTCACGGGCACCACGGCCCCTGTTGGACTCTAGCACAGGACTTCAAGTACCACCGTGCCGGCCCTGATAAGGCTGTCGGCGGGGGGCCAGCAAAGTTGAGGCCTTTTTTGCCCCCTGGTGTACACTATCGGCCTACTGATCCTGTCCCCACAACGCTAGGGAGCTTGCCATGAACAAGATTCGCTGGGGGGTGCTCAGCACCGCCAATATTGGTCGCAAGAAAGTCATTCCCGCCATTCAGGCCTCCGAGCGAGGTGAAGTGGTCGCCGTGGGCTCGCGCTCCGAAGACAGTGCCCGCGCCTTTGCCGACGAGCTAGGCATTCCCGTGGCCCACGGCAGCTACGAAGCCCTGCTGGCGGACCCAAATATCGACGCCATCTACAACCCCCTGCCCAACCACTTGCATGTGCCGCTGTCGATTCAGGCGCTGGAAGCGGGCAAGCACGTACTGTGTGAAAAGCCCATCAGCCTGGACGTCAAAGACCTGCAGGCGCTCAAGGCCGCGGCCAAGGCCCACCCCAAGCAGAAGCTGATGGAAGCCTTCATGTACCGCTTCCACCCCCAGTGGCAGCATGTGCGCGAATGGCTGGAGCGCGGGGACCTGGGGCAAGTAAGGACTTACACCGCCTTCTTTGCCTACAATAACCGGGACGATGAGAACATCCGCAACCTGCCGGACATCGGTGGTGGCGGGCTGATGGACATTGGCTGCTACGGCATCTCCTCCGCCCGGCATGTCTACGGCGCAGAGCCGGTGCGTGTGGTCGGCAGCGTGCAGCCACTGGCTGGCTACGAGGTGGACTGCCTGACCTCGGCCATCATGGAGTTCCCCGACGGCACCGCCACCTTTACCGTCACCACCAAAACCGAGGCTACGCAGTGGGCGGAAATCCACGGTGAGAAAGGCATGATCCGCCTGGAGAAGCCGTTCAACCCCGAACCCGGCGATGAGAACCGGGTTACCCTGGTTATCAGTGGGGAAAAGCAGACCTTCAGCTTTCCAGAACCCAATCAGTACCAGCTGATGGTGGACGCCTTCAGCCAGAGCATCCAGGAGGACACGCCGGCCCCTACCCCGCTGTGGGATGCGGAAGCCAATATGCGCATTATTGATGCGCTTTTCACCAGCTCGGACGAAAGCCGCTGGGTCAATCTGGACTGAGGAGAGGCATTTCATGGAGAAAATTGTTGTGGTCGGCGGTGGCGCCGGCGGATTGGAACTCGCCACCAGGCTCGGTCGCAAGCTGGGCCGAAAGAAGAAAGCCCATATTACCCTGGTGGACCGCAACACCACCCATCTATGGAAACCGCTGCTGCATGAAATAGCGGTGGGCACCATGGATGAGGGCAACGATGCGGTCAGCTACCGCGCCCAGGCGTACGCCAAAGGCTTTCACTTTCGCATCGGCACCCTGACCGACATCGATCGCGAGCAGCGCCAGGTTGTGCTGGCGCCGGTTCTGGACGAGGAAGGTGTGGAGTACATTCCCGCCACCCGCATTGATTACGATTACCTGGTGATGGCTCTGGGGTCGGTGTCCAATGATTTCGGCACTCACGGTGTGAAAGAGCACTGCATCTTTCTCGACAGCGCCAAGCAGGCGCACCGGTTTCGCAACAAGTTGCTCAACCGGTTCTTGCGAATTCAGCGCGTTCCCGACGAACCGGATGAAGTACGCATTGCCATTGTGGGCGCCGGCGCAACCGGCGTGGAGCTCTCCGCGGAGCTGCATCATGCCGTCAAAGAGTTTCACCACTATGGCTTTGATGCCATCACCAATGAGCACCTGCACGTGACGCTGCTGGAGGCCGGCGAACGGATCCTGCCCGCGCTGCCCGAACGCATTTCCACCGCGGCCACCCGCGAGCTGACCAACATCGGGGTCAAGGTGCGCACTCAGACGATGGTCACCTCAGCCGAGCATAACGGCCTGCACACCAAAGACGGTGATTTCATTGAAGCGGACCTGATGGTCTGGGCCGCCGGCATCAAGGTACCGGAGTTTATGGCCAACATCGGCGGTCTGGAAACCAACCGGATCAATCAGTTGACCGTCAATCCGCATTTGCAGGCCACGCGGGACGAACGGATTTTCGCCATTGGTGATTGCGCCGAGTTCATTCAGGAAGATGGCAAGCGAGTGCCGCCACGAGCGCAGTCGGCCCATCAGATGGCGGATACCTGCTACGACAACCTGCTCGCCTGTCTGCACAACAAGCCGCTGAAAACCTACCACTACAAAGACCACGGCTCGCTGATTTCTCTGGCGAACTACTCGACCGTAGGCAGCCTGATGGGCAACCTCACTCGGGGCAGTCTGTTTATTGAGGGTCGTATGGCGCGGGTGGTGTATATCTCGCTGTACCGGATGCATCAGGTGGCGGTGCACGGTTTGATCAAGACCGGTTTGCTGATGCTGGCGGGTAAAATCAACCGGTGGTTACGACCGAGGTTGAAGTTGCATTGATGGCGCTGCTTAACTATTGACGGTACTTCGCTTAGAGTGCTGCGGGAGGGTATACCCTCCCTCCGCAGTGCCAACGTAACGTTCCGGGAACTAGCACGCTTTCGTTCCGCCCCCCGTGTAACGGCGGATGCGCCTTCGGCTTATCCGCCCTACGGCCGAGCGCAGCAGTAGAACTCCGCGTAGGGCGGATAAGCCGAAGGCGCATCCGCCGTTACCCAAACCAAGTACTACTCTCGAAGTACCGAATAAATCGCTACGCACTCTCATCGACCAACCTACGCGGCAACCAGAGGGCAATTATCGCCGCAAGAGCCAAAAAGGTGGCCGAGATCCACAGGCAGGCAATCAGCCCCGCGACCTGATACACCCAACCGGAGAGCACCGTGCCCACGAGACGACCCATCGCATTGGCCATATAGTAAAAACCGACATCCAACGAGACCCCGTCCTCCTTGGCATAGCTGACAATCAGATAACTGTGCAGGGAAGAGTTCACCGCAAACAGCACACCAAAAATCAGCAACCCCACCACCAGACTCACACCTGGCGCAATACCCTGCCACAACGCCAGCGCAATCAACACCGGAATGACCGTCAGAACCGCCGCCCAACCAAATGCGGTACGTCCATCCGGCAAACCCCGCCCGGAGCGCCCCGTGATTTTCGGAGCGACGGACTGCACCGCGCCATAGCCAATCACCCAAAGCGCCAGAAAGCCCCCCACCTGCCAGTGGTCCCAGTCGAACTGGCTGGCCAGAAACACCGGCAACGCCACCACGAACCAGACATCCCGGGCGCCAAATAAAAACAGGCGGGCGGCGGACAGCACATTGACCGCGCGGCTTTTGGAAAACACTTCGGAGAACTTGGGCTTGCTCTTGGCCCGGCCCAGATCCTTCTTCAGAAAAATCAGGCTGATGATCCAGACCACAAAAAGCGCGGCGGCCATGGCGCCGACGGCGCCGGCAAACCCCATGACCATCAACAGCGCGCCACCCAAAAAGAAGCCCGCACCTTTCAGCGCATTTTTTGAGCCGGTCAGCACTGCGATCCATTTATAGAGGGCGCCACCCTGCCCGTCCGGCACCAGCAATTTGATGGAGCTCTTGGCGCTCATTTTATTCAGGTCTTTGGCCACACCCGAAAGCGCCTGCGCCGCCATCACCCAGGGCACAGCAAGCATGGCGGCCGGCACCAACAGCATGGACAGCGCAACGACCTGCAACACCAGCCCCAGATTCATGGTCCGGTTCAGGCCCAGGCGGGCACCGAGCCAGCCGCCCACGAGATTGGTGATCACCCCGAAAATCTCATAGAACAGGAACAGCATGGCGATGGCCAGAGGGCTGTAACCGAGCTGGTGAAAATGCAGTACCACCAACATTCGCAGGGCGCCATCGGTCAGGGTGAAGGCCCAATAATTGGCGGTAATCAGCAAGTACTGACGAATGGCCGAGGACAGGTGTGCCAGCATGGATTAACTCGCCTGGTCGCTCTGGCCAACCTTACGCGCCAGTTCCGCCGTACGGTTGGCATAGCCCCATTCGTTGTCGTACCACGCATAGATTTTTACCTGGGTGCCGTCGATTACCAGTGTCGACAGGGCATCGATGATGCTGGAGCGCGGGTCGGTTTTGTAGTCCACCGACACCAGCGGTCGCTCCTCATAGCCCAGAATGCCCGGCATTTCCTCCTCGGCCGCACGCTTCAGCAGCTGATTGACCTGAGCTGCATCGGTGGCCTTTTCCACCTCAAAAACACAGTCGGTCAGCGACGCATTGGCCAGGGGAACGCGCACGGCGTGGCCATTGAGCCGCCCTTTCAGTTCCGGGAAAATCTCCGTAATCGCCTTGGCCGATCCGGTGGTGGTGGGAATCAGGCTCATGCTGCTGGCCCGGGCACGACGAAGATCCTTGTGAGGCTGATCGAGAATGCTCTGGGTGTTGGTGATATCGTGCAGCGTGGTCATGGAGCCGTGCTTGATGCCCAGCGCCCGATGAATCACTTTGACCACCGGTGCCAGACAGTTGGTGGTACAGGACGCCGCAGTGACAATGCGATGGCGGTCCGCGTCGTACTGATCGTCATTCACGCCCATCACCACATTGAGGATGTCATCGGCTTTCACCGGCGCGGTGACCACCACGCGCTTCACCCCCTGATCCAGATAGGCCTGGAGCAGCTCCCGATCCCGCATTTTGCCCGAGGCTTCAATGACCACATCGCAACCGGACCATTCAGTGTCGCCAATGGCCCGGTTATGAGTGACTGCCACCCGCTGCTCACCAATGGCAATGGCTTGTCCGTCCACCCGCGCTTCGTGAGTCCAGCGACCGTGTACCGAATCAAAGTTCAACAGGTGTGCCAGTATTTCCGCGTCTCCTGCCGGGTCGTTAATCTGGACAAACTCGACCTCCGGCCAGTCCCAACCGGCCCGCAACGCCAGGCGCCCCATACGGCCAAAGCCATTAATGCCAATTTTAATCGTCATAACACGCTCCTATTATCAAACCTTGAACCAGTGACGGGTCCGATTCGCAAATGCCACCAGAGACAACATGACCGGCACCTCCACCAGAACACCGACGACGGTGGCCAATGCCGCACCGGATTGCATTCCAAACAGGGAGATGGCCACGGCCACCGCCAACTCAAAAAAGTTCGAGGTCCCGATCATGCAGGCCGGGGCGGCCACATCGTGGGGCAAGCGCAGCCTGTGCGCCATCCAATAGGCCAACATGAAAATGCCGTACGACTGAATCAGTAACGGTATGGCAATCAGAACAATCGCCAGAGGGTTATCGATGATTTCCGGCGCCTGCAGACCGAACAGCAGGACCACTGTCGCCAGCAGCCCGAGAATGGACGCCGGTTTGACCCTGTGCAGAAATTCATTGAGAGCTGGCTCGCCGCCGCGGGCCAATAGCCAACGACGAGTGACCGCACCGGCGATCAACGGCAGCACCACGTAAAGAACAACAGACAATACCAGTGTCTGCCAGGGCACAGTGATATCGGTCATGCCCAGCAAAAACGCGGCCAGCGGCGCAAACGCAAACACCAGTACCAGATCGTTGATGGAGACCTGCACCAGCGTGTAGTTGGGATCACCCTTGGTCAGCTGACTCCAGACAAACACCATGGCGGTGCATGGCGCCACCCCCAGCAGGATCATCCCCGCGATGTATTCCGTGGCGGTCTGCGGGTCAACCCAACCGGCAAAAAACACGCGAAAAAATAACCAGCCCAGCGCCGCCATGGTAAAGGGTTTGATCAACCAGTTGACCACCAGGGTCAGAAACAGGCCCCGGGGGCGCTTACCCACATCTTTGATGGAGGTTAAGTCCACCTGCACCATCATCGGGTAGATCATCAACCAGATGAAAACCGCCACGACCAGGTTGACCTGGGCATACTGCCAACCGGACAGCATTTGGAACGCTGCCGGGAACACCAGACCCAGCGCAACGCCGACCCCGATGGCCAGAGCAACCCAAACCGATAAATACCGCTCAAACAATCCCACTAGTCTGCTCCACTGTAATCATCAAACCTGATTGGATAAGGGCCTCTGGTAAGCCCGGTGCCCCTGCTGCTCAGCAAGTCCCATTTGGTCTAACGGCTGTCGGCACACAGACTTCCGGGTGACCCGCGCAGCAATCCCGGACCAGGAACTGAATGACGTCGTTCATATGCTGGATATTGGCGCGATAGATAATGGACCGGCTATGTCGCTCAGAAACAACCCAGCCCGCCCGGGCCAATGTGGCAAGGTGTGTGGACATGGTGTTGTGAGGTACCCCCAACTGACGGGCGATCTCACCAGCGGCCAGTCCCTCGGGTTCGTGGCGGACCAGCAGACGATAAGCCGCCAGACGGGTTTCCTGAGAAAGGGCGGCAAAGCTCGGAATAGCGTCTTTAATTTCCATATGTCGAAACATATCGACACATTAGCAAAAGGTCAACCTCTTTATCAGATTGACTCAGCCAGACACAAAAAACCGACTGGCCTCTCGGCCAGCCGGTGGATCGGCGCGTTCTTCTGGAATCGGCTTAGTTCGGGTAGTGCAGCACCGCCACGTAACGCATTTTTTCCGGTTTGCCACTGACCATGCCGGGCAGGAAGCGAGAAGCCTCAAGGGCTTTCTCCACCGCCCGGGCATCGCGCCGGTGCTCACTATGGCTCTCCAGGCTGCGCACCGAAATCACCCGACCGCTGTCGTTCACCCAGGCCAATACCCGGGTCAACTCGCCTTCATCGCTGAAGAAGGGCTGGCCCTGGCTCCAGTCGTTTTTACGGTACAGGGAGTACCAGTTGCGGTCGTCCAGCCGCTCCTGTGGGGCGCTGTACTGATACCCGAAATCGCCCTGCATGTGCCCCAGGTTGGGCAGCAACATGACAGGAGGTTGGCCCTCCAGGTCGGCATAGACCACCCGGAACACCATCCGTACCGGCACTGGCTCACCATCGACCGTGGCGGCGGAGAAGCTCCTGGTCGCCATGGCCTCTTCCACCTGATCACGCAGGTCGGCAAAACCGTCACGCTCATAGCAGGACACATTGCGGGTCAGACCATCGGTACCCACATCCGCCTGGCAGTAGACGGAGGCCACCGGCGTATTGGCGGTCAAGGCTGGAGGCGCCACAGCGGCCTCCAGGTAGCGGAGTGTATCTTCACCAAAGCCCGCAGGCTGATATTGTTCGGCCGCGACACTGCCCACTGAACCCAGGCCCAGCGCGACCAGGGCGCTGACTACGACTTTTTTCATGCTCTTATCCTCTTTCATTGGCACTGAGGGGGTTTGTTGGATGACGGACGGCGCAAATCCGGCTATAAAACCTTTATCCCATGCCCAAAGAGTAGCATTGCTCCTACCAGAGTTATGTTAATTTATTATGACAGTTTTGACTTTTTATAAAAAAAAGCCGCTCAAAAGAGCGGCTCAAGCAGCAGAAAAGTATCCGGAACACCGTCAGAAGCGGTACTGGACACTCAGACTGAGATCCTGACCCCGCTCCTGGTTGTAGATCTCCACATCCTGCGTGCTGCCGTCGGAGGCGGTATTGGTCCGCTCGATCACCAGGTTCTCGTCCAGCAGGTTCTTCACTTTCAGCTTCACGGTGAAGTTGTCACTGGGGTAGAAAGAGTAGGTGAAATCCAGGGAGTGGAACGGTTGCTCGAAGCTGTCCGGCGCCCCGTTGCGACCTGCGAAGAACAGGCGCTCGCTGAAGGAGTTGTAGGACAGCGTGGCCGAGTGCATGCCATCGGATGAGTCGTAACCCAGAATCAGGTTGCTGACCACATCGGAGGCGCCCTGAAGCGGGCGAATCGGGTTGGTGGGTGCATCGGCATTGTTGCCGGCCACCAGCTCCTGATCCATGAAGGTGAAGTTACCTTGCACAAAGAAGGGATCCAGCACCGCCGCCATATCGCCCAGGCTCTTCAGGAACTCGACTTCCAGCCCGTACAGCTCCGCGCTGTCGCCGTTGTGGATCTCTGCCCGGATATTGTCATCCGTAGCGGCCCCTTCAAACTGCTCGATGGGGTTCACAATGTCCTTGTAGAACATGGACAGGGTGAAGTTGTCCCCACCGGAGAAGAACCACTCGGCGCGCAGGTCGAAGTTATCGATCTGGGAAGGCACCACGTCCGGATTGCCGTTGACCACAATGTCGGTGATCGGATCAAAGTAACTGGAACCGGAGATTTCCCTCAGGTCCGGACGCACGGTGGTTTCACCAAAGCTGGCCCGCAGCTGGAAGTCTTCCGCCCAGAAGTCCTGGGTCATCCAGGTCAGCGCCACCGAGTTGTACACATCGTCCTCGGTGTAAGTCACTTCCTGGAAGTAGTCGGCCACGACCTGCGGGTCGGGGCTTTCCATGCCCGGGAACTGACTGCCGTCATAGTTGACCGGGTTCCACGGCAGGTTCACCTGTTGATAATCTTCCCAGCGACTACCAATCACCAGACGCCAGGTGTAATCCCAGGTCATGTCCAGCTGGCCGAAGGCCGCGTTCACCTTATTGGCCGCCACATAGCTGTTGGCATTGCCGGAGTTGTTGGTGACCTGGAAGCCATTGGCCGGATCGAGCAGGTTGTCGTCCGCCAGGATGCTACTCAGGTCCTGAGTGAACAGTGGATCGCTGTTCCCGAGCGTGGTGCTGCCCAGATAGAACTCATACTGCTCGTAGGTGCGGGACTTCTGCCAGTAATCCATCCCCCCGGACAGGGCAAACTCCCAGTTACCCAGGGTGGCCGGCATTGTTATAGTGAAGCCGTTGCTGTCGACGTAGTCGCGCAGATCCGAGTAGCGATAACTCGCAGCAGTATTGTTGGCGCCGCTGAACGCCGACGACTGAACCTCACCGGTCTGTGGATCGGTTACCGTCAGGCTCAACGCATTGACTTCATTCGGCAGGTCCGTGGACGCCTCGCTGTCCGAAATATACCAGTCGAAGCTCAGGCCACGCAGGAAGTCCAGGCTGTCACTGAGGCCCAGTGCATCCAGCGTATCCCAACCCAGCTCGTGCTCCCCGTGCACCTGATGCACTTCCAGCTCACGCTGCTCGTAGCGCAGCTCGGTGTTGCGGAAACCCTGTCCATCGGACAGCAGACGGTTGGCGTTGAAGTAATCACGCACCGACACTTCGTCGTCGGTGTTGCGCAACCAGATACTGGTGGTTTCAATGGAGTTCTCCGCGTTCAGACGAAGCCCAAAACTCAGGTTGCCGGAAATATCCACCGAGTTGACGGTCTCATCCTCGGTGACCACCTGGTTCTCAGGGTCCTGAAAGCGGCGCTGGACCACTTCGCGATTGCGCCAGCTGCTGTCATAAGCCGCACCGGCCAGAAAGCCGAACTCCATGTCATTGGGCAGGTAATAATTGTTACCCAGATTGATCTCGGCTTCGATATCCGGCTCGCCGGAGGTTTCCCGAGGGCTGATGTCCCGATTGAGACCGGCGGCCAATTGACGGTTGATCGCCGCGGCGTCCTCAATAGAATCCAGACGGGCAACCGTATTGATATTGTTGATGGAGACATCACCGCGGTACTGATCCAGAGCCGCACTCAACTGAGGCGACAGCGCCCGGGCGCCATCATCGGAACCCCAGCGATCATCCTCACCACCGGTGTAGGTCAGAAAATCCGAGGAAGCGGTGTTGGTGCCGGTACCCAGCTCAATGTTGAACAGAATATCGTCCGGAATACTGGTGGTACGGATGTCGACACTACCACCACCAAAGGCGGCAGGCTTGTCCGCTGACGGCACTTTCTGGATTGCCAGAGAATCCACAATGGAGGTCGGAATGATGTCCAGCGGCAGCACGTTGCGTGACAGGTCCGGGGACGGCACCATGGCGCCGTTGAGCGTGGTGTTGGAGTAGCGCTCACCCAGCCCGCGCACAAAGACAAACTTGCCATCCACCAGGGTGACCCCGGGAACGCGTGTCAACGCCAGCGCGACGGTTGAGTCGCCAATCCGGCTGATCTGATCCGCGCCAAGCAGGTCAGTCGCCACCGCCGCTTCCTGGCGCTCCACGGCCAGACTTTCCGCGCCGCTCATCAGGCGGCCGCCGGTCACCAGCAACTCTTCCATGACCGGCGGTGCCATCACCGGCGGCTGGGTCGGTGCACTGTCATCGTCCTGGGCCACCGCCGAAACACTGATCAAAGCGCTGAGCAGACTGACGCTGAAGCCGGCACGAGCGAGGTGAGTTGAAAATTGTTTGCTGTTCATCTGAACTGCCCTATCTAGTGAAGCTGTAGAGAGCCGCCTAGTAGAAAGGGCGCCGTAAGGCGCCCTTTCGTTACGGCAATCGTGTGTTGACTCGTTGCAGTCGGGGCTTATTCAGCCGCTTCGAACCACAGCGGCTGGGCACGATTGTCCGGGTGCAGGCCGTAAGTCCATCCCGCGGTCCAGTCGTTGTCAGCGGTCACGCCACCGACAAAGTCTGCATCTACCGGAGTCACCTGAGTGGCGTTACCGTTGACCACCATGTCGCCCAGCGGCAGGGAGTAGAAACCATCCAGGATGGCCAGATTGACATCGACGTCGTCAGCGGTCGGGTCTTCACCGTCAGCCGCGGTCTGCATCACGTCGTTGTTGGCTTCGAGGAAGGCACGAGTGGTGGTGCTGTCCGGCAGCGGGCCGCCGTTGGTCAGGGTGGCACAGGCGATGATGGACTCTTCTATCACCAGGTCACCGTCCTGAGCCGCCTGCAGACCTTCAGCCGATTCGATGCGAACACAGTAGTTATCGTCCGCCTGGTCACCCATGTAAGCGGTGGTCAGGATGGAGTTGCGGATGGTCGGGAAGTGCGCTTCCCGGATGCGCCAGCCGTGGCCATCAGCATGAGTACCCGCCGCATTCGGAGAGACGATACAGGTCAGGTTATTGATGGTAGCGCGAGAGTTCAGGCCGCGAGCCACGAAATCGTCGATAGTGGCCTGATCCTGGCTGCTGTAGCTGCCGATACCGTCGGACTCGATGCAGTGATCGCCATCGGTCTCGCCCTGAATCACCAATGCGTTGTTGATGGTGCCGACATAGGCTTCGTCGATATCGATGGAGTCATCGCGGACATACAGACCCACGTAGTTGTTGATATCAACCGCGCCACCGAAGAACTCGATACCGTCGTCGTAGGTTGAGTAAACCTGCAGGAAGTTCACCTCGGTACCGGAACCGACCGCGTTGAAAGAAATGCCGTTCAGGTCGTTACCCGGAGCCACCTGGGCACCAGTGTGCTTGACCATGAAGTACTCCAGGGAGCCGGAGCTGTCTTCATTGTTGTCACCACCGTAGTAAGTCTGGCCAGCGCCGGCCTTACCTTCAGCGGCGATATGGCAATCGGAGGTCGCCAGATCGCCATCCATCATGGTGCCGGTGTAGGCACACTTGTTGGTGATACCGAAACCATTGATGATCATGCCGCCCCACTGCTGGACATCTTCGGGTCCTACGGTACCTTCGATATCGGAGGTAGAAGTCACCACAACCGGCTCTTCCACAGTGCCTTCAGCAAAGATCTGGGAACCGCGATTGACCACAAAGTAATCATCGTTGGAGCGGAAGGCCAGAATGGTGCCCGCTTCCAGGCGCAATACAGAGCCGTCACCACCCTGGGCAATGCCAGCCGCTTCCATGTCAGCGTCGTTGTCGTAGCCCTGACCGATCATCAGGCTGTCATTGAAGATGTGGGCGCCGTCATTGGACAGGTCGCCAAAAACCAGCTCTTCAGAACCGGTGTAGGGCTTGCTCAGGCTGACAAAATCGGTGCCGTATACGCAGTTGGGCGCATCGTATGAGCCCTGGAAGGTCTCGCCGTCTTGTTCATAGGAGGCACAGGGGTTATCTACGGTTTCGCCACCTCCACCACCACTGGTGTTATTGTTGCTGTTATCGCCAACTGAGTTGTCGACACTGGACTGGTTGCGGGCATCGATCTCGATATCGCCGCCGCCACAAGCCGCCAGCACTGCAGTCAAAGCGGTTACGCTAACAAGGGTCGTGATTTTCATAGGTTGAGCACTCCTGATGGATCGCTTTTTTTGAAAACGGGGACTACCGGCCTCGACCCATAGTCCATGTCTGGTCGGAGAAAGCCTTGCAAGCAACTCGGCTCATCTCGTCGTGTGGCGCCTATGTTCAACAAGTTTTATGAATCTTGGGCGACAGTTTTGTGAAGGTTTTGTGACGAGCACCGGAGGGGAGGCACCGATGGGCCGGTTGACGGTAGGCGCCGGAATTCTTGACAGCCACCCCCTCCCTGCCTAGGATGCCTTTCCTTTATCAGCAACAGAGCCCAAGCCCCATGCTGCCTTTCCACCAGGTTGTTGCGGACGATTTCGAAGCCGTTAACCAGCGCATCATCGAACAGCTCCACTCCGATGTAGAGCTGGTCGAGAATATTGGTCACTACCTTATTGAAGCCGGGGGCAAGCGATTGCGCCCGCTGATGGTGCTGCTCACTTGCCGGGCACTGGACTATAGAGGACAGGACAATCTGGACCTGGCGGCGATCATCGAGTTCATCCACACCGCCACCCTGCTCCACGACGATGTGGTCGACACCTCGGAGCGCCGGCGCGGGCGCATTACCGCCAACGCCCAGTGGGGTAACGCCCCGGCGGTGCTGGTGGGGGACTTCCTGTATTCCCGGGCATTTCAGATGATGGTGGCCATTGGCAGTATGGACATCATGTCGGTGCTGTCGGAAACCACTAACCGTATCGCGGAGGGCGAGGTCCAGCAGTTGGTCAACGCCAAGGACCCCGCCGTCACGGAGAGCAATTACTTCTCAGTGATCGACAAAAAGACGGCCATCCTGTTTGCCTCAGCCTGCGAAGTGGCAGCGGTTCTCAGCGAGGCAGCCCCCGACCAGCGCCAGGCGCTGAGGGCCTACGGCCACCACGTCGGTATGGCCTTTCAGCTGGTAGACGATGCGCTCGACTATCAGGGAGACGCCGAGGCCCTGGGCAAGAACGTCGGTGACGACCTGGCGGAGGGTAAACCCACCCTGCCCCTGATTTATGCTATGCAGACGGGAACACCGGACCAGAAGGCGCTGGTGGCAGGTGCGATCCGGGCGGGAGACACCACAAAGCTGCCGGAGATCCTGCGCATCGTCGAGGAAACTGGCGCCATGGAATACACGCTCGAGCGCGCTCGCGCCCAGGTCGCCAGCGCCAGGGCACAGCTGGCGGCCCTGCCAGAGAACGCCTACACCCGGGCCATGGCCGAGGTGGCGGAGTTCGCCCTGGCCCGGACTCACTAGACAAGCTCCCCACAGTCGGTAGAATGGCGACCTTTGCCGCCCTGAATCCACCCGCAACGGTGACCGATGGGCCGATATAGACTGTAACAGAGCCCCTATTATGAACGCCTTTGCCCAAAAGAACGCCTACAGCCGTGACGAACTGCTCGAGTGTGGCCACGGCCGCCTGTTTGGCCCCGGCAACGCCCAGTTGCCCGTGCCCAATATGCTGATGCTCGACCGGATCGCCCATATCAGCGAAACGGGCGGGGAATTCAGCAAAGGCGAAATCATCGCCGAGCTCGATATTTCTCCCGACCTGTGGTTCTTTGACTGCCACTTCCCCGGCGACCCGGTTATGCCCGGCTGTCTGGGCCTGGACGCCATGTGGCAACTGGTGGGTTTTTTCCTGGGCTGGAAGGGCAACCCCGGTAAGGGACGGGCCCTGGGCTGTGGTGAAGTGAAATTCACCGGGCAGATTCTGCCCACCGCCAAAAAAATCACCTATCACATCAACCTGAAGCGGGTCATTGAGCGCAAGCTGATCATGGGCATCGCCGACGGCCGGGTATCCGTCGATGGCAAAGACATCTACTTTGCCAAGGATTTGCGCGTTGGTCTGTTTCAGAACACTGATTCCTTCTAAATCGGGCAGCCGGGCCAGCCCGTGGCGCTGAACTCAGCTTCTGTCGAGCGGTCCAATCCCCGCCCCGACAGAGCGGTTTGTATGGCATAATGGCGCCCACTGCTTCCGCTACAAACAGAGATAAGAGGTAGCCTATGAAACGCGTTGTAGTTACCGGCATGGGCATTGTGTCCTGCTTAGGTAATGATATTGCCACCGTACTCGAGGCATTACGCGCAGGCCGTTCCGGCATCAAATTTCAGGACAGCTATGCCGAGATGGGTTTCCGCAGCCAGGTCGCGGGCTCCATCGACATTGACCTGAAAGAGCGCATTGATCGCAAAGTGCTTCGCTTCATGGGCGATGCGGCGGCCTTTGCCTATATTTCCATGGATCAGGCCATTGCTGACGCCGGCCTCGATGAGTCGCTGGTGTCAAACGAGCGCACCGGCATCATCATGGGCTCTGGCGGCGCCTCCTCCAAGAACCTGGTGGAAGCGGCCGACGTACTGCGGGAGAAAGGCCTGAAGCGGGTCGGTCCCTACCGGGTCACCCAGACCATGGGCAGCACCACCTCGGCCTGTCTGGCCACTCCGTTCAAGATCAAGGGGCTGAACTACTCCATTTCCTCCGCCTGCGCCACCAGTGCCCACTGTATTGGCAGCGCCATGGAGCAGATCCAACTGGGCAAACAGGACATCGTGTTTGCCGGTGGTGGTGAGGAAGAGCATTGGTCGCTGACCTGCCTGTTTGACGCCATGGGTGCCCTGTCCACCAAGTACAACGACAACCCTGAACAAGCATCGCGCGCCTATGATGCGGAGCGCGACGGTTTTGTCATTGCCGGTGGTGGTGGCTGCCTGGTACTGGAAGAATATGAACATGCCAAGGCTCGCGGCGCCAAAATCTACGCCGAACTGGTTGGCTACGGCGCCAACTCTGACGGTTATGACATGGTGGCCCCTTCCGGTGAAGGCGCCATTCGCTGTATGAAGCAGGCCCTGGCGACCACCGACGGGGATATTGATTACATCAACTCCCACGGTACCAGTACGCCGGTGGGCGACCTGGCTGAGCTGAAGGCCATTCGCGCCACCTTTACCGACAAGGTGCCGACCATCAGCTCCACTAAATCCCTCACCGGGCATTCTCTGGGTGCCACCGGCGTACAGGAGGCCATCTACAGCCTCCTGATGATGAAGCACGACTTCATCTGTGCCTCGGCGAACATCACCCAGTTGGACCCTGAAGCGGAAGGGCTGCCGATCGCGACCGAGCGTCAGGATGGGGTGACTCTGGAGCGGGTCATGTCCAACAGCTTCGGTTTTGGCGGCACCAATGCCTGCCTGGTGTTCCAGCGCATGGCCGACTGAACCGCCAGATCCCGTTCAGATGGACATAAAAAACGCGGCATCGGCCGCGTTTTTTATGTCCGGACTTCCGGCTGATCAACCCTGGCGCTGGTGCAGCCACTGTTTGACCATAGGTACCAGGTAGGGCTCCCAAGCCCTTGCCTGTACGCCAAAGCCATCCCGCAGGCGCCGCCCACCCAACACCGCGCTTATAGGCTCATCCGGAGGCAAGGACTCCAGCCTCGTCAGCTCGACCCCCTCCGGCATGCTGTCAAGCTGGCCCAGTACGGCAATCACCTTTTCCGCAAAATCCGCTTCGCTGCAGGGCTCGCGACTGGCGTAATGCATGACCCCCCAGTTCTCCGCCCCACAGCTGATCTGTTTGACCACGCCCACGATCACTCGGGCCGCATCGGACAGCGCCGTGGGTGACCCTTTCAGTCGGACATGGACCGGCACCTCCCCCTGACCACTGAAAATCGCGCCAAGAAGGCGGGTCAGGCGGTTGTCACCATAGCTGCCAATCATCCAGCTCAGGCGGAGAATCAACCGCTTCGACAGCGCCCCGGTCACCGCCTGCTCGGCCGCCAACCAGGCGCGCCCGGCGTCACTTTGGGGCATGGGTTCGTCTTTTTCGGCATGACTGCTTTTGTTATCCCCGCCAAAGACCTGATAGCTGGACAGCTGGATCATGGGCAGGCGCTGCTCCTCGCAAACCTGAGCCAGGATGGCGGCGGCCCGGGGGATCAGGGAGCAGTGAGCGCTATCGGGCCGATCGGCCCAACCCAGGGTGTTGATCACCAGCCTGGGGCGCTGATGCTCGATCCAGGCGCGAACCTCCCCGATATCGGTCCAGTTAAGTCGGGCCGACTCGGGCATGATCAGCGCAAAGGGTTCGCGCTCAAGCTCGTGCTCGAGCGCTTTGCCCAGGGCATGGGAGGCGTCAGTCAACAGCAGTTTCAAACGCGGCAACTCACCTGGACGTGGCTTTAGAACGGAATGTCATCATCAAAGCTGTCAAAGCCGCCGGCTGGCTGCTGAGGCTGGCCGCCGCCCCGTGGCGCGTTCTGCTGCCCACCCTGAGCGGGCGCATTCTGGGGGCCGCCGTAATTGCCGCCACCTTGTGGCGCGGAGTAATCGTCCGACGGGCCGGACTGATTGCCATAACCGCCACCGCCGCCATAATTGCTGTTGTCACCACCACGGCCGTCGAGCATCTGCATCTCGTTGGCGACGATTTCAGTGGTATAGCGGTCCTGACCGTCCTGCCCCTGCCACTTGCGGGTACGCAAGGAGCCTTCGATGTAGACTTTGCTGCCCTTTTTCAGATACTCGCCCGCAATCTCGGCCAGGCGGTTGAAAAAGACCACCCGGTGCCACTCGGTGCGCTCCTGTGGCTGGCCGGTCTGCTTGTCTTTCCACTGGTCACTGGTGGCCAGATTGACGTTGGTCACCGCCCCACCGGAGGGCATGTAGCGGGTTTCCGGGTCGGCACCCAGGTTCCCGATCAGAATGACTTTGTTGATTCCCCGAGCCATGATGTTCTCCTGTTCGTAAACTGTCTTAAATGGCCGTCAGGATACACCAGCGGCCCTTGGCTGTCAGTCGGTGAATGGGTTCACCGGGCCAACACACACTGTTCGGCGATGGAGGACAGCCGCTTGCGGTCCACCACCCGGGGGTCCACCTTGAGGTAAGCGGTCCCCTCGCTTTCCACGACCACCACTTCGGCCACGCCGGGAACGGCGTATAGCTCTTCACTGAACCGGTCGCTGACCTTGCCTTTGAGCGGAATCAGAACGCTGGCCAGGTAACGGGGCGGGCGCATGCCCACGGCGGCCAGCCACCAGAGCAACACCAGCCCTACCGCCACCGCCGATACCGCCGGCAACCCGCCCACCTGAAACACCCAGCCGCCCAAGGCACCGCCGGCAAAGGCGCCGAAAAATTGGCAGCTGGCATAAATACTGGTGGCGGTGCCCTTCCCCCCCGCTGGCGCAATCTTGCTGACCAGTGAGGGAAGGCTGGCTTCCAGCAGGTTGAACGCCATAAAGAACACAAACAGAATGGCCAACACGGCGAATAACGAGCTGACCCAGGGCTGTGCCGCCAGCGCGAGTCCCAACAGGGCAATGGCGCCGAGAAACACCGGCTTCATCTGCCGACGCTTCTCGGCGATGATGATGAACGGCAGCATGGCAGCAAATGCGCCCGCCAGCAGCGGCAGGTAGACATACCAGTGATCCCCCCGGGCAATACCGAGGTCAGCCTCCAGACGCTGGGGCATGACCAGAAACAGGGCCATCAGCACGAAATGCAGCACGAAAATGCCCAGGTTCAGGCGCAACAGCTCGCGATTGGCCAATACCTGTCGGATCAGCTCCGGAACGGCTCCGACTTCGCGCCGCCGGCGCGGCGGT
This sequence comes from Marinimicrobium koreense, assembly GCF_003762925.1. NCBI lineage: Bacteria > Pseudomonadati > Pseudomonadota > Gammaproteobacteria > Cellvibrionales > Cellvibrionaceae > Marinimicrobium > Marinimicrobium koreense. The sequence goes on from NZ_RJUK01000004.1 coordinate 86,556, forward strand.
CGCTGAACCGTCGGCACCAGTTGCCAGACGATCCACAGCCCGACCAGCCCCAGTGCGGCAGTCAACCAGAACACCGCCGCGAGGCCGCCCCAGTTGGCCAACAAGGGGCCAATCACCAACGCCAATGAGAAGGAGACACCAATCGCACCACCGATGGTCGCCATGGCCTTGGTGCGGTTCTCTTCGGCCGTAAGGTCCGCCAACAAGGCCATCACCGCGCCAGCGATGGCACCGCCCCCCTGAAGCAGGCGCCCGAGCACCAGTTCATAAACCGAATCGGCCTGCGCGGCCACCACGCTGCCGAGAGTGAACACTAACAAACCAACCGTTATGACGGGCTTGCGGCCGATGCGGTCGGAGAGGATACCGAAAGGAATCTGGAGCAGTGCCTGACTGAAGCCGTAGGCGCCCAGGGCCAGGCCCAGTAGCAGGGGGGTGGCGTGGCGGTAGTCGTCGCCATAGAGGGTGAGCACCGGCAGGACCATGAACAGCCCGAGCATACGGAAGGCGTACAGCAGTGCCAGGGAGACCACCGTGCGGCGCTCGAAGGGGGCCTGAACAATCGGCAAGGACAGCTCCTGATTCACATGGGTAAATGGGAGGCGAATTCTAACACACTGCACGCCCAAACCCTTTGACCCTAAGCCTTCATCAAGTCCGGCTCAGGGTCGGGTATGCCCCGCTCCAAACCGGGCGTGACTATTACTCACTACAATCCTTTACAACCCGGGTGACCGCCCCTCGGTGGGAATGCGTATAATGGGGGATTTGGTCGTTTCGGGAGACATGATGGATACCATTCTGGTTCGGGGGGCGCGCACCCATAACCTCAAGAATATCGACCTCGACATACCGCGGGACAAACTCGTCGTGATCACCGGCCTGTCCGGCTCGGGTAAGTCCTCACTCGCCTTCGACACCCTGTACGCCGAGGGCCAGAGACGCTATGTGGAATCGCTCTCCACCTACGCCCGGCAATTCCTCTCCATGATGGAAAAGCCCGACGTCGACCACGTGGAAGGGTTGAGCCCGGCCATCTCCATCGAACAGAAATCCACCTCCCACAACCCGCGGTCCACCGTGGGCACCATTACCGAGATTTATGACTATCTGCGCCTGCTATTCGCCCGGGTAGGTGAGCCCCGCTGCCCGGTGCACGGTGAGCCATTATCAGCGCAGACGGTCAGCGAAATGGTCGACACAGTGCTGGCCCTGCCCGAGGGCACCAAGCTCATGCTTCTGGCCCCGGTTATCCGGGATCGCAAAGGTGAGCACTTACATATCTTCGAGCAACTGAAGCGCGAAGGGTTTATCCGTGCCCGGGTGGACGACATTCTGGTGGATCTGGATGACCTGCCCAAGCTGGACAAGAAGAAAAAGCACACCATCGAAGTGGTGGTAGACCGGTTCAAAGTCCGGCCCGACCTTCAGACGCGGCTTGCCGAGTCCTTCGAAACCGCCTTGAATCTGACCGAAGGGTTGGCCGGCATCAGCTTTATGGATGGCGAACAGGATGACCAACTGTTCTCCGCCAAGCATGCCTGCCCAGTCTGCGATTACAGCCTGAGTGAACTGGAGCCGCGCCTGTTCTCGTTCAACAATCCCGCCGGCGCCTGCCCGACCTGCGACGGTCTGGGTGTGAAGCAGTTCTTTGATGAATCCCGGGTGATACAGAACCCCGAAGCATCTCTGGCCGAAGGTGCCATTCGCGGCTGGGACCGGCGCAATATCTACTACTACCACATGCTCGACTCTCTGGCGGAGCACTACGGTTTCGATATCGATACGCCCTGGAAAAAGCTCAAAGCCAAAGACCGGCGGGTGGTGCTATACGGCTCGGACGATGAGGAAATTGACTTCAGTTACATTAACGAGCGCGGCGACCTCTACCAGCGTCGGCACCGGTTTGAGGGTGTCTTGCCCAATATGGAGCGGCGCTATCGGGACACCGAATCCTCGTCAGTTCGGGAGGAACTGGCCAAATACATGTCCTCCCAATCCTGCCCCAGTTGCGGCGGCGCGCGTCTGCGAGAGGAGGCGCGCAATGTGTTCATCGACGAGCACACCCTGCCCCAGATGACCGAACTGCCGGTGGGGGAAGCCTACGACTACTTCAGCGCCCTCAATTTTCATGGCAGCAAGGCGAGTATTGCGGAGAAAATACTCAAGGAGCTGCGCGACCGGTTCCGTTTTCTGGTGGATGTGGGTCTGAATTACCTGTCTCTGAACCGCAGCGCGGACAGCCTGTCCGGAGGCGAGGCGCAGCGAATTCGCCTGGCGAGTCAGATCGGTGCTGGCCTGGTGGGCGTGATGTACATTCTGGACGAGCCCTCGATCGGGCTGCACCAGCGCGATAATGAGCGCTTACTCCGCACTCTGACCCACCTGCGCAATATCGGCAATACGGTGATTGTGGTCGAACACGATGAAGATGCCATACGCCAAGCGGACCATGTGATCGATATCGGCCCGGGCGCTGGCGTTCACGGCGGTCAGGTGATCGCCCAGGGCGACGTCAACACCATCATGGCCACCGACGGCTCGATTACCGGGGAGTACCTAAGTGGCAAGCGGGAAATCGCTGTGCCAGCGGAGCGTCATCCTGTGGACCCCGACCGGATGTTCCGAATCACGGGCGCCCGGGGTAACAACCTGAAAAGCGTCACCCTGGAGCTTCCGGTGGGCCTGATGACCTGCGTGACCGGCGTCTCGGGCTCCGGTAAGTCCACACTGATCAATGCCACCCTTCACCCGCTGGCGGCGACGGAACTCAATGGTGCCACCACGCTCAAAGCGGCGCCCTATGAAACCGTTGAAGGCATGGATCACTTCGATAAATGCGTCGACATCGATCAGAGCCCGATCGGCCGCACGCCACGCTCCAACCCGGCAACCTATACCGGTATTTTTACCCCCATCAGAGAGCTGTTTGCCGGAACCCAGGAGGCCCGCTCACGCGGCTACAAACCGGGACGATTCAGCTTCAATGTCCGCGGAGGCCGCTGCGAAGCCTGTCAGGGCGACGGGGTCACCAAAGTGGAGATGCACTTTCTGCCGGACGTCTATGTGCCCTGTGACGTATGCAAAGGCAAGCGCTATAACCGCGAGACATTGGAGGTGAAATACAAAGGAAAAAGCATTCACGAAGTGCTGGAGCTGACGGTCGAAGAAGCCAGAACCTTCTTCGACCCGGTCCCTGCGATTGCCAATCGGCTGCAAACACTCATGGACGTGGGACTTTCCTACATTCGGCTGGGCCAGGCGGCGACGACCTTGTCTGGCGGGGAAGCGCAGCGGGTCAAACTCTCCCGCGAGCTCTCAAAACGTGACACCGGCCAGACTCTCTACATTCTCGATGAACCGACGACCGGGCTGCACTTTTACGATATCGAGCAGCTTCTGGCGGTTCTGCACCGGTTACGGGATCACGGCAATACAGTGGTGGTGATTGAACACAATCTCGACGTGATCAAAACCGCTGACTGGCTTATCGACCTGGGGCCGGAAGGCGGCTCGGGTGGAGGCGAGATTATCGCCACCGGCACGCCGGAGGCGGTTGCTGAGCAGCCACAATCCCACACCGGGCGATTCCTCAAACCGATGCTGAATGTGGCGGCAAAGCGCAAAAAAGGGAAAAAGAAAGCCGAGAAAGCCTGAATAAAAGCATTCCCCCCAGATACAAAAAAGCCAGGCATCAGCCTGGCTTTTTTGTATCTGCTTCAATGATGTCCACAAAAGACATCATCAGCGCGGCGCCGATATTACTCGGCCGAATCCGCTGCCGCTTCTACCGGCTCTTCACCCGCTTCAATCTGGGGGCGATCCACCAGCTCAACATAGGCCATGGGGGCCTTGTCGCCGGCACGGAAGCCACACTTCATGATGCGGATATAGCCACCGGGGCGGGACTCATAACGAGGACCCAGCTCCGCGAACAGCTTACCTACCGCTTCTTTATCACGCAGGCGACTGAACGCCAGACGACGGTTGGCAACACTGTCCTTCTTGGCCAAAGTAATCAGCGGCTCGGCTACGCGACGCAGTTCTTTGGCCTTGGGCAAGGTGGTTTTAATCAGCTCGTGCTCAACCAGAGACGCGGTCATATTGCGAAACATGGCTTTGCGATGAGAGCTGTTACGATTCAGTTGACGGCCACTATGACGATGACGCATGACGCTAAACCCTTCACTAACGATCGCTTCACAGCGATCTCGTTAACCGCCGGCCAAACGACCGGCGACGAAACAATGTATTATCAGTCTTCGTTCTTCAAGCTGGCCGGGGGCCAGTTTTCCAAACGCATACCGAGTGACAAACCGCGCGAGGCGAGTACATCTTTGATCTCTGTCAGAGACTTCTTACCCAGGTTCGGGGTCTTCAACAGCTCAACTTCTGTGCGCTGAATCAGATCACCGATATAGTAGATATTCTCTGCCTTCAGGCAGTTCGCAGAGCGAACTGTCAGTTCGAGATCATCAACCGGACGCAGAAGAACAGGATCAATTGCTTCCTCTTTCTCTTCCGGCGTGGACTGCTTCTCAGCCTCCAGGTCGACGAACACGGCCAACTGCTGTTGCAGAATGGTCGCTGCACGACGAATCGCTTCTTCCGGATCGATGGTACCGTTGGTCTCCAGATCCAGAATCAACTTGTCCAGGTCAGTGCGCTGCTCTACACGGGCACTCTCGACCGTATAGGCAAGACGACGGACCGGACTGTAAGTCGCATCCAGCTGCAGGCGACCAATCGCGCGACTTTCGTCCTCGTCGTGACGACGGGCATCAGCCGGCTCATAGCCGCGACCACGAGCCACGGTCAGACGCATGTTCAGCTCGGTATCACCGGTGATATGGGCAATCACGTGATCGGGGTTCTTCACCTCGATATCGTGATCAACCTGGATATCTCCAGCGGTAACGACACCCGGACCCTTCTTCTTCAGAGTCAGAACCGCGCGATCCTTACCGTGCATCACAACCGCAACGTTCTTGAGGTTGAGCAGGATTTCAATAACGTCCTCCCGCACACCCTCAATCGCGCTGTACTCGTGCAGCACGCCGTCAATCTCGGCTTCAGTAATGGCACAGCCCGCCATGGAGGAGAGCAGAATACGCCGTAGGGCATTGCCCAGAGTGTGACCGAAACCGCGCTCGAGCGGCTCCAACACCACGCGAGCGTGGGTCGGACTGTTTTCGGTCACATCGATATGACGCGGAGTCAAAAATTCGTTTACTGCAGTCTGCATAGCCACACCTGTTAGCGGTTAGTCCCTTACTTGGAGTAAAGCTCGACAATAAGGTTCTCGTTGATTTCAGCGGGCAATTCACTGCGATCGGGAACTCGGGTGAAAACGCCTTCTTTCTTGTCCGCGTTCACATCGATCCACTCAACATTGCTGCGCTGGCCGGCAAGGGTCAGGGCGTTCTGGATACGCAACTGATTCTTGGCCTTCTCGCGAACGGCAACCACATCACCTTCCTGCACCTGATAGGACGGAATGTTCAGGGTTTTGCCGTTGACGCTGATCGCCTTATGGGTCACCAGCTGACGCGCTTCTGCACGGGTAGAGCCAAAGCCCATCCGGTACACAACGTTATCAAGGCGGCCTTCGAGCAGCTTCAACAGGTTCTCACCGGTGGCACCCTTACGGCGAGCGGCTTCTTTGTAGTAGCTGCGGAACTGCTTTTCCATCATGCCATAGGTGCGACGTACCTTCTGCTTTTCACGCAGCTGCACACCATAGTCAGACAGACGACCACGACGCTGACCATGCTGGCCAGGAACGCTTTCCAGTTTACACTTCGAATCCAGCGCACGAGCACCACTCTTCAGAAAGAGGTCGGTGCCTTCACGACGGGACAGTTTACATGTAGGTCCAATATAACGAGCCATTATCTAGTTCCCCTTACACTCGACGTTTCTTGGGAGGACGGCAGCCGTTGTGCGGAATCGGCGTAACGTCGACAATGTTGGTGATCTTGTAACCAACATTATTAAGTGCGCGAACTGCGGATTCGCGGCCAGGGCCAGGGCCCTTCACTTCTACGTCGAGGTTCTTAAGACCGTATTCTTTCGCTGCCTCACCGGCGCGCTCCGCAGCTACCTGGGCAGCAAACGGGGTGCTTTTGCGCGAACCGCGGAAGCCAGAGCCACCAGAGGTAGCCCAGCTCAGGGTATTACCCTGACGGTCGGTGATAGTGACAATGGTGTTATTGAAGGACGCGTGGATGTGGGCAACCCCATCGACCACCGTCTTCTTGACTTTCTTTTTCGTTGCGGCTTTATTACCTGGCTTCGCCATAGCAATCTCTTCCTAACCTGTAGTTACCGTATTTGAATGACTGGCGCAGATCGATTAACGCTTAATCGGCTTGCGCGGGCCCTTACGTGTGCGAGCGTTGGTCTTGGTACGCTGGCCATTGACCGGCAAGCTGCGACGGTGACGCAGACCGCGATAGCAGCCCAGGTCCATCAGACGCTTGATGTTCATCGACACAACACGGCGCAAGTCACCCTCTACGGTATGCTTGCCAAGCTCGTTACGGATCGCGTCGAGCTGTTCCTCGGAAAGACTACCCATTTTGGCGTCTTCGGCGATGCCAGTAGCGGCACAGATCTGTTGCGCAGTAGTACGGCCGATCCCATAGACGTAAGTCAGGGAAACAACCGCGTGCTTGTGATCTGGTATGTTTACACCAGCAATACGGGCCATTCAAATTACTCCAGTAACACTAAAATTGCAGCGTTGACGGCAACTTACGCCACCCAACACCCTAAAAGGCGCGCAAGGATAGCGGTAAAATCACCAAAAATCAATAGCCCGGGGATTTCTCCCCGGACGACAGTCAACGCCCCCTCATGTACGCCCCGCCCCTGGAGGGGGCCGGACGTCCAATTCTTAACCCTGCCGCTGCTTGTGGCGAGGCTCAGCGTGGCAAATTACTCGCAGAACGCCGTTGCGCTTAACCATCTTGCAGTTGCGGCAGATCTTTTTAACAGAAGCACGAACTTTCATGATCCTACCCTAGTAATGGGGATTAGCGAGCGTTTCCGCTGCCATATCCCTTCAAGTTAGACTTCTTCATCAGTGACTCGTACTGATGAGACATCAAGTGCGCCTGAACCTGGGACATAAAGTCCATAACCACCACTACCACGATCAGCAACGACGTGCCCCCCAAGTAGAAGGGAACATTGGCCGCCACCACCAGGAACTGGGGCATCAGGCACACAGCCGACATATAAACAGCACCCACTACCGTCAGACGGGTCAGGACACTGTCGATATAGCGGGCCGATTGCTCACCCGGGCGAATCCCCGGGATGTAGGCACCGGACTTCTTCAGGTTATCCGCCACCTCTTTCGGGTTGAACATCAACGCCGTGTAGAAGAAGCAGAAGAACGAGATCAGCGCCGCGAACAGCAGAATGTTCAGAGGCTGACCCGGACCAATCGCCAGAGCGAGATCCTGAAGGAAGTCGCTGGCAAAACCGTCACCGCCCTCGCCAAACCACTGGGCAATGGACGCCGGGAACAGCAGAATACTGCTGGCAAAGATCGCCGGAATCACGCCGGCCATATTGATCTTCAGCGGCAGGTGACTGGTCTGAGCGGCATAGGCATTACGGCCTTGCTGACGCTTCGCGTAGTTTACCGTAATTCGACGCTGTCCGCGCTCGACCCGGACCACACCCCAGATTACCGCCAACGCGATAACCGCAATCACCAGCAACAGTAGCAGGTGCAGATCGCCCTGACGGGCACTCTCAAACGCCTGGCCGACCGCGCTCGGCAAACCCGCCACGATACCGGCGAAAATGAGCATTGAAATGCCGTTGCCGATACCTTTTTCAGTGACCTGCTCGCCCAACCACATCATGAAGACGGCGCCGGTAACCAGAGAGGTGACCGCTATGAAGTGAAACGCAAAATCCGCTTCGCCACCATAGGCAAAACCGGAAAAGCTCACTGACATTGCCATCGCCTGGACCGTAGCCAACACCACCGTACCGTAACGGGTGTACTGGTTGATCTTGCGGCGACCCGCGTCACCTTCTTTCTTAAGCTGCTCCAGCGAGGGAGTCACGGCGGTCATCAACTGCATGATAATAGATGCAGAGATGTACGGCATGATACCCAACGCCAGAATACTCATGCGCTCCAGGGCACCCCCGGAGAACATGTTGAACATACCCAGAATGGTACCCTGATTCTGGTTAAACAGGTTGGCAATCCGCTCGGGATCCAAACCAGGAACCGGAATATGAGTACCAATTCGGTAGACTACGATCGCCAGGAACAAAAAACGTAGGCGAGCCCAAAGCTCGCCCAGACCTTTCTGATTCCCCAACGAAGGATTACCGGGAGTTGCCATGTTGGCGCCCCTTACTCTTCGACTTTCCCGCCGGCCGCTTCAATCGCAGCCTTGGCACCTTTGGTGACCGCAATACCGCGTACGGTAACCGCTTTGCTGAGCTCGCCAGATGCGAAGATCTTGGCGCGCTTCATGTTAGCACCAATGACATCGGCCTGCTTCAGAGTTTCGATATCGATGGTATCGCCCTCCACCTTGTTCAGCTCTGAGAGACGAACTTCGGCAGTGACACGACCAATGCGAGAACTGAAACCATACTTCGGCAGACGCTTCTGCAGCGGCATCTGACCGCCTTCAAAGCCCGGAGCAACACTACCACCGGAACGGGACTTCAAACCTTTGTGACCGCGACCGGCGGTCTTGCCCAGGCCACTACCGATACCGCGACCCACGCGCTTCTTGCTATGGGTGCTACCGGGGGCGGGACTCAGCTCGTTAAGACGCATCTTATTCTCCCTCTACCTGTACCAGATAGTTTACAGAGTTAATCATCCCACGCACGGAGGGAGTGTCTTCCACCTCAACGGTGTGGCCGATACGGCGCAGACCCAAACCGGCAACGCTAGCCTGATGCTTCTTCAGGCGACCCGCGGTACTACGGACTTGAGTCACTTTGATCATTTTCTTAGCCATGGTCGTATTCCGCAATCAGTTAACTGGCAACGCCAATTAATTCAGGATCTCTTCGACACTTTTGCCACGCTTGGCCGCTACAGAGTCCGGAGACGCCATAGACTTCAGCGCGTTAAAAGTGGCACGAACAACGTTTACCGGGTTGGTAGACCCGTAGCACTTGGCCAGTACGTTCTGAACACCGGCAATTTCCAGCACAGAGCGCATGGCACCGCCAGCAATAACACCGGTACCCTGGGAGGCAGGCTGCATGAACACCTTGGAGGCGCCATGACGACCCTTGGTCGGGTACTGGATAGTATCACCGTTCAATTCAACGTCGATCATGTTACGGCGAGCGGCTTCCATTGCTTTCTGGATAGCAACCGGCACTTCGCGTGCCTTACCGCGGCCAAAGCCGACCTTACCGTTACCGTCACCAACCACAGTCAGCGCGGTGAAGGCAAAGATACGACCACCTTTAACAGTCTTGGCAACACGATTGACTTGTACCAGCTTTTCCTGGAAGCCTTCGTTGTTGCCTTCTTCTTTCTTCGCGTATGCCATATCTTAACCCTTAGAATTCCAGTCCAGCTTCACGCGCAGCGTCCGCCAGGGCTTTTACGCGACCGTGGAACTTGAACCCACTACGGTCGAATGCCACCCGGGAGACACCGGCAGCTTTAGCGCGCTCTGCTATCAGAGCGCCGACAGCTTTCGCCGCCTCGCTGTTACCCGTTTTGCCTTGACGCAGATCTTTGTCCAACGTCGAGGCACTGGCCAATACGCGGCCACCATCTTCTGCAATGACCTGCGCGTAAATATGACGCGGGGTACGATGAACAGACAGACGGTTAACACTCAGTTCACGAATCTTGGCACGGGCACGACGCGCACGGCGAAGACGAGATTGCTTCTTATCGCTCATATCCTGGCCCTACTTCTTCTTGGCTTCTTTACGGCGAACCTGTTCGCTTGCATAGCGGATGCCTTTACCCTTGTAGGGTTCGGGCTCACGCAACGCGCGAATCTCGGATGCCACCTGACCGAGCAGCTGCTTGTCAGCGCTCTTCAGCACAATTTCTGTCTGGGCCGGACATTCCGCCGTTACACCTTCCGGTAAGGTGTAATCGATCGGCTGAGAATAACCGACAGACAGGTTTACAGTTTTACCCGACGCTTTGGCACGATAACCAACGCCGACCAGTTGCAGCTTCTCTTCGAAGCCCTGATCTACGCCTTTTACCATGCTGCCGACCAGAGCACGCATGGTGCCTGCCAGCGCGCGGGACTGCTTGGCCCCATCACGAGCGGTGAACTTGAGCAGGTTTTCTTCCTGCTGGATTTCAACGCTGTCGTGAATTTCCAGAGCCAATGTACCTTTTCCGCCTTTAACGCTAAGGCTCTGACCCTGAAGGGTGACCTTAACAGCGGACGGTACTTCAACCGGACTATTTGCAACTCGTGACATGACGACTTCCCGTTAAAATACTGTGCAGAGGACTTCACCACCAACGCCAGCGGCGCGAGCGGCACGATCAGTCATAACACCTTTACTGGTAGAAACGATGGCAACACCCAAACCACCGCGCACGGTCGGAATGGACGACTTACCAGCATAACTGCGCAAGCCGGGACGACTGACCCGATCCAGCTCAGCAATTACCGGCTTACCTTCAAAATATTTCAGCTCAATGGTCAGCTCGGGCTTGGCACCCTCGCTCACTGAGAAACTATCAACGTAGCCTTCTTCTGCCAGAACTTTTGCCACAGAGGCCTTCAGTTTGGAAGAGGGCATGGTGACATTCGACTTTCCCACCTGCTGGGCGTTTCGAATGCGAGTCAGCATATCGGCCAACGGATCTTGCATGCTCATCTGATTCTGCTCCTAATGTTAAGCCCTGGGCTTACCAGCTGGACTTGACCAAACCGGGAACGTCGCCCCGCATGGCAGCTTCACGCAGCTTGTGGCGGCACAAGCCGAACTTGCGATACACACCGTGCGGACGGCCAGTTACGCGACAGCGACGACGCCCGCGGCTCGGGCTCGCATCGCGAGGCAGCTGCTGCAGTTTGATCTGCGCTTCCCAGACTTGCTCTTCGGAAGAAGCAGGGCTGGCAATAATCGCTTTCAGTTCCGCGCGCTTAGCGGCGTATTTGGCGACTGTGCGGGCACGTTTTACTTCGCGTGCAACCATTGATTTCTTAGCCATGACGCTACCCTTAACCTTTGAACGGGAAGTTGAACGCTTTCAACAGCGCGCGACCTTCCTCGTCGTTCCGTGCTGTCGTTGTGATACAAATATCCAGACCGCGGAGCTTATCGACTTTATCGTAGTCAATTTCCGGGAAGATAATCTGCTCGCCTACGCCCATGGAGAAGTTACCGCGGCCGTCAAATTGCTTCGGGCTGATACCCCGGAAGTCGCGAATGCGCGGAATAGCGATGCTGACCAGGCGATCCAGAAACTCATACATACGATCTTTACGCAGAGTTACTTTGCAGCCAATCGGCCAGCCATCACGGATTTTGAAACCCGCGATTGACTTGCGTGCCTTGGTAATCACGACCTTCTGGCCGGCGATTTTTTCCAAGTCACCGATCGCATTCTCAAGCACTTTCTTGTCGCCCACAGCCTCACCGACACCCATGTTAATGGTGATCTTGGTGATGCGCGGAACTTCCATCACGTTCGCGAGACCCAGCTCATCTTTCAGCTTGGGCGCGAGCTCTTTGCTGTACAGTTCTTTTAGCCTAGCCATGTCTACTTACGCCTCTACGGCTTCGCCATTGGATTTGAAAACGCGGACCTTGTCGCCGTTTTCAAGGATCTTGAAGCCAACACGATCCGCCTTCTGAGTCGCCGGATTGTAAATGGCAACATTGGAGGCCTGGATCGAGGCTTCCTTCTCTACGATTCCGCCGGGCACGCCCAGTTGCGGATTCGGTTTCTGGTGCTTCTTGATCATGTTAATACCAGACACGATCAGGCGGCCATCAGCCAACACACGGGTAACTTTCCCGCGCTTACCTTTGTCGCGACCAGCGATAACAATCACTTCGTCATCACGTTTAATCTTTCGCATTTGTCTGCCCTCAGCTCTCTGCCCGTACCAAGTGCTTACAGCACTTCCGGTGCGAGAGAAATGATTTTCATGAACTTCTCGCCACGCAACTCGCGAGTCACCGGCCCAAAGATACGAGTACCCACCGGAGCATCCTGGTTGTTCAGCAGCACAGCAGCGTTGTCGTCGAACTTGATCAACGAACCATCCTGGCGGCGAACACCTTTCTTGGTGCGCACTACCACCGCTTTCATCACCTGGCCTTTCTTCACCTTACCGCGAGGAATCGCTTCCTTCACAGTAACTTTGATGATGTCACCCACAGCGGCATAGCGCCGATGGGAGCCGCCAAGAACCTTGATGCACTGAACCCGACGAGCGCCGCTATTATCAGCTACATCTAAGTAGGTTTCTGTTTGAATCATCGTCCGTCTCCGAAACTATTAAGTCGCCTGAATCACTTAGATTTCAGTAGCGCGCTCTTCAATGTTCACTAAAGCCCATGATTTGGTCTTTGACAGCGGACGAGATTCAGCGATAGTCACCGTATCACCGATCTTGCAGTCATTGTTTTCATCATGCGCTTTCAGCTTTGATGACTTGCTCACATACTTGCCGTAAAGCGGATGCTTTACGCGACGCTCGATCAGCACTGTGATGGTTTTATCCATCTTGTCGCTAACAACCTTGCCGGTCAGTGTACGAGCCAGATTATCTGCCTGAGTCATCGTTAATTACCTGCCTTCTGTTTAAGCACCGTTTTAATTCGAGCAATATCGCGGCGAGTTTGCTTGAGCAGGTGAGTCTGACCCAGCTGGCCAGTAGCAGCCTGCATACGCAGCTTGAACTGCTCTTTCAATTGAGTCAGCAGTTCGCCGTTCAGCTCTTCAACGGATTTTTCCCGGAGTTCTGAAGCTTTCATCACATCACCGAACGTTTTACGAAAGTTGTTGTAATAGGCAACTTGGCTGCGGCCAACGCAAAGGCCTCACGAGCCAGATCTTCACTGACGCCATCCATTTCATACAGGACTTTACCAGGACGGATCTGCGCGACCCAATATTCCACGTTACCCTTACCTTTACCCTGACGTACTTCCAGGGGCTTCTCGGTAATTGGTTTATCCGGAAACACACGAATCCAGATTTTACCGCCACGTTTAATGTGACGAGTCATCGCACGACGGGCCGCCTCAATTTGGCGAGCTGTAATGCGACCGCGACCAGTAGCTTTCAAGCCAAAATCACCAAAGCTTACCTTGGCGCCCCGATGGGCCAGGCCGCGGTTGCGACCCTTCATTTGCTTGCGAAACTTCGTACGCTTTGGTTGCAGCATCTTGCGTACCCCTTACTTGGACTTAGAGCCTTTTTTCTTAGGTGCAGCTTCAGCTTCGTCAATATCGCCGATGACTTCACCCTTGAAAATCCAAACTTTCACACCGATGATGCCGTAGGTGGTAGACGCTTCGGCGGTTGCGTAGTCGATGTTTGCACGCAATGTGTGCAACGGTACGCGGCCTTCACGATACCACTCACTACGAGCGATCTCGGCACCCCCCAGGCGGCCTCCCACCTGGATCTTGATACCTTCCGCACCCTGACGCATGGCGTTTTGCACGGCACGCTTCATGGCACGGCGGAACATCACGCGGCGCTCCAGCTGCTGAGCAACATTCTGGGCAACCAGTGAAGCATCCAGATCAGGCTTACGGATCTCTTCAATGTTGATGTGCACTGGCACACCCATGCGCTCGCTCACTTCTGCACGTAGACGATCCACGTCTTCGCCTTTCTTGCCAATCACGATGCCCGGACGGGCAGTGTGAATGGTAATACGTGCGGTATTGGCGGGACGCTCAATGTCCACGCGGCTTACAGACGCGCTGGACAACTTGTCCTGAATGTAAGAACGCACTGCCAAATCATTGTTGAGTTTGTCTGCGTACTGATCGCTGCCGGCATACCACACTGAGGTATGCTTCTTGACGATACCCAGACGAATACCTGTCGGATTTACTTTCTGACCCATAACGCCTGCTCTCTTACTGGTCGGCTACTTTAACGGTGATATGACAAGTGCGCTTAAGAATGCGGTCAGCACGACCTTTAGCGCGAGGCTTGATGCGTTTCATGCTCAAACCTTCGTCCACAAAGATCGTGGACACTTTCAGTTCATCGACGTCGGCGCCTTCGTTGTGTTCGGCATTCGCAATTGCGGACTCGAGCACCTTTTTGATTAACGCGGCGCCCTTTTTGGGGCTGAATGCCAGAAGGTCCAACGCCTCCTCAACACCTTTTCCGCGAATCTGATCGGCTACCAAGCGCGCTTTTTGCGCCGACAGACGAGCACCGCTGAGTTTTGCTGCTACTTCCATCGTGTTACCTCGTAGGCACTATTAGCGCTTAGCGCTTTTTCGCTTTTTTGTCTGCGACATGACCGCGATAGGTGCGGGTAGCCGCAAACTCGCCAAGTTTGTGTCCAACCATTTCTTCATTCACCAGGACGGGCACGTGCTGACGGCCATTGTGTACTGCCAGCGTCAGACCAACCATTTCTGGCATGATCATTGAGCGCCGCGACCAGGTTTTAATTGGACGACGATCATTCTTTTCGATCGCTGTTTCGACCTTCTTAATGAGGTGAAGATCGATAAAAGGACCTTTCTTCAGTGAACGTGGCACTGTTGCTTCCTCTTTTCCGCTGTTGATTTGCCGTTAGCGCTTGGAGCGACTACGGACAATCATCTTGGTAGTGCGCTTGTTTTTGCGCGTCTTGTAACCCTTGGTCGGAACACCCCAAGGCGATACCGGATGACGGCCACCAGAAGTACGACCTTCACCACCACCGTGCGGGTGATCTACCGGGTTCATGGCGACACCGCGCACTGTAGGACGAACACCGCGCCACCGCTTGGCGCCGGCCTTACCGAGTGACCGCAAGCTATGCTCGCTATTGGACACTTCGCCCAAGGTCGCCCGGCAATTAACCAATACACGGCGAGTTTCACCGCTACGCAGACGCAAAGTCGCGTAAGTACCGTCGCGAGACACCAGCTGGCAAGAAGCACCGGCCGAACGGGCCACCTGGGCACCTTTCTCGGGCTTCAGCTCGACGCAGTGAACAGTGCTGCCGAGCGGAATATTCCGCAGCGGCAGGGCATTACCCACTTTAATCGCCGCCGCATCGCCTGACTCGATCTTGTCACCGGCCTTCAGGCCCTTGGGCGCAATAATGTAACGGCGCTCACCGTCGGCATAACAAACCAGCGCAATGTAGGCGGTGCGGTTCGGATCATACTCCAGGCGCTCTACTGTGGCCGGGATGCCGTCTTTATTGCGACGGAAATCGATCACACGGTAGTGCTGCTTGTGACCACCACCCACGTGACGGGTTGTGATACGGCCACCACTGTTACGGCCGCCACTCTTGGACTTCTTCTCCAACAGAGGCGCGTAAGGAGCACCCTTGTGCAAATCCGGATTAACGACACTTACTACAAAGCGGCGACCGGGCGAGGTTGGTTTACGTTTTACAATAGGCATTGCAACAATCCTCTTACTCAGCTACCGCAAAGTCGATATCCTGACCTTGCTCAAGACGAACGTAGGCCTTCTTCCAGTCACTGCGTCGACCAATACCAAAGCGAGTGCGACGGGTCTTACCCTTCACGTTCAGCACGCGAACACTCTCTACCTTGACATCAAACAGCGCCTGCACGGCCGCTTTAATTTCGATCTTGCTGGCATCAGTCGCCACTTTGAAGACTACCTGGTTGCCGTTCTCGCCCGCCATCGCGGACTTTTCGGACACTACCGGACCCAACAAGATTTTATAGATGCGTTCTTGGTTCATCCCAGGATCTCCTCGAACTTTTTCAGAGCCGGAACGGTGACCACAACCTTTTCAAAGCCAATCAGGGCAACCGGATCAACACCCTGCACATCACGTACGTCAACCTTATGCAGGTTGCGCGACGCCAGGTAAAGATTCTCGTCCACGTCCTCAGTCACAATCAGCGCTTCTGACAGATCGTACTGAGCCAGCTTTTGAATCAGGCTTTTGGTTTTGGGGGCGTCGACTGAGAAGTCCTCAACCACCACCAAACGCTCTTGACGATTCAGCTCAGCGAAGATGCAGCGCAACGCAGCGCGGTACATCTTTTTATTGAGCTTCTGCTCGAAGTTGCGCGGCTTGGCGGCGAATGCCTTACCACCAGAGCGCCAGATCGGACTGCGGATGGTACCCGCACGCGCGCGACCGGTGCCCTTCTGACGCCACGGCTTCTTACCGCCGCCAGACACTTCAGAGCGAGTTTTCTGAGCCTTGGTGCCCTGACGGCCGCCCGCCAGGTAGGCGACTACCGCCTGATGCACCAGGTCTTGATTAAATTCTTTGCCAAACGCCACCTCAGATACGTTGAGCGTATCTTTGGCACCATCGGGCTTTACAATATTCAATTCCATGGTCGTTTCCCCTCGGACAATTAACCGTTACTGCGCGCTTTAACTGCGGGACGAACAATGACGTCACCACCCGGAGCTCCGGGGATGGCACCTCTGACCAGCAGCAGATTACGCTCAGCGTCGACGCGGACCACTTCAAGATTCTGAACAGTAACCTGCTCGGAACCCATGTGACCTGACATCTTCTTGCCCTTAAAGACGCGACCCGGAGTCTGACATTGTCCGATGGAACCGGGGGCACGGTGAGAAAGGGAGTTACCGTGGGTAGCGTCCTGCGTGGCGAAGTTCCAACGCTTGACGGTACCGGCAAAGCCCTTACCTTTGGAAGAACCGGTGACATCGATCTTCTGGCCAGCCTCAAAGGCGTCAACCGTAATCTCTGCACCAACTTCGAAGGATTCTTGAGTATCGTTACGCAATTCCCACAAACCACGTCCAGCTTCGGCATTCGCCTTGGCATAGTGGCCCGCTGCGGGCTTGGTAACACGTGAGGCGCGACGAGACCCTACGGTAACCTGCACTGCAGAGTATCCGTCGGTTTCTACATTCTTCACCTGGGTGACGCGATTGGGAGCAACCTCAATCACGGAAACAGGAATGGAAACACCATCATCGGTAAATATGCGAGTCATGCCGCTCTTGCGGCCGACAATACCAATCGTCATGTTGCTAACCTCTCAGTGTACGGGGCTTTTACCCGCTATGGCCGCCCATTTCAGAGCGTTACACAAACCCGGCCGAAACCGGGATTAACATTTACTTTGTATTAGTTAAGACTGATCTGAACCTCTACACCTGCAGCCAAATCCAGCTTCATCAGGGCATCAACGGTTTTTTCAGTGGGCTCAACAATGTCCAGCAAACGCTTGTGTGTACGAATCTCGTACTGATCACGCGCGTCCTTGTTGACGTGCGGGGAGATCAATACAGTGAAGCGCTCTTTGCGAGTCGGCAGCGGAATCGGGCCACGGACTTGTGCGCCTGTGCGCTTTGCTGTCTCAACAATTTCCTGGGTAGAGGCATCGATGAGCTTATGATCAAAGGCCTTCAGGCGAATCCGAATGCGTTGATTCTGCATGTGAACCAAACTCCAGTAATAAACTTTAAAGAACTATCCAAATTGGCGATGGCGTCCGAGCTGAGCTCGTTGATACCCTGCAAAATGGAGGCGCAATTCTAATGGCGGGGCAGCCCCCTGTCAAGGGATATCCCATGATATTCCCGGAATTCCGGAAAACGCACCATTATTTTTTAAAATCAAAGACTTATCTCTCCGACAGAACGTCTAAAATCGCTCCGGAGACAAAAAAAGGCCCCCGCAGGGGCCTTTTTCAGAGCCTGTATCGCTTACTCGATGATCTTAGCGACCACGCCAGCGCCTACAGTACGGCCGCCTTCACGAACCGCAAAGCGCAGACCTTCTTCCATCGCTACCGGGTGAATCAGAGTCACGCTCATCTTCACGTTGTCGCCCGGCATAACCATCTCAACGCCTTCCGGCAGCTCACAAGCGCCAGTCACGTCAGTGGTACGGAAGTAGAACTGCGGACGATAGCCCTTGAAGAACGGAGTGTGACGGCCGCCTTCGTCTTTGGACAGCACGTACACTTCGCCTTCGAACTTGGCGTGCGGGGTCACTGAACCCGGCTTGGCCAGTACCTGACCACGCTCAACTTCGTCACGCTTGGTACCGCGCAGCAGAACACCAACGTTCTCACCGGCACGACCCTCGTCCAGCATCTTGCGGAACATCTCAACACCGGTACATACGGTCTTGGTGGTGTCCTTCAGGCCGACGATTTCCAGTTCCTCGCCCACCTTCACGATGCCGCGCTCTACACGACCGGTTACTACGGTACCGCGACCAGAGATAGAGAAAACGTCTTCTACCGGCATCAGGAACGGCTGATCGATGGCACGCTCGGGCTCCGGAATGTACTCATCCAGAGTCTCCACCAGCTTCTTGACGGCGGTAGTGCCCAGCTCGTGCTCGTCTTCACCGTTCAGAGCCATCAGGGCGGAACCGGCGATGATCGGCGTGTCGTCACCCGGGAAATCATAGTCGGACAGCAGCTCACGCAGCTCCATCTCGACCAGTTCCAGCATTTCATTGTATTCCTCAGTACCTACGCCGCCGCAATCTTCAGCCAGCAGGTCCGCCTTGTTCAGGAATACCACGATAAAGGGTACACCTACCTGACGAGACAGCAGGATGTGCTCGCGAGTCTGGGGCATCGGGCCGTCAGTGGCACCACACACCAGGATCGCACCGTCCATCTGAGCCGCACCGGTGATCATGTTCTTCACATAGTCGGCGTGGCCCGGGCAGTCTACGTGCGCGTAGTGACGGGTCGGTGAATCGTACTCTACGTGAGAGGTCGCAATGGTGATACCACGCTCACGCTCCTCCGGCGCATTGTCGATGCCGTCAAAGGCCATGGCAGAACCGCTGCCCCAGACTTCGTAGCACACGCGGGTCAGAGCCGCGGTCAGCGTGGTTTTACCGTGGTCAACGTGACCGATGGTGCCCACATTGACGTGGGGCTTACTGCGTTCAAACTTTTCTTTTGCCACTGTCTTCTTCCTCTAGAATGTCTGCAAATCAGAAATTAATCGTCTTTAGCCACTTTGCTCTTGGCAATCACTTCATCGGCTACGTTACGCGGAGCCTCCGCATAGCCTTTGAACTCCATCGCGTAGGTTGCGCGACCCTGAGTGGCCGAGCGCAGATCCGTCGCATAACCAAACATCTCCGCAAGAGGTACCTCAGCGTTAACAATCTTGCCGGAAACACCTTCTTCCATGCCCTGAATCATGCCGCGACGACGGTTGAGGTCACCCACCACGTCACCCATGTTCTCCTCAGGCGTCACAACTTCCACCTTCATGACTGGCTCAAGCAGTACCGCACCGCCCTGCTGCGCCAACTTCTTGGTGGCCATCGAGGCGGCAATTTTAAAGGCCATCTCGTTGGAGTCAACATCGTGGAACGAACCATCGTACAGAGTGGCCTTCAGGCCCAGCAGCGGATAGCCGGCCAGAACACCGTTCTGCATCTGCTCAGAAATACCTTTCTGTACCGCCGGGATGTATTCCTTCGGAACGGCACCACCCACGATTTCGTTGACAAATTCCAGACCTTCGGCGTCCTCGTCCTGGCCTGGCTCGAACCGGATCCAGACGTGACCGTACTGACCGCGACCACCGGACTGACGAACAAACTTGCCTTCAATTTCGCACTTATTGCGGATCGCCTCACGATAGGCCACCTGCGGCTTACCGATGTTCGCCTCAACCTTGAACTCGCGACGCATACGGTCAACGATGATGTCCAGGTGAAGCTCACCCATACCACCGATGATGGTCTGCCCACTCTCTTCGTCTGTTCTTACGCTGAAGGAAGGGTCTTCCTGAGCCAGTTTGCCCAGAGCCACACCCATCTTCTCTTGGTCGGCCTTGGTTTTCGGCTCAACCGCAACGTGAATTACCGGATCCGGGAATTCCATACGTTCCAGGGTAATCACATGGTTCGGATCGCACAGGGTGTCACCGGTAGTTACGTCCTTGAGACCGACGGCTGCGGCGATATCACCGGACAGCACTTCCTTGATCTCTTCGCGGTTGTTGGAGTGCATCTGCACCATACGGCCGACACGCTCTTTCTTGCTTTTCACCGGATTGAACACCGAATCACCGGAGTTCAACTTACCGGAGTAAACCCGGAAGAACGTCAGCGTGCCCACGAAGGGGTCGGTAGCAATCTTGAACGCCAGAGCGGCAAACGGCGCATCATCGTCGGCTTCGCGGCTCTCAACGGTATCTTTACCGTCATCCAGAACACCTTCGATGGCACGAACTTGGTTCGGAGCCGGCAGGTATTCAATCACGGCGTCAAGCACCGCCTGAACACCCTTGTTTTTGAAGGCTGAACCGCCCAGAACCGGGACAATTTCATTGGCCAGGGTACGAGCGCGGATGCCCGCCTTGATTTCTTCGTTGGTCAAAGAACCTTCTTCCAGGTACTTCTCCATCAACTCTTCATTGGCTTCGGCGGCCGCCTCCATCATGAACTCGCGCATTTCTTCGCACGTTTCTTTCAGGTCGTCCGGAATTTCGGCGTAGTCGAAGCTCATGCCCAGATCGGCTTCATTCCACAGAATGGCCTTCATCTCGATCAGGTCAACAACACCCTTAAACTCTTCTTCGGTGCCGATGGTCATCTGCAGCGGCACGGCATTGGC
The DNA here is from genome assembly GCF_003762925.1 of Marinimicrobium koreense. Lineage (NCBI taxonomy): Bacteria > Pseudomonadati > Pseudomonadota > Gammaproteobacteria > Cellvibrionales > Cellvibrionaceae > Marinimicrobium > Marinimicrobium koreense. The sequence continues at coordinate 107,313 of NZ_RJUK01000004.1, forward strand.
ACCAAGACGGGTCTTGAGCTGGTCAATTACGCGAGTGAAGTTGGCGCCAGTACGGTCCATTTTGTTAACGAATACCATGCGAGGCACTTCGTACTTGTTGGCCTGACGCCATACAGTCTCGGTCTGCGGCTGAACACCGGAGGAGCCACACAGCACCACAACCGCACCATCCAGAACCCGCAGGGAACGCTCTACTTCAATGGTGAAGTCGACGTGCCCGGGGGTGTCGATGATGTTGATCCGGTGCTGATCAAACTGCTGACTCATACCCTGCCAAAAGCAGGTCGTCGCAGCAGAGGTAATAGTGATACCGCGCTCTTGTTCCTGCTCCATCCAGTCCATGGTGGCCGCACCATCATGAACCTCACCCACCTTGTGAGACAGACCGGTGTAGAACAGAACGCGTTCAGTAGTGGTTGTCTTACCCGCGTCTACGTGGGCGACGATACCAATGTTGCGGTAGCGTGCGATAGGAGTTTTACGTGCCACGACTGTATCTCCAATTGCAAATTCATTAAAACGGGAAAAGGCAGCCGCTTGGCTGCCCTCACCCTCTCTATCTATCGGCCCTTTTCAGGCGACGGCCTTAGAAGCGATAGTGTGAGAAGGCTTTGTTGGCCTCGGCCATACGGTGAACATCTTCACGCTTACGGACCGCTGCACCTTTGCCTTGGGAGGCATCGATCAACTCACCGGCCAGACGCTGTGGCATGGATTTCTCGCTACGACCGCGAGAGAAATCCACCAACCAACGCATTGCCAGGGCAATACGACGGCTCGGGCGTACTTCAACCGGCACCTGATAGGTGGCACCACCCACGCGGCGGGACTTAACTTCCACCAGCGGTGCAATGTTTTCCAGCGCCTCATCGAACACTTCGATGGGGTCACGATTCAGCTTGGACTCAACCGACTCCAGAGCACCGTACACAATACGCTCGGCCACGGACTTCTTCCCGCTGACCATCACGTGGTTCATAAATTTCGCCAGCGTCACATTGCCGTACTTAGGATCCGGCAGAACTTCGCGCTTGGCGACAACTCTTCTTCTTGGCATCTTAAATAGCCTCTCTTCAGGATTTGTCTAAGACTCCGGTCACTATCCCATCAGGTCAGCGCCGCGCTTAGCCTTACTCGGTTCGCGCCCATGGGGGCGCCGCCGAAAACGCATAACAACCCGGGGAGCCAGATGGCCCGCTCAGGGTTACTTGGGTCGCTTGGTACCGTACTTGGAACGACCCTGCTTACGGTTGTTGACCCCGGAGGTGTCCAGAGAACCGCGCACAGTGTGATAACGCACACCCGGCAAGTCCTTCACTCGGCCACCACGGATCAGAACAACGCTGTGCTCCTGCAAGTTGTGCCCTTCACCACCGATGTAAGAAGACACTTCGAAACCATTGGTCAGGCGCACACGGCAAACCTTACGCAAGGCCGAGTTAGGCTTCTTCGGCGTGGTGGTGTAAACGCGGGTGCAAACGCCGCGCTTCTGAGGGTTGGCTTGCAGAGCGGGAACGTCGCTCTTTTGAACCCTGCGTTTTCTCGGCTTACGAACCAACTGGTTGATCGTTGCCATGAAAATAAACTCCACAAGTATAAAAACGCCTTCCCCTGGAAGGCTTGATTAAAGAGAGCGGTCAAGTCCGCTCCCCACTTTGGAAAAAGTGGGTGGCGCATTGTAATGAGGTCAACCTCCAGCGTCAAGCCAAAGTGTCCCTCACCGCCTGGCGGGCCCGGCGAAAGCCGACCCGCCACCACTTTCTGTTAGCTGCTGGACTTCAATGCCTCAGTCAGCGCCGCTTCGACATCCTCAGCACTCACGCCCGAATCCGGGGCATTGAGAGCTGTGTCGCGACGGCGCTTACGCTCGGCATGGTAGGCCAGACCGGTACCGGCCGGGATCAGACGACCCACGACCACGTTCTCTTTCAGACCTGCCAGCACGTCTTTCTTGCCAGTGACAGCCGCTTCGGTAAGCACCCGCGTGGTCTCCTGGAACGATGCCGCCGAGATGAACGACTCGGTCGCCAGAGACGCCTTGGTAATACCCAACAACAGACGCTCAAACTGGGCCGGCTGACGATCCTCTGCACGCAGACGCTCGTTTTCTTCCAGAACGGCGCTCAATTCAACCTGCTCACCCTTCACAAAGCTGGAATCGCCCATTTCGGTGATCTCAACCTTGCGCAGCATCTGACGAACGATGGTCTCAACGTGCTTGTCGTTGATTTTCACGCCCTGCAGACGGTAAACATCCTGAATTTCGTTGGTGATGTAGTGAGCCAGAGCCTCAATACCCTGCAGCCGCAGAATATCGTGCGGATTGCTCGGGCCGTCCGAGATCATTTCGCCTTTCTCGACTTTCTCACCTTCAAACACGTTCAACTGGCGATGCTTCGGAATCAGCACCTCGTAATGCGTGGAACCATCCGGCAACGGCTGGCCGTCCGTCGGGGTAATCACCAGACGACGCTTACCTTTGGTTTCCTTGCCGAAGCTGACGGTACCGGAGATTTCCGCCAGAATGGACGGCTCTTTCGGCTTACGCGCTTCGAACAGGTCAGCCACGCGCGGCAGACCACCGGTAATATCCCGGGTCTTGGAGCCTTCCTGCGGGATACGGGCAATAACGTCACCCACCTGGATGTCATCGTTATCCGCAATACTCAGGATCGACTTGGCCGGTAACAGGTAGTGGGCTGGCGCATTGGAGTTGGCTTGAATAAGCTCATTCCCCGCCTCATCCACCAAAGTCACTGCCGGGCGCAGATCTTTACCGGCCGATGGACGCTCCGCTGGATCCAGAACCTCAATGGAACTCAAGCCGGTCAGCTCATCGGTCTGACGACGAACCGACAGACCATCCTCCATTCCGGAGAAGCGCACCTTACCGGCCACTTCGCTCACGATCGGGTGAGTGTGCGGATCCCACTTGGCGATGATCTGTCCACCGTCAACCTGGTCTCCATCCTTGACGGTAATCAGGGCGCCGTAAGGAATCTTGTAACGCTCACGCTCACTGCCGGCAGCATCGGCCACAGCCAGCTCACCGGAACGGGAGACCGCCACCAGGTGACCATCTTTGTTGGTCACGACCTTGACGTTGATCAGACGAACCTTACCTTCCTGCTTCACCTGCACATTGTCGGCGGCGGAAGCCCGGGAGGCCGCGCCACCGATGTGGAAGGTCCGCATGGTCAGCTGGGTACCCGGCTCACCAATGGACTGGGCGGCGATAACCCCCACCGCTTCACCCTGGTTGACACGATGCCCGCGGGCAAGGTCACGGCCGTAGCACATGGAGCAGACGCCGTTGCGCGAGGCACAGGTCACCGGAGAGCGGACAATCACTTCGTCGATACCCATGGCTTCGACGCGCTCAACCCAGGCCTCGTCAATCATGGTACCCGCAGGCACCAGGATTTCGTCGCTTTCGGGACGAATCACGTCGCGAGCCACAATACGACCCAGGATACGGTCGCCGAGTGACTCGATGACGTCACCGCCTTCAATCACCGGCGACATCTTCAGACCTTCATCGGTGCCACAGTCCACGGAGGTGACCACCAGATCCTGGGACACATCCACCAGACGGCGGGTCAGGTAACCGGAGTTGGCGGTTTTCAGAGCCGTATCCGCCAGACCTTTACGAGCACCGTGAGTGGAGATGAAGTACTGCAGTACGTTCAGACCTTCACGGAAGTTGGCGACAATCGGCGTCTCAATAATGGAGCCGTCTGGACGGGCCATCAGGCCACGCATACCGGCCAACTGACGAATCTGCGCCGGGGAACCACGAGCGCCCGAGTCAGCGTACATAAAGACCGAGTTGAAAGAATCCTGTTCCTCTTCCTCGCCTTCTTTATTGGTCACAAACTCTTTACTGATACCTTCCATCATCGACTTGGCTACCAGGTCGTTCGCCCGGGACCAGATATCGATGACTTTGTTGTATTTCTCGCCCGCAGTCACCAGACCGGAGGCAAACTGGGTTTCAATCTCCTTAACTTCTTTTTCCGCACGGCCGATGATGCCGGCCTTCTCTTCCGGAATGGTGAAGTCATTCACACCAATGGAGGCACCGGATTTGGTGGAGAAGTCATAACCCATGTACATCAGGCGGTCAGCGAAGATAACGGTCGCTTTCAGGCCCACCACGCGGTAGCAATAGTTGATCACCGCAGAGATGGCCTTTTTCACCATCGGACGGTTGATCTGCTCGAGCGGAATGCCCTCGGGAGCAATCTCCCACAGCAGCATACGGCCCACCGTGGTATCGACGATGTGGGTTTTCTCTTCGCGCTCACCTTCGGCACCCACCAGGGTTTCCTTCAGCCGCACTTTGATGCGTGCCTGCAGGTCCACCTGTTTGGCATAGTAAGCACGGGACACTTCCGCCACATCAGAGAACACCATACCTTCGCCCTGAGCGTTAATGCGCTCGCGCGTCATCCAGTACAGGCCCAGAACCACGTCCTGAGACGGTACGATGATCGGGTCACCGGAAGCCGGTGACAGGATGTTGTTGGTGGACATCATCAGGGCGCGGGATTCGAGCTGCGCCTCCAGAGTCAACGGTACGTGTACCGCCATCTGGTCACCGTCGAAGTCGGCGTTGTAGGCCGCACAGACCAGCGGGTGCAGCTGAATCGCCTTACCTTCAATCAGAACCGGTTCGAACGCCTGAATACCCAGACGGTGCAGAGTCGGTGCGCGGTTCAGCAGAACCGGGTGCTCGCGAATCACTTCGTCCAGAATGTCCCACACCACGGCCTCTTCACGCTCTACCATTTTCTTGGCGGCTTTGATGGTCGTGGCCAGGCCGCGCAGCTCCAGCTTGCTGAAGATGAACGGCTTGAACAGCTCCAAGGCCATCTTCTTGGGAAGACCACACTGGTGCAGTTTCAGGGTCGGGCCCACAACGATCACCGAACGACCGGAGTAGTCCACACGCTTACCGAGCAGGTTCTGACGGAACCGGCCCTGCTTACCCTTGATCATGTCGGCCAGGGATTTCAGCGGGCGCTTGTTGGAGCCGGTGATGGCGCGGCCGCGACGACCGTTATCCAACAGGGCATCCACGGATTCCTGGAGCATGCGCTTTTCGTTGCGCACGATGATGTCCGGCGCGTTGAGATCCAACAGCCGCTTGAGGCGATTGTTGCGATTGATCACGCGACGATACAGATCGTTCAGATCCGAGGTGGCAAACCGGCCGCCATCCAGCGGAACCAGAGGACGAAGATCCGGCGGCAATACCGGCAGCACTTCCATCACCATCCACTCCGGTTTGTTACCGGAATGAACGAAAGCTTCCAGCAGCTTCAGACGCTTGGAGAACTTCTTGATCTTGGTTTCGCTGTTGGTGTTCGGAATCTCCTCACGCAGACGATTAACTTCCGCTTCCAGATCGATGTCTTTCATCAGGATCTGGATGGCTTCCGCCCCCATCTTCGCTTCGAACTCGTCACCAAACTCTTCCATCGACTCGAAGTACTGCTCATCGGTGAGCAGCTGGCCACGCTCGAGCGTGGTCATACCTGGGTCGGTGACCACGTAGGATTCAAAGTACAGCACCCGCTCGATATCGCGCAGGGTCATGTCCAGCAGCAAGCCGATGCGGCTGGGCAGAGACTTCAGGAACCAGATGTGAGCAACCGGGCTCGCCAGCTCAATGTGGCCCATACGCTCGCGACGCACCTTGGCCAGCGTGACTTCAACGCCACACTTTTCACAGATGATGCCGCGGTGCTTCATGCGCTTGTACTTGCCGCACAGACACTCGTAGTCTTTCACCGGGCCAAAGATCTTGGCACAGAACAGACCTTCACGCTCAGGCTTGAAGGTACGGTAGTTGATGGTTTCGGGCTTTTTAACTTCCCCGAACGACCAGGATCGAATCATTTCCGGCGAAGCCAGGCTGATCCGAATGGAGTCAAATTCTTCGACTTGTCCCTGGGACTTGAGCAAATTCAGTAAGTCTTTCAAGGCGTTTTCTCCAGTAAGCTCTAGTGGGCATCAGTGCGCGGGTTCCGCACAGCGAGGCCGGCAAATCCGGCCCCGCACCTTAAGTGGGTCCAGCGGGCTAGTCGTCTTGCTCCAGCTCCATACTGATCCCGAGCGAGCGAATCTCTTTCACCAACACGTTGAAGGATTCGGGCATACCGGGCTCCATCCGGTGGTCGCCATCCACGATGTTCTTGTACATCTTGGTCCGACCGGCCACATCGTCCGACTTGACGGTCAGCATTTCCTGCAGGGTGTAGGCGGCGCCATAGGCTTCCAGCGCCCAGACCTCCATTTCCCCGAAACGCTGGCCACCGAACTGGGCTTTACCACCCAGCGGCTGCTGAGTGACCAAGCTGTAAGAACCGGTAGAACGCGCGTGCATCTTGTCGTCCACCAGGTGGTTCAGCTTGAGCATGTACATATAGCCCACGGTCACCGGCCGGGTAAACTTGTCGCCGGTACGACCGTCGTACAAGGTGAACTGCCCAGAGTCCGGATAATCCGCCAACTTCAACAGCGCCTTGATTTCATGCTCCTGGGCACCATCGAATACCGGTGTTGCCATCGGCACGCCGCCGGTCAGGTTACGCGCCAGCTCCAGAATTTCTTCATCGCTGAACGATGCCAGATCTTCTTTGGTGAGCGAATCACCGGTTTTGTTGTAGATCTCTTCCAGGAAACCGCGAATATCCTTGACGGCTTTCTGTTGCTTGAGCATCTCGTTGATTTTCACACCGAGGCCCTTGGCCGCCATACCCAGGTGAGTCTCAAGAATCTGACCCACGTTCATACGCGAGGGTACACCCAGCGGGTTGAGCACCACATCCACCGGCTCGCCCTTGTCATCGTAGGGCATATCTTCAACCGGCATGATCACCGAGATAACCCCTTTGTTACCGTGACGACCGGCCATCTTGTCACCCGGCTGGATGCGGCGCTTGATCGCCAGGTACACCTTGACGATTTTCAGTACGCCCGGCGCCAGATCGTCGCCCGTAGACAGCTTGCGCTTCTTGTCTTCAAAGCGATCGTCCAGGATTTTGCGACGCTCGATCAGCTGAGCTTCGGCCGAGTCCAACTGCTCGTTCAGGGCATCTTCCGCCATGCGGATCTTGAACCACTGGTCCTTTTCGAGCTCGTCCAGTTTCTCGTCGGTCAGCACTTCGCCCTTCTTGACGCCTTTACCGGAGGACACTTTCTGTCCCACCAGCGCGGAGCGCAGACGACCGAAGATGGCGCGCTCAACGATGCGGTATTCTTCGTTCAGATCCTTACGAACTTCGTCCAGCTGGTCGCGTTCGATTTCCAGACTGCGCTGGTCTTTTTCCAGACCATCGCGGGTGAATACCTGAACATCAATCACGGTACCCTTGGTACTGGCCGGCACACGCAGGGAGGTATCCTTGACGTCGGACGCTTTCTCGCCAAAAATGGCACGCAGCAGCTTTTCTTCCGGTGTCAGCTGGGTTTCACCTTTCGGGGTTACCTTACCGACCAGAATGTCACCGCCGCCCACTTCGGCGCCGATGTAAACAATACCGGAGTCATCCAGTTTGCTCAGAGCACTCTCGCCCACATTGGGAATATCCGAGGTGATTTCCTCGCTACCCAGCTTGGTATCCCGGGCGATACAGGTCAGCTCCTGGATGTGGATACTGGTAAAGCGATCTTCCTGTACAACACGCTCAGAAACCAGAATGGAGTCTTCGAAGTTGTAGCCGTTCCAGGGCATGAAGGCGATACGCATGTTCTGACCCAGGGCCAGCTCACCCATATCCACCGACGGACCGTCAGCGAGAATGTCGCCACGGGCCACCACATCACCCACGTTCACGATGGAGCGCTGATTGATGCAGGTGTTCTGGTTGGAACGGGTGTATTTGATCAGGTTGTAAATATCGACACCGGCGTCGCCTTCTTCCACCTCGTTGTCGTTGACCTTGATCACGATCTTGCCCGCATCCACACTGTCGACCACACCACCGTGACGGGCGACCACACAGACACCGGAGTCGGAAGCAACGTTGCGCTCCATACCGGTACCCACCAGCGGCTTTTCGGCGCGTAGTGTCGGCACCGCCTGACGCTGCATGTTCGAACCCATCAGGGCGCGGTTGGCGTCATCGTGCTCCAGGAACGGAATCAGCGCGGCGGCCACGGATACCACCTGACGCGGAGACACGTCCATCAACTGGACTTCTTCCGGGCTCTTCAGGTTGAATTCGTTCTGGTGACGGACTGAAACCAGTTCCTCACACAGCTTGCCGTTCTTGTCGAGCTTGGCCGAGGCCTGGGCAATGACAAATTCTGACTCATTGATCGCTGACAGGAACTCAATGTCATCGGTCACCTTGCCGTCCACCACCTTGCGGTAGGGGGTCTCAAGGAAACCGTAGCTGTTGGTGCGCGAGTAGGTCGCCAGAGAGTTGATCAGACCAATGTTCGGACCTTCCGGCGTCTCAATCGGGCATACCCGGCCGTAGTGAGTCGGGTGTACGTCGCGCACCTCAAAGCCGGCGCGCTCCCGGGTCAGACCACCGGGGCCCAAGGCCGAGACGCGACGTTTGTGAGTCACTTCCGACAACGGGTTGTTCTGGTCCATAAACTGGGACAGCTGAGAGGAGCCGAAGAACTCCTTCACCGCCGCTGCCACCGGCTTGGCGTTGATCAGGTCCTGAGGCATCAGGCCTTCGCTCTCGGCCATGGACAGACGTTCCTTAACGGCTCGCTCTACCCGCACCAGACCGACGCGGAACTGGTTTTCGGCCATCTCACCCACGGACCGCACACGACGGTTCCCCAGATGATCGATGTCGTCCACGGTGCCCTGACCGTTACGGATCGAAATCAGCGTCTTCAGAACGTCCACGATGTCATCGTTGGACAGAGTGCCTTCGCCGGTTTCGTCTTCGCGACCCAGGCGACGGTTGAACTTCATACGACCGACGTAGGAAAGGTCGTAGCGTTCTTGGGTGAAGAACAGGTTCTGGAACAGCGCTTCGGCCGACTCTTTGGTCGGCGGCTCACCGGGGCGCATCATCCGGTAGATTTCCACCAGCGCTTCCAGCTCAGTGCGGGTCGGGTCAAGACGCAGGGTATCGGAGATGAACGGACCGCAGTCCAGTTCGTTGGTGTACAGAGTTTCAATGGTCTCTGCACCCTGCTTTTCCAGAATCGCCAGTACTTCTTCAGTGATCTCGGTATTACACTCGACCAGCAGCTCGCCGGTCTCGTTGTCGATCACATCCCGAGCCAGGGCGCGTCCCAGCAGGTACTCGGGCGGCACGATCATCTCATCAACGCCGGCCTTTTCCAGCTGGCGGATGTGACGGGCGGTAATCCGGCGGCCTTCCTCAACCAGAACCTTGCCCTTCTTGTCCTTGATGTCGAAAGTGGCCACGTCACCACGCAGGCGTGACGGCACCACTTTGAACAGGAACTGACCGTCCTTACCCACCTGGAAGGTACTGGTGTCGTAAAACATGTCCAGCATTTCCTGGGAGCTGAAGCCCAGTGCGCGCAGCAGAATGGTGGCCGGCAGCTTACGACGGCGGTCAATACGCACATAAACCAGGTCTTTGGGATCAAACTCGAAATCCAACCAGGAGCCACGGTAGGGGATTACGCGAGCGGAATACAGCAGCTTACCGGAGGAGTGGGTCTTGCCCTTGTCGTGATCGAAGAAGACACCGGGCGAACGGTGCAGCTGGGATACGATCACGCGCTCAGTACCATTGATGACAAAGGTACCGTTTTCAGTCATCACGGGAATCTCGCCCATGTAGACTTCTTGTTCTTTAATATCCTTGATCGCTTTGTTGGACGAATCGCGATCATAGATCATCAGCCGCACTTTCACGCGCAGCGGCACGGCGTAGGTCACCCCGCGCAGAATACATTCATTAACGTCAAACGCCGCCTTGCCGAGGCTATAGCTCACATACTCAAGCGCCGCGTTGCCGGAATAGCTGACAATGGGGAAAACCGAGCGAAATGCAGCATGCAGACCCATATCGGCCCGCTCTTCGGGGGGGACATCTGCCTGGGCAAATCGTCTGTACGAATCCAGCTGAATTGCCAAAAGGTAAGGAACATCCATAACATGCGGCAATTTGCCGAAGTCCTTACGGATACGTTTTTTCTCAGTGTATGAGTAAGCCATCTGTAATCCCCAGCTTGTTCACGGATCGGGCTGACACCGGGAGAAAATCTCCTCAGGCATCGTTGCTCTACCCTGCACTACCCGGCAAAAACCGTGGTAGGCTAACCATGACGAGGCGCTAAATCAGTGCCTGGTCACTACTTCGGCCGTTACCGACGACCGGAAACGGAAAAAGGCTGGCGGGCAAAAGCCCACCAGCCTCGGTCCAAAAACGCGTTTGGACAGACGAAGCACGAACCCAATTACTTGAGTTCGGCAGAAGCGCCGGCGTCTTCCAGCTTCTTCTTGGCTTCTTCGGCCTCTTCCTTGGAAGCGCCTTCTTTAACCGCCTTCGGTGCGTTCTCAACCATGTCTTTGGCTTCTTTCAGGCCCAGACCGGTGATTTCACGAACCGCTTTAATGACGTTAACTTTCTTCTCGCCAATGCCGGTCAGAACGACGTCGAATTCGGTCTGCTCTTCAGCGGCACCGCCAGCGTCGCCAGACGGGCCAGCAACAACGGCAGCAGCAGCGCTAACGCCGAACTTCTCTTCCATTGCCTCAACCAGCTCGACTACGTCTCGTACGGACATTTCCGCAATCGCTTCGATAATATCTTCTTTAGTTACAGCCATGATGCTATTCCTACAAAATTGAGCAAGGTGCTCGTGGGTTCAGTTGAAGCGCCGAGTATCTCAGGCCGCTTCCTGTTCTTTCGCGTCGCGAACGGCCGCAATAGTGCGGACCAGTTTGCCAGCAGAAGCTTCTTTCATCACGCTCAGCAGTTTCGCCAGGGCTTCTTCGTAAGTCGGCAGAGTAGCCAACATAGAGAAGTCCACTTGCTCGCCTTCAAAGGCGGCCAGCTTGATCTGCAGCTGATCGTTACTCTTGGCGAACTCCTTGAGGATGCGGGCGCCCGCACCGGGGTGTTCGTTAGAGAAAGCGATCAGGGTAGGACCAACGAAGCTCTCTGTGAGACATTCGTAGTCACTACCGGCGAGCGCGCGACGGGCCAACGTATTGCGAACGACTTTGATCCAAACGCCGTTCTCGCGGGCCTCTTTGCGCAGAGCAGTCATGTCGCTTACGGTAACGCCGCGGGAATCCGCAACTACCGCTGACAGAGCGCTCTTCGCAGCTTCCTGGACTTCTGCGACAATCGCTTTTTTGCCTTCAAGTCCTAATGCCACGGGATTTCTCCTGGGTTTGACAGAGCGGGCCGAGGCCTTCTGTCGTTAACATCCAGTATCAGACCGATAAAGCCTGACACCCTAACTCGGTGATATTCTGTCCTCCGGCAAGCCGGAGCGGGTCCCACCGTCTGCGTAGGCTGCGAGCTGTATTGCTACAGTCTCTATTATTAAGAACCGACTTAAAAACAGGCGGCTCACCTACGGTCTTTGACAGCCTGCGCCGAGGCGCAGACCCCAAAGCTCGTTGACCTCAAGGGCGCTTTAGATCGCCAGAGAGGATTGATCAATAACCAGGCCCGGACCCATGGTGGTGCTCAAGGCAATCTTCTTGAGGTACACACCTTTGGCGGTAGAGGGCTTGGATTTCTTCAGGTCATTTACCAGGGCTTCCAGGTTTTCTTTCACGGCCTGAGCGTCGAAAGAAATCTTGCCGATGCCGCCGTGAACGATACCGCCCTTCTCAGCGCGGTAGCGAACCTGACCGGCCTTGGCATTCTTGACCGCAGTCGCCACGTCCGGGGTTACCGTACCGGTTTTCGGGTTCGGCATCAGGCCACGGGGGCCAAGGATCTGACCCAGCTGACCCACTACGCGCATGGCGTCGGGGCTGGCAACGACCACGTCGAAATCCATCTGACCAGCTTTGACCTGCTCTGCCAGATCTTCCATACCCACGATGTCAGCACCGGCAGCGGTAGCCGCTTCGGCGTTGGCACCCTGGGCGAACACGGCGACGCGTACGTCTTTGCCGGTGCCGTGGGGCAGAGTGGTGGCACCGCGAACGACCTGGTCGGATTTACGCGGATCAACACCCAGATTGATGGAAACGTCAAAGGTTTCCGGGAATTTCACACTGGACAGCTCTTTCAACAGCGCAACAGCTTCTTCAATGCCGTACTGCTTGCTAGCGTCCACTTTCTCGTTGATGGCGCGCTGACGCTTACTCAATTTAGCCATGTTACACGCCCTCCACTTCAAGACCCATGGCACGGGCAGAGCCCGCGATCGTACGCACGGCGGCGTCCATATCGGCAGCGGTCAAATCCGGCTGCTTGGTGGTCGCGATCTCTTCCAGCTGCGCACGAGTGACCTTACCGACTTTATCGGTATTGGGCTTGCCGCTGCCGGATTTGATACCTGCCGCCTTCTTCAGCAGGAATGACGCCGGCGGAGTCTTCATGGTGAAGGTGAAGCTGCGGTCGCTGTAAACGCTGATCACAACCGGGACCGGAGCGCCCGGTTCGACGCCCTGGGTCTGAGCGTTAAACGCCTTACAGAACTCCATGATGTTGACACCGTGCTGACCCAATGCTGGACCAACCGGCGGACTCGGATTTGCCTTACCCGCTGCAACCTGCAGCTTGATATAGGCCGTTACTTTCTTAGCCATAGTATTTACTCCCCAATTTGGGTGTTAGCGCCTCGAGAATGCCTTGGCAGGGTATTCCGTCTTCGGCTCCCCTCTCCGGATAATTTTTTATCCGGAGACACGAAAACCTCCCTTCACTCTTGAGCGAAGAAAGGTAAAAAAATACGGGCCTTCCTGGCTGACGTCTCCGTCAAAGGTCAGGTTTTTTCAACCTGACCGAACTCCAACTCAACCGGCGTAGAGCGACCAAAGATCAGTACCGCAACACGCAGCCGGCTCTTTTCATAGTTGACTTCTTCAACCACTCCGTTGAAGTCATTAAATGGCCCATCAATGACGCGAACCATTTCACCCGGCTCAAAAATCGTTTTCGGCTTGGGCTTTTCAATCGAGTCATCGACTCGCTGAAGAATGGCCTGGGCTTCTTTCTCGGTAATTGGCGCTGGCTGATCAGCCTTACCGCCAATGAACCCCATGACGCGGGGGGTATCTTTCACCAAGTGCCAGGTATCGTCATTCAGTTCCATTTGAACCAGGACGTAACCCGGGAAAAACTTGCGCTCACTTTTGCGCTTTTGGCCGCCACGCATTTCAACAACTTCTTCGGTGGGAACCAGAATCTCACCGAAATAGTCATGCATGTTGTTGAGATCGACACGCTCCTTCAAAGACGCAGCGACTTTTTTCTCGAAACCGGAATAGGCGTGTACTACATACCAACGTTTAGCCATTTATCACCTACCCAATAATCAGGGATGCAATCCAGCCGAAGAACGTATCCAGCAGCCAGAGAATGATCGACATGACAATCACCACCGCGATCACGATCAGCGTGGTCTGATTGGTTTCCTGTCGGCTCGGCCAAACAACCTTGCGTACTTCGACCATGGATTCACGCAGAAGGCGCCACAAGCCAGCACCTTTCTCCGTCTGCAGAGCAATCAAAATGGCTACCGCAGCAACAACCAGCAAACCCAGCACACGGTACAACAGTGGCTCGGCGGAGAAGTGCGAGTTTCCAACAACCCCAACCGCAATAAGACCAAGCACCAGCAGCCACTTCAGTGGATCCATACGGTACTCTTTCGCTTCGGTTTTTGTATTCATAGGCTTGCAGAAACCTTAATGCACTCTCGAAAGATGGCAGGCCAGGAGGGACTCGAACCCCCAACAGCCGGTTTTGGAGACCGGTGCTCTACCAATTGAACTACTGGCCTGTAACTTTTGAAGGGAACAGGGGCCAAACAGCCCCTGCCACAACGTCTTTTAACGCTTACTCGATGATCTTAGCGACCACGCCAGCGCCTACAGTACGGCCGCCTTCACGAACCGCAAAGCGCAGACCTTCTTCCATCGCTACCGGGTGAATCAGAGTCACGCTCATCTTCACGTTGTCGCCCGGCATAACCATCTCAACGCCTTCCGGCAGCTCACAAGCGCCAGTCACGTCAGTGGTACGGAAGTAGAACTGCGGACGATAGCCCTTGAAGAACGGAGTGTGACGGCCGCCTTCGTCTTTGGACAGCACGTACACTTCGCCTTCGAACTTGGCGTGCGGGGTCACTGAACCCGGCTTGGCCAGTACCTGACCACGCTCAACTTCGTCACGCTTGGTACCGCGCAGCAGAACACCAACGTTCTCACCGGCACGACCCTCGTCCAGCATCTTGCGGAACATCTCAACACCGGTACATACGGTCTTGGTGGTGTCCTTCAGGCCGACGATTTCCAGTTCCTCGCCCACCTTCACGATGCCGCGCTCTACACGACCGGTTACTACGGTACCGCGACCAGAGATAGAGAAAACGTCTTCTACCGGCATCAGGAACGGCTGATCGATGGCACGCTCGGGCTCCGGAATGTACTCATCCAGAGTCTCCACCAGCTTCTTGACGGCGGTAGTGCCCAGCTCGTGCTCGTCTTCACCGTTCAGAGCCATCAGGGCGGAACCGGCGATGATCGGCGTGTCGTCACCCGGGAAATCATAGTCGGACAGCAGCTCACGCAGCTCCATCTCGACCAGTTCCAGCATTTCATTGTATTCCTCAGTACCTACGCCGCCGCAATCTTCAGCCAGCAGGTCCGCCTTGTTCAGGAATACCACGATAAAGGGTACACCTACCTGACGAGACAGCAGGATGTGCTCGCGAGTCTGGGGCATCGGGCCGTCAGTGGCACCACACACCAGGATCGCACCGTCCATCTGAGCCGCACCGGTGATCATGTTCTTCACATAGTCGGCGTGGCCCGGGCAGTCTACGTGCGCGTAGTGACGGGTCGGTGAATCGTACTCTACGTGAGAGGTCGCAATGGTGATACCACGCTCACGCTCCTCCGGCGCATTGTCGATGCCGTCAAAGGCCATGGCAGAACCGCTGCCCCAGACTTCGTAGCACACGCGGGTCAGAGCCGCGGTCAGCGTGGTTTTACCGTGGTCAACGTGACCGATGGTGCCCACATTGACGTGGGGCTTACTGCGTTCAAATTTTTCCTTCGCCATTGCGAGCGCCTCCTCACATTCAAGCTTTACAGATGGGTTAACCATTCCGCGCACTTCGGGCTCTGCCAACGCGACAAAGCGCCACAAGGACAACGGATACTCAGACAAAAAACCGCTGCGGAGGCACACCTCCGCAGCTGACAAAATGGAGCTGATGAGCAGATTTGAACTGCCGACCTCACCCTTACCAAGGGTGTGCTCTACCAACTGAGCTACATCAGCTTTGAAAACGTTTCAGGCCTTACTTGGCTCCACCGCAAAGTGGAGCGGGCAGCGGGAATCGAACCCGCATCATCAGCTTGGAAGGCTGAGGTTCTACCATTGAACTATGCCCGCAAACTCGGGCCTGCTTCCTGCCAGGCCTTGCAGGACTCTCTCGCAGAGCGCCCTTCTAATATGGTGCAGGGGGGAGGATTCGAACCTCCGAAGCTTGCGCGTCAGATTTACAGTCTGATCCCTTTGGCCACTCGGGAACCCCTGCCAAAAAGTAGCCGGCATTGTCCGGCTCGCAACCCCGCCTGTCAACCGAAAATTCAATCTTTTCACACAGTTACATGCAGGGTTTCAGGTTGAATGGAGCTGGCGAGAGGAGTCGAACCCCCGACCGGCTGATTACAAGTCAGCTGCTCTACCAACTGAGCTACGCCAGCACTCGAACCTGACCACGTCTCAACGTGGAGGCGGGATTCTAGAGAAACTTTTACTCAGAAGCAACACCTGGGCACAAATTTTGTCTTCGCTCCAGCGTGGGATACTCCGCCAGCAACTCCTCCCACAGCCGATCCGACAGCGCCCGAGCCTGCAAAGCCGGCATTACAAGCCAGATTTCCCTGTGCGTTCGCTCCACTTCGCGGATCTTGGCGTCATAACCGAGCGCCTGGAGCTCATCCCGGCGCGCTTCCGCGAGAGCCCGGCGACTGAACATGCCGAACGAGATGCCGTTGGCGAGCTCTCCCCGGGGAATCACGTAGCTGTCGATCTGCTTGGCCTGGAGCTCATGGAGGCGCCGTAACGCCTCCCTCTGGGACAATTCCGGCGCCAGATGCACCCAGTACCCACGCCCGTCAGACACCTCGATATTCTGCGACTCGGCCGTCACATCCAGCGCCCTCAGACGCTGACCAATGGAGTCAGCATCGCCATGCTCAGTAAAGGGGCCCACCAGGACACACAGGGGCAAGGCGTCCGACACGGAGCCCTGATCCTGATCACTCTGCGAATGCCCGGCAAGCGGCAACTCGCCAGACGCCTCGGACAGAAGCTGGAGAGACGGGGCAGAAGGGGGAACCACAGGCGCCTCTCCGCTGCCCGAGGGCCCAGAGGTCGGTATTACCCCAAACTGATGAAGTGCCAGCAATAACACATTGACCAGCACCAAGACCGCGAGTATTGCCCGCATATAACTGCTCTACCCTGAAATGAACCAATCCGGATTGCTTAGGCGCCGGTCTCAGCGCGGTACGCCACCGCCAGACCGTCCAGTACAATCTCCTGCCACAAGCGTGCCTGCGAAAAGTGGGTACCGATAAGCCCGGCGTCACCGCCGGCCACAATCAACCGGGAGGATCTCTCAAGCTGCTGACAGGCATTCTGGACAAACCCGACCACCATCGCAGACAGTGCGGCCTCGACGGCTCCTTCGGTATTGTTCGCCGGCGCAAGCTGGAGCCTCTCCGGCGGCCCCTGCAGACTTCGAACCCGGGCCGTTCCCACATCCAGAGCCCGGCGCATCGTCTGCCACCCGGGCGCAATATAGCCTCCCCGGTGAACACCCCGCTCATCCAGCAGATCCGCGGTAAGCGCGGTGCCGGCCTGAACAATCACGGCCGCCTCCCGGGACACCTGGCGCGCCGCCAAAAGAGCGAGCCAACGATCGACCCCCAGGCGCCCGGGCCGCGAGTAAGCGCTCACTACGCCCGCACACTCAGCCAGCGAACGCGCAAACCAGGGGGTAAGCCGCCACTGGGACTGCGCCCACTGCACCAGCCGGGCTTCATCCGCCGCCGGACGCACCGATGCCACTCTCACCGTGTCCGGCACGACACCGGCAGGCAAGGCATCTTGCACCGAGCTGCTCACAGTCTCGAGATCCTTACCCGCGTCGGCGCCGGCGGCCAGCGTACCGGATTCGCCCTGCAGGCGCCATTTAATCCGGCTGTTTCCCCAATCAATTTCCAGAATCATGACGCAGCTCTCATCGACAACTCGCCCCCGTGGCACAGAACGCGCTCGCCGTCCTGCTCGAGCAGCAATGCACCACTGACATCCACCCCTCGGGCAATCCCTTCCTGCGCTCGAGCGCCGGAGCTGACCACAACTCGGCGCCCCGCAAACGCATCGCGAGCGAGCCACGCCTCGCGCCAGGCGGCAAAGCCTTCGCGGTGGTAACCGGACAGCAGTGCCACCAGGGCATCAATCAGCCGGGCCGCCAGCACGTTGCGCCCAGGAACCGGACAGCGCTCAGACGCGCACACGGTTTCCAGGTCGGCCCAGGGCTGCTCGATGTCGCGGGCGGGCTGGTCGGGCATCGCCAGGTTCAGACCGACTCCGACCACCACCTGGCAGGCGCCGGCCGGATCCCCCGTCATTTCCAGCAGCACACCCGCGAGCTTGCGTTGCTTCCACAGCAGGTCATTGGGCCACTTCAAGCCGACCGCCCCAACCCCTTCTGACTCGAGTACCTGGCACATTGCCACACCAACCGCGAGGCTGAGCCCCTCCAACTGAGCCGCACCGCCCTCAAACCCCCAACTGAGCGACAGATAGAGGTTGCGCGCGAACGGGCTGACCCAGGTACGCCCTCTACGCCCGCGGCCGGCCGTCTGTTGTTCCGCCAAGCAGACATAGCCGCCCTGACCAAGGGCGGCTCGCTGCATGGCTTGCGAGTTGGTGGAGTCGGTGACCGACAGAACCTCCAGTTCGGTGAGTTGAGCGCGAGTCTGATCACCCAGCTGTTCCCAGAGACGATCCGGCTCCAGCAGCTCCAGACCTCCCAAGAGCCGGTAACCCCGGCCCCGCACCGATTCCAGTTCGATCCCCAACTCGCTCAGCTTCTGCAGCTGCTTCCACACCGCCGCGCGGCTGATACCGAGCCGTTGTCCCAACTCATCCCCGGAGTGGTAATGGCCACTGGAAAGCGTGTGCAGCAGTCGGGACAGGGTCGCTTCATCACGACTCATTGCGCCACCTCTCGATAAACGCGACGGTAGCGCCCGGCCAGGCTGGTAAGCACTTCGTAACCCAGCGCACCAATGCGGCGGGATACATCGGCCACCCGCAACCGATGGTCAAGGACGGTGATCCAGGTGTTTTCGGGCGATTCGGGGGGCGCCGCTTCCGTAATGTCGAAAATGGTCGTGTCCATGGAGATTCGTCCGACCACCGGAACGCGCGTATTCCCCAGATAACCTACCCCGCCCTCTCGACCGATGGTGCGATTGAGTCCATCGGCATAGCCCCCGGCCACCACCGCCAGGCGCCGCCCGGCGGGCAGGCGGGTCTCGCCTCCATAGCCAATACTCGCCGGGTGGCTCAGTTCTCGCACCTGAAGGACCGGCAGATCCAACTTCACCACCGCTTCCATGGCAGGCTCACCATCGGCCACGGGGTCAAAGCCATACAGAGACGCCCCCGGACGCGCGAGATCAAAGTGCCAGTCGGCTCCCAGGAAAATACCCGATGAGTTGGCCAGACTGCAGCGGATACCCGGCAACAAGCGTCGAGCACTTTGCGCCACAGTCACAAACCGTTGTTGCTGCTCTCTGTTCATGGGGTGATCGGGCTCGTCGGCACAGGCGAGGTGACTCATGACCAGGACCGGATGACAGCCGGCAAGCAATTCGGGCTTCGCCACACAGTCACGCCAGTCTTCCTGACTGAGCCCCATCCGCGTCATACCGGTGTCCACTTTGATCACCGAGGGAGAGGCAACATCCAGCGCCCGACAGACTGATGCCCAACGGTCCATGGCCGCCCGGCTGTACAGCACCGGTATCAGCCCCGCGTTTATGCACTCCTCTTCCTCGCCGGGGCGGACGCCGCCGAGAATATAGATAACGGCATCGTCCGGAAGAAAGCTTCGGGCAGTCAACGCTTCCTCCAGGGTGGCCAAGAAGAATTCCTGGCAGCCCGCCCGATAAAGCGTCTGGCCCACCGGTTCCGCGCCAAGCCCGTAGGCATCGGCCTTTATCACCGCGGCCGGCCTTTGCTCAAGGACGGAACACAGTGTGTCCCAGTTGGCCCGCAGGGCCGAGAGGTCAATCGTGAGGGTGCCGGTCGCGGTACTCATAGAACAGGTGTCCATCAGGCTGGTCGATGGGGGCATCTAAGCAAACCTGACGGGGAAAATCCAGATGAAGACGATAATTACATCCATCCCTGGATGCTCAATCATTTTCAGGGAGCAAAGCGGTGCAGTGTGTAAAACGCACTCATCGGCACACCGCCATGATCGCGCGTCAACACGTCGGACTCGAGCGTGAAGTGGTACACCCGAGCCGTTTGTTGTGGATGCACATCCGGCACTTTTGTCGACTCCAACTCCAACGTCACCGCAGTGCGGTCGTCACTGAGTGTAAGACCGGCGATCGCTTCGTCACGCTGGCCCAATTGCTCTGAACCGTAATCCGGTGCATCCCGATAGGTCCAGGAACTCAGCGCGAGCGCATTTGCCAGCGCCTGGCGGGTGAGGGTTTCCGGCAGTGCCCGGGTGAATTGCAGAGTAAAACCATCTTCAGTGACTGTAATCCGCTTCAACGCCAGAGGAGGCTGCTCACCCTGCCAGCTCACACGCTGCAAGGCAGCCACGTGACCACCTTTCGCCTGCCAGCCGCGCCCGGTTTGCCCCAGTAACAGACTGCCATCGGGCAGAAAAACCGGACGCATTGCCCCCGACGCCAGATTCCGGGCAAACGGCATTGCCGCTCCCTGCACGGTTCCATCCGGCAAGGTTTCCAGCGCGACCCGGAACAAATTGGATTGTGTCTGATCACCGATCAGCATCTGTTCAGAGAAGGGGCCAAAGCGTCCCTGGGTGGTATCCCAGACCGGGTGCCCCGGAGAGTTCGCCAGCAGGTTCTGGGGCATCAAGAGCCGTTCCGGTTCGCGATGGTCCCGCACTCGCGCCCAGGCTATGCCCGGCGATTCCGGCGTCATCCCCGGCAGATCAACCAGCCCGGACGGATGCCCATAGAACGCATTTTTCTTCAGCACGAAAAGCTTCGAGGTGCCCACAAACTCTCCCTGGTTCTCGGTAAACCAGACCTGATCATCCGGCCCCAAAGCCCAGCCGGCCGCACTTCGCAGGCCACTGGCCCAGGGCGTGGCCTCACCATCGGGGGTCACTCTGAACGCCCAGCCACTGAAGCCTCCCTGAGAGCCCATATAGAGGCCATCGGCTTTGTAGACCGCCTCGTCGGTATGAGCCAGATTCAGCCCCAGATAATAAGCACCATCGGCACCCTTCACAGGCCCGTGCAGATAGGTGTGGTAGTTACTGTGATAACCGAACCCATCGAACAGCGTTTCGTAGTAATCTGCGCGCCCGTCACCGTTGGTGTCCCGAATCCTCGTCAACTCGGCTTTCTGGCCAACCACCAGATCCAGACCCGCCTTGTCTTCAATCACGACACCCAGGCTATCGAAAAGACCTTCGGCAAACAGGTGCCACTCACCATCGATCAATCGCCAGATCCCCGCGTTGCGGGTCGACACCACAACCGTCCCATTGTCAGCCACGGCGATCCCCAAGGGCTCAAAGAGGAGATCTCGACCGTAGTTGTCTTTGGGGGGCAGATAGTCTTCGATGGCGTAGCCGTCCAGAAGGTCCGCCTGCGAGGGCACCACTTTCAGCGGCTGACGTACATGGTCAAACGACTTGGCCGTCGGTCGCCAGGGGTTGTCAGACAGTGCCAGTTGTCCTTCCAGACGCACCGGTAAGGAGACTCCTTCGGGGATAACCCACTGCCCCTCGGCCACTAAGCCTTCAGATACCGAGATGTCGCTAATGAGCTCGGTGGCCAGTTCGAAACTCTGCTCGGAGTTCAATTCTCCATCGATCACCAGTGTCAAAGCACCTTTGGCATTGATATCCATGGTCATCCCAAAGCGATTGTCACCGACAGATACTTCAAACGTAGGAGCCGCTTCCGCTTGCCGGGAGTCTCGCCGGTAACCGTGAAAACGGGCCTCGACCTCCGCGAGTAGATCAAAGTGGTCCTTCTCGCTGTACAGTGCGGCCCGCACCCGCTCGTGGTCCTGAAAGACCGACTCCTTGAATGAAAAGTCGACCGGCGTTCCGTCCGGCTGAAGGGGTGCGAACAACGTATTGGTCGCTCCCAGACCAATCTCCCGGCTGTCATACCCCATACCCAAACCGCCTCCGCCGCGATTGCGCAGTTCGCCTCCCATATCCAGGAAGCCACCCTGCCAGAGTTTGACCACACCCAGAACTCTTGGATCAAAGCTGTAGTTCACACCATTGGGTAGCCCCACATGTATGGCTCGTCCGGACGTGCCTGGCATGGGGCCCCGCTGGATCTGGACTTCATCCAGAACCAGACGCTGTAATCCATCAGTGAGTGGATCATAGACCTCCGGCCCACCCTCTTCGACCAGTTGAACGACCGGCCCCTGGGTTGCCAGCGGATTGAGTGTTTTGAGATAGGCCCCGATCGCATCCAGATCGCCGTCGCTCAAGGTATCGGTCGAGTAAGCCGGCATGATCGGCTGATAGACTTGCCCCTGATTTGAACCTGTTTCGGCGATCGCCAACTCGGCATCCGGTTGACGGATACTGCGGTGCAGGTAACTCCGATCCGCTTTCAGAGTAAACCGGGTGTCTCCCTCCCCCTGCTTGACCTCGCGATCACGAGGGGTCCGCTGGAACAATCCATACAGGTTGGGGCCGGCACGTACCGATTTTTCCCCGTCGGTGACGGCATGACATGAGGTGCAGCCCAGCGCTTTGAATGCCTTCTCGCCCTTGGCCACAAAATCTTCCAGCTGCCCCAGGTTGGACTCGCCCCCCGTTTCAGAGGGCAGCTCGACCGCACTGAAATCGGCATGCGCCAAGGATACCTGGCGCAGCGCCACCGGTCCCTGATGAACGTGCACCATCAAAGGCCCCGATGTTGTCTCCCAGGGGTTGATCGAACCTCGGGTAAACCCGGTAAGCAGCGTACGTTTCTGAACGATCTGGTTATTGATGCGAACCTCAAGCAACATGGCGGGCTCTACTTTCTGACCCGCCTCATTGTAGCGAGGGGCGCGAAACTGTATTTCCACGGGAAGCCAATGACCAACAGTGTCGCCTACCGAGCGCAAGGGCGGCACACTATCAAACTCCGGGGGAGTCCGATTTTCATCCCATCGCGGCGCAAGGGCACCCATGCTGTGTGTCGTCAACACCTCCGCCTGATCGGATCCGGCCAGCACCAGCTCATAGCGCCCCTGCAGATAAACACCCGCACGGCTTTGCTCGGCCAGTAGCATTTCGAACGTCAGAACGGAGTCTCCCAGAGACTCTTCCGACAGAAGTTTTATGTCCTCCGCGCCATTGTCGAGAAAGAGCGTCTCAGGCTTGCCCTCTCCAACCACAGGCTCTAACCGCCCGTCCTGATACAGAACATCATGAACCTGCTCCCAGGGTGACTCGGGCGTCAGCACTGACGCCTGTACTCCAATGGCGAACAGGGAGAGCACGCCTGCCGACACCACCCGAAAGGATTGACCGAACCTCTTTATTATTTTCAGCATAGTTTTACCTCTGAACAGAATGGCGCTGTGCCGGGCCTAACGTTATCGTTTTGTGTTGAGTTGACTAAAAAAAACCCGGCTGTCGCGTTCAGCCGGGTCTTGCGTCGCGGTCCCTCGCCAATGAAAAAAGGCAGGCAGTCCTGCCTACTGGGAGTATTACAGTTCGCGAACCCAGATATTCCGGAAACTGACCGCCGCGTCGTGGTCTTGCAGGAAAATGGGAGCACAACCGTGCGCTTCATCGTAGCTCGGATCGCCAATCCACTCCGTCGTGCCCTGAATCTCGAAGTGGTTCTGTACCACGACACCATTGTGCAGCACGGTCACGTAGGCAGGCTCTTCCAGCGCGCCACTGTCATCAAAGCGCGGGGCCTGATAAATAATATCGTACTCCTGCCACTGGCCACGCGGACGGGTCGCGTTCACCAAGGGAATGGATTGCTTGTAAACCGATGCAGCCTGGCCGTTGGGATAGGTTTCATTGCCATGGGAGTCGAGCACCTGGATCTCATAACGCTCCTGCAGGAACACACCGCTGTTGCCTCGATCCTGACCATCCATCCCTTCAATATCGGTTGGAGAACGCCATTCGATATGAAGCTGCACGTCACAGAATTCCCGCTTGGTCCGGATACCACCCTGACGACGGGCCACGGTCATCGCATCACCGTCCAGATTCCAGGTCGGCTCTCCACCGTTCTCCCCGACCCACGCGTCCAGGTCGCTACCATCAAACAGAACAATTGCATCGGACGGGACACCGTCCTGGGGCACTTCCACCATCGGAGGAACCGGCTCCCAGACTTCCGTCTTCTGGGCCTGCTGCCAGGGTTCAAGTTCTTCCTCTGCCGCGGTTTCATTGGTCTCGGCGCTGCAAGACAGCGTCACAATACTGCCAAATACCACTGCGCTCAGGGTTTTCAAAGAATGGGGTAATTGCTGCATCTTTATGACTCTCTTTTATTGAGCTCCGGGCCTGCCATTCAGCACGGCACCAACGTGACCGAATACCTCACATTGGAGCGAACAGCCGATCAGACCGGAGGTTGGTTTTATAGCATATAAAAATCGTTTTATCTAGTAAAACTACCCACAGGTTCGGGCCACGGTAGTGTACCAACTCTGCGAAAAGTAACCAGTGTTAGGAAAGCGAAACGGGTGGGTTTGTCGGTTGGGGAGAGTGTGGGAGAGTTTGTCGGTTTACGGCCTGAGGCCTAAACCGACCTACGGGAAGGCAAAGACGATGAGTTAGAACAAGGCGCACCCGCAATGGCCGCAGGCCGAGCGAATCGGCGAGGTCCGAAGGACGAGCCGAGGCACAGCCCCACCCGCTGGAGGGGAGCTTGAGTCGGAGGCAGGATGCCGAAGACGACGCCCGAACGGGCGCCCGAAGGGCGGCGGGCAGGACGCCCGCCGTCACCATGACCGTTAGGGCATCGGCAAGCCCCACCGGGAGATTTTCTGGCACACAAGAAAAACGCCCTGCCGGGTTACCGACAGGGCGTTTTAATTTAAGAGCTTGACCCGTTCGCCCGGAGCGAACGGGCACAGC
>NZ_RJUK01000005.1 GCF_003762925.1 Marinimicrobium koreense
TTTCAAAAAGTACTTGCGCGCCCCGGATCATATCCGTATAGTTCGCGCCTCTTCCGGAGTGAAGGGTCAGCCAAAAGGACGAGGCGCTGCTTGAAAAACTTTTTGAAAATTAAGGGTTTACAAGCAAAAGTTAAAGTGTATAATGCGCAGCTCCTGACGGATGAGGAGCGAATCACGAAGTCCGCGAAGCGGTGTTTGGGTTCGGCGTTTTGAGAAGGTTTTTGACGGCTCTTCGGAGCCGACAAAAAAGTTTCAAAAAACGCTTGCTAAAACGGATTTGATGCGTATAATTCGCATCCCACGGTTGAGGCGCTGCCCTCGCCGAGAGTTCTTTAAAAGTGAGATCAAGCAATGCGTGTGGGCGCTTGCGAGGCAATCGGCGACACAAGATTGTCAGACGCAAGTGACTCATCAATTCATCAGTAATGATGTTTTAAGGTTAACGAGCGTCTGAGCACGATTTAAGATTCTTGAGGTATTCAGATAGTTGTTTGCAGTTGTCTGAAATAAGAATCGCACTCTTTAAACTGAAGAGTTTGATCATGGCTCAGATTGAACGCTGGCGGCAGGCCTAACACATGCAAGTCGAGCGAGAAAGCCCTTCGGGGTGAGTACAGCGGCGGACGGGTGAGTAACGCGTGGGAATCTGCCCAGTAGTGGGGGACAACAGCCGGAAACGGCTGCTAATACCGCATACGCCCTACGGGGGAAAGCAGGGGATCTTCGGACCTTGTGCTATTGGATGAGCCCGCGTCAGATTAGCTTGTTGGTGGGGTAATGGCCTACCAAGGCGACGATCTGTAGCTGGTCTGAGAGGATGATCAGCCACATCGGGACTGAGACACGGCCCGAACTCCTACGGGAGGCAGCAGTGGGGAATATTGGACAATGGGGGCAACCCTGATCCAGCCATGCCGCGTGTGTGAAGAAGGCCTTCGGGTTGTAAAGCACTTTCAGCGAGGAGGAAAGCCTGATGGCTAATACCCATCGGGGGTGACGTTACTCGCAGAAGAAGCACCGGCTAACTCCGTGCCAGCAGCCGCGGTAATACGGAGGGTGCAAGCGTTAATCGGAATTACTGGGCGTAAAGCGCACGTAGGCGGCGAGTTAAGCTAGCTGTGAAAGCCCCGGGCTCAACCTGGGAACTGCAGTTAGAACTGGCTAGCTAGAGTACGGTAGAGGAGTGTGGAATTTCCTGTGTAGCGGTGAAATGCGTAGATATAGGAAGGAACATCAGTGGCGAAGGCGACACTCTGGACTGATACTGACGCTGAGGTGCGAAAGCGTGGGGAGCAAACAGGATTAGATACCCTGGTAGTCCACGCCGTAAACGATGTCTACTAGCCGTTGGGAGCCTTGAGCTCTTAGTGGCGCAGCTAACGCACTAAGTAGACCGCCTGGGGAGTACGGCCGCAAGGTTAAAACTCAAATGAATTGACGGGGGCCCGCACAAGCGGTGGAGCATGTGGTTTAATTCGACGCAACGCGAAGAACCTTACCAGGCCTTGACATCCTTGGAACTTAGCAGAGATGCTTTGGTGCCTTCGGGAGCCAAGTGACAGGTGCTGCATGGCTGTCGTCAGCTCGTGTCGTGAGATGTTGGGTTAAGTCCCGTAACGAGCGCAACCCTTGTCCTTAGTTGCCAGCACGTAATGGTGGGAACTCTAAGGAGACTGCCGGTGACAAACCGGAGGAAGGTGGGGACGACGTCAAGTCATCATGGCCCTTACGGCCTGGGCTACACACGTGCTACAATGGGCGGTACAAAGGGTTGCCAATCCGCGAGGTGGAGCTAATCCCGAAAAACCGTTCGTAGTCCGGATTGGAGTCTGCAACTCGACTCCATGAAGTCGGAATCGCTAGTAATCGTGAATCAGAATGTCACGGTGAATACGTTCCCGGGCCTTGTACACACCGCCCGTCACACCATGGGAGTGGGTTGCACCAGAAGTGGCTAGTCTAACCTCGGAGGACGGTCACCACGGTGTGATTCATGACTGGGGTGAAGTCGTAACAAGGTAGCCCTAGGGGAACCTGGGGCTGGATCACCTCCTTAAACGATACGCCGTTTCGCTTCGTAAGCGTCCACACGCATTGCTTGATCGACTGGATTAGCAGTAATAACTCTGCAAGCTACAAGCCATAAGCTGCAGGCTGGGGCTCAACTTAGTTGAGGCTTTCGCTTGAGCTTGAAGACGAAAGTTTTATAGGCCTGTAGCTCAGCTGGTTAGAGCGCACCCCTGATAAGGGTGAGGTCGGCAGTTCAAGTCTGCCCAGGCCTACCACTTTTCCGCCAGGCGGCGCTGCGCAAAAGCTCACGTGTTGTTAACACGCTACGCTTTCCCGCATCACCACCTGACGAAAAAGCCATTTCCTTGCTTGGAAATATTTGGGGCTATAGCTCAGCTGGGAGAGCGCCTGCCTTGCACGCAGGAGGTCAGCGGTTCGATCCCGCTTAGCTCCACCACTTTCAATCTTTACTGCTAATTGTTAGAAGTCAGTCAATTGACTTTTTAATCGAAGAATCGATTAGAGAAGTTAACTGACTGGTTTTTACGCCAGATGCTCTTTAACAAGGTGATACAGTAAGTTGTACATTGCTGATTAATTTGACGATTGTGTATCTCTACACAAAAGTCCGGCGATCGCAACGACTTACATTGAAACGTGACAGTTTACTGTGACGGTTTAATGAAGCGTTGTGATTAATCGTAAAGCAGTCGTTTGTGTTATATGGTCAAGCGACTAAGCGCACACGGTGGATGCCTAGGCAGTTGGAGGCGATGAAGGACGTAGGAGCCTGCGATAAGCGCGGGGGAGCTGGCAAACACGCTATGATCCCGCGATTTCCGAATGGGGAAACCCACCCGTCGTAAGTCGGGTATCCCATACTGAATACATAGGTATGGGAGGCGAACCCGGGGAACTGAAACATCTAAGTACCCGGAGGAAAAGAAATCAACCGAGATTCCCCTAGTAGCGGCGAGCGAACGGGGACCAGCCCTTAAGCAACTTATGTCTTAGTGGAACCTTCTGGAAAGTTGGGCGATACAGGGTGATAGCCCCGTACACGAAAAGGCATTTGTTGTGAAATCGAGTAGGTCGGGACACGTGTTATCCTGACTGAATATGGGGGGACCATCCTCCAAGGCTAAATACTCCCAACTGACCGATAGTGAACCAGTACCGTGAGGGAAAGGCGAAAAGAACCCCTGTGAGGGGAGTGAAATAGATCCTGAAACCGTGTGCGTACAAGCAGTCGGAGCGGACTTGTTCCGTGACGGCGTACCTTTTGTATAATGGGTCAGCGACTTATTGTCTGTGGCAAGGTTAACCGTATAGGGGAGCCGTAGGGAAACCGAGTCTTAATAGGGCGTCCAGTCGCAGGCAATAGACCCGAAACCCGGCGATCTATCCATGGGCAGGTTGAAGGTGCCGTAACAGGCACTGGAGGACCGAACTCACGTATGTTGAAAAATGCGGAGATGACCTGTGGATCGGAGTGAAAGGCTAATCAAGCCGGGAGATAGCTGGTTCTCCCCGAAAGCTATTTAGGTAGCGCGTCATATCTCACCCACGGGGGTAGAGCACTGTTTGGGCTAGGGGGTCATCCCGACTTACCAACCCCATGCAAACTCCGAATACCGTGGAGTGCAATTATGGCAGACAGACGGCGGGTGCTAACGTTCGTCGTCAAGAGGGCAACAACCCAGACCGCCAGCTAAGGTCCCAAATACCAGTTAAGTGGGAAACGATGTGGGAAGGCACAGACAGCTAGGAGGTTGGCTTAGAAGCAGCCATCCTTTAAAGAAAGCGTAATAGCTCACTAGTCGAGTCGGCCTGCGCGGAAGATGTAACGGGGCTCAAACTGGTAACCGAAGCTGCGGATGCAACTTGTTGCATGGTAGGGGAGCGTTCTGTACGCCTGCGAAGGTGAGCCGAGAGGCTTGCTGGAGGTATCAGAAGTGCGAATGCTGACATGAGTAACGATAATGGGAGTGAAAAACTCCCACGCCGGAAGACCAAGGGTTCCTGTCCAACGCTAATCGGGACAGGGTTAGTCGGCCCCTAAGGTGAGGCCGAAAGGCGTAATCGATGGGAAACAGGTTAACATTCCTGTACTTCTCTTTACTGCGATGGAGGGACGGAGAAGGCTAGGCCAGCACGGCGTTGGTTGTCCGTGTTTAAGGTTGTAGGCTGAGAGCTTAGGTAAATCCGGGCTCTTAAGGCCGAGAACTGATGACGAGTGCTCTTTTTAGAGCGCGAAGTGGTTGATGCCATGCTTCCAAGAAAAGCTTCTAAGCTTCAGGTAAAGAGGAACCGTACTCGAAACCGACACAGGTGGTCAGGTAGAGAATACCAAGGCGCTTGAGAGAACTCGGGTGAAGGAACTAGGCAAAATGGTACCGTAACTTCGGGAGAAGGTACGCTGCTGGCGGTGATGGGACTTGCTCCCTAAGCTGTTGGCAGCCGAAGTGACCAGGTGGCTGCGACTGTTTATTAAAAACATAGCACTCTGCAAACACGTAAGTGGACGTATAGGGTGTGACGCCTGCCCGGTGCCGGAAGGTTAAATGATGGGGTTAGCTTCGGCGAAGCTCTTGATTGAAGCCCCGGTAAACGGCGGCCGTAACTATAACGGTCCTAAGGTAGCGAAATTCCTTGTCGGGTAAGTTCCGACCTGCACGAATGGCGTAACGATGGCCACGCTGTCTCCACCCGAGACTCAGTGAAATTGAAATCGCTGTTAAGATGCAGTGTACCCGCGGCTAGACGGAAAGACCCCGTGAACCTTTACTATAGCTTTACACTGAACTCTGAGCCTATTTGTGTAGGATAGGTGGGAGGCTTTGAAGCGCTAACGCCAGTTAGCGTGGAGCCAACCTTGAAATACCACCCTGGTATGTTTGGGGTTCTAACGCAGGTCCCTTATCGGGATCGCGGACAGTGTATGGTGGGTAGTTTGACTGGGGCGGTCTCCTCCCAAAGAGTAACGGAGGAGCACGAAGGTTGGCTAATCCTGGTCGGAAATCAGGAGGTTAGTGTAATGGCACAAGCCAGCTTAACTGCGAGACTGACACGTCGAGCAGGTACGAAAGTAGGTCATAGTGATCCGGTGGTTCTGTATGGAAGGGCCATCGCTCAACGGATAAAAGGTACTCCGGGGATAACAGGCTGATACCGCCCAAGAGTTCACATCGACGGCGGTGTTTGGCACCTCGATGTCGGCTCATCACATCCTGGGGCTGAAGCCGGTCCCAAGGGTATGGCTGTTCGCCATTTAAAGTGGTACGCGAGCTGGGTTTAGAACGTCGTGAGACAGTTCGGTCCCTATCTGCCGTGGGCGTTGGAGAATTGAGAAGAGCTGCTCCTAGTACGAGAGGACCGGAGTGGACGAACCTCTGGTGTTCGGGTTGTGATGCCAATCGCATTGCCCGGTAGCTACGTTCGGACGGGATAACCGCTGAAAGCATCTAAGCGGGAAGCCTCCTTCAAGATAAGTTCTCCCTGGAGCTTCGAGCTCCCTAAAGGGCCGTGGAAGACTACCACGTTGATAGGCTGGGTGTGGAAGCGCTGCGAGGCGTTGAGCTAACCAGTACTAATTGCCCGTGAGGCTTGACCATATAACAGAGACGACTGAATACGACAGCCGGACTTCTGTGCAGAGACGCAATCGACAAAGCACTGTGCAACTTACTGTATCACCACCCTATTTGAGAATGGCGGCACTCGACTAAGAGATAAGACCAACCCGGACTCAAACCAGTTTGCTTGACGATCATAGCGAGTTGGAACCACCTGATCCCATTCCGAACTCAGAAGTGAAACGACTTAGCGCCGATGGTAGTGTGGGGTTTCCCCATGTGAGAGTAGGTCATCGTCAAGCTCTTAAATTGAAATACCCCGAATCAGTAATGGTTCGGGGTATTTTTTTGCGTGGCTCGCGCCGGAGCGGGGGCGCTTGCCGATGACAGATAACTGCTCCTGCGTTATCTGCATACACTACATCCATGTAGATACCCTGCGGTCATGGTCATCGATGCCATCCCTGGCATCGACCCCATCCCTGGCATCGACCCTGCGGGCAGCCTCCGGCTGTGCCCGTTCGCTCCGGGCGAACGGGTCAAGCTCTTAAATTAAAACGCCCTGTCGGTAACCCGGCAGGGCGTTTTTCTTGTGTGCCAGAAAA
>NZ_RJUK01000006.1 GCF_003762925.1 Marinimicrobium koreense
GCGCATGCGCGATATACAAATAATGAGATGGACGCCCCTCTCTAGTCGGCTAGTCTTAAGTGACTAAGCCACAGTGGAGGGTAAGAAAATGAAAGAGTTGAGCGTAGTCGGTATCGATTTAGCAAAGTCCGTTTTCCATGTGCATGGGACAGACGAAACGGAGAAGGTTTGCGTCAGACGAAAGCTTAATAGGTCATCATTGCTGAAATTTTTTGCCACCTTGAAGCCCTGTTTGGTAGGGATGGAAGCATGTGGAGGTTCTCATTACTGGGCCAGAGAGCTAGTTAAACAGGGGCATGAGGTGCGATTAATTCCACCTCAATACGTTAAGCCCTATGTGAAAACCAATAAAAGCGATGCTATTGATGCTGAAGCCATTTGTGAAGCAGTGACTCGACCTACGATGCGCTATGTTGATATAAAATCTGAGGATCAACAAGCAATCCTTCTTATTCACCGGGACCGAGAAGGGTTGGTAAGAGATCGTACGGCGCTTATCAATCGCATTCGAGCCACGCTTGGTGAGTTTGGGTTGGCAGTACCGACGGGCCCGAGAAACCTGCACAAGTGGTTTGAACAACGTTACAGCGAGGCTGAGTCCCGCCTTCCGGTCATCACGGCGCAACAAGTACATCGGATGATGGATCGATTGAAGTTTATAGAGTCTGAGGTGGCAGATTTAGACCGACAAATCGAGCTTCAAGGGCAACGGGATGAAACTGTAAAAAGGCTGGAGGAGATACCAGGAGTTGGTCGACTCACGGCATCCGCTCTTGTAGCGACAGTGGGGCGGGCACAATCATTTAAGTCCGGCCGTCAATTCTCGGCTTGGTTGGGCCTGGTGCCAAGGCAGCACTCGACGGGAGGAAAGTCCCGATTAATAGGGATCAGTAAACGAGGTGATGCCTACTTAAGACGAATGCTGATACACGGTGCTAGAGCGGTTCTAAGACATATGAACCCTCGGCGACCGGTCACAGCTTGGCTAAGGCAGCTGCAGACCAGGTGTCATAGAAACA
The DNA here is from genome assembly GCF_003762925.1 of Marinimicrobium koreense. Lineage (NCBI taxonomy): Bacteria > Pseudomonadati > Pseudomonadota > Gammaproteobacteria > Cellvibrionales > Cellvibrionaceae > Marinimicrobium > Marinimicrobium koreense. The sequence continues at coordinate 1,020 of NZ_RJUK01000006.1, forward strand.
CGGTGATTGTGGCGCTGGCCAACAAATTGGCCCGAATCGTATGGGCTCTATTAACGAAAGGCGAGCGATATCAAGAAGTTACCGCTTAGAATTTTGAGGCGATCTTGGTTTGCGCAGGTAAAACTACATTGATGACAAATAGGTACACCTTAGATTCGGTCAACCTGGCCCTAACAACGTTCCTTTGAGAACGCTACAAATGATTAGGTCCGAATCAGCGGCTCTCATCCAGTGATCGGAGCAAGTCTCCAACTAGAATCCGTATAGATGGCTGCAAACCTAAACTGTCACGATATTTTACTTGCACAAAACGGGGCGTCCATAGATGTTA